>NZ_JBWKNX010000004.1:0-213362 GCF_059415785.1 Brevundimonas sp. GW821-FHT10A07
GGGGAGGATTTCGGTGCTCGCATTCCTCCCCCCTTGGGGGAGGTGGCGCGGCGCAGAGCGCCGTGACGGAGGGGGCGCGTCGCCGAGCGCTAGAACAACACCGACGGGTTCATGATCCGCTTGGGGTCGATGGCGCGGCGCAGGGCGGCCATGGTTTCGATCTCGAGGGGGGATTTGTAGCGTTTGACATCTTCGGTCTTCAGCCGGCCCAGGCCGTGTTCGGCGGAGATGGAGCCGTCATAGGTTCCGACAACGTCGTGAACCACTTGCGAGCCTTCCTTCCAGCGGCCGATGAAGGCGGGGATGTCCTGACCCACGCCGGGCAGGATGTCGTAGTGCAGATTGCCGTCGCCGACGTGGCCGAAGACCGAGATGCGGGCGCCGGGATGAAAACGTTCGACGGCGGCCGAGGCTTCGTCGATGAATTCGGCGATGCGGCTGATGGGGACGGAGACGTCGTGTTTCCAGCCGCCGCCCTCGGGCTTGAGCGCCGCCGAATGTTCTTCGCGCAGACGCCAGAAGGCGGCGCGCTGGGCGTCGTTCTGGGCGATGGCGGCGTCGGTGATCAGGCCTTGCTCGAAGGCGACTTCCAGCAGGGCCTCCATCTGGGCCTCGGCGCCGCCGGGCGTGCCCGACGCGATCTCGATCAGGACGTACCAGTCGGGCGTCGAGTCCAGCGGTTCGCGGGTGTCGGGGATGTTCTTGAGCACCAGTTCCATGCCCAGACGCTTCATCAGCTCGAAGGCTTCGACCCCGCCGCCGGTCTCGGCCTTGGCGCGGGCCAGAAGCTCGACCGAGGCGGCGGCGGTTTCCAGGCCGACCACGGCGACGGCGCGCGAGCGCATGATGGGGAAGAGTTTCAGGGTGGCGGCTGTCACGACGCCCAGGGTGCCCTCGGCGCCGATCAGCAGCTGTTTCAGGTCGTAGCCGGTGTTGTCCTTGCGCAGGCGCTTCAGGCCCCGGAAGATCTCGCCATTGGGCATGACGGCCTCGAGGCCCAGCACCAGGTCGCGCATCATGCCGTAGCGCAGCACCTGGGTGCCGCCGGCGTTGGTGGAGATGACGCCGCCGATGGTGGCCGACCCCTCGGCCGCGAGGCTGAGCGGGAAATAGCGGCCGGCGGCCGTCGCCGCCTGTTGCGCCTCCAGCAGGGTCAGGCCGGCCTCGACCGTCATGGCGTCGTCCAGGGGGGTGACGTCGCGGACGGCGCGCATCTTGCGGGTCGACAGCAGGACCTCGCCAAAGGGGATCTGGCCGCCGACCAGGCCGGTGCCGCCGCCCTGGGGCGTGATGGCCACGCCTTCGCGGGCGCAGATGGCCACGGCCCTGGCCGTCTCCTCGGTCGAACGCGGGGTCAGCAGGATCGGCGTATGGCCGGTCCAGCGGTTGCGCCATTCGGTCAGGGCCGGGGCGATGACCTCGGGATCCTGGGTCCAGCCGCCCGGACCGAGGGCGGCTTTCAGTTCGTCCAGAACGGCGGGAGAGGGGGCGGGCGTCTGCATGGCTCCCCTTTTGTCAGGCGCGAGGGCGAGGTGGAAGGGCCGTCGGCCTCAGACGTCCAGGTCTTCCTTCACGAACTGGGCGTTTTCCTGGATGAACTGGAAGCGGGCGTCGGCGCGCTTGCCCATCAGGCGTTCGACCAGGTCTTCGACGCTGGTTTCGGCGTCGGGGACGGTGATCCGGGCCAGGGTGCGCTTCTTGGGGTCCATGGTGGTCTCCTTCAGCTGGGAGGCCATCATTTCGCCCAGACCCTTGAACCGGCCGATCTCGGTCTTCTTGCCCTTGAAGACGGTGGCCAGCAGTTCGTCGCGGTGGGCGTCGTCGCGGGCGTATTCGCTCAAGGGGCCGGCGGAGATCCGGTACAGGGGCGGCAGGGCCATGAAGACCCGGCCCTGGCGGATGGTCTCGGGCATGACGCGATAGAAGAAGGTGATCAGCAGGGCCGCGATATGGGCGCCGTCCACGTCGGCGTCGGTCATGATGACGATCCGCTCGTAGCGCAGGTCGTCGATGTTGAACCGATTGCCGGGCTGAACGCCCAGGGCCAGGGCCAGGTCGGACAGTTCGATGTTCTGGCGCAGCTTGTCGGCGGTCGCGGAGGCGACGTTCAGGATCTTGCCGCGCAGGGGCAGGATGGCCTGGGTGGTGCGGTCGCGCGCCTGCTTGGCCGAGCCGCCGGCCGAATCGCCTTCGACGATGAAGAGTTCGGTGCCCTGGGCCGACTGGCGGCTGCAGTCCGACAGCTTGCCCGGCAGGCGCAGCTTGCGGGTGGCGGCGGCGCGCTGGACCTCCTTGTCCTTGCGGCGGCGCAGACGGTCCTCGGCGCGATCGACGACGAAGCCGAGCAGGGCGTTGGCCTGTTTGGGGCTTTCGGTCAGCCAGTGGTCCAGCGGGTCGCGCAGCAGCTGTTCGACCAGCCGGGCGCCCTCGGGCGAGGACAGGCGGTCCTTGGTCTGGCCCTGGAACTCGGGATTGCGGATGAAGACGCTGATCAGGGCGCCGGCGTTGGCGGTGACGTCCTCGGCCGTGATGATGGCGGCGCGCTTCTCGTTGGTCAGCTCGCCGTAGGATTTCAGACCCTTGACCAGGGCGGCGCGGAAGCCGGCCTCGTGGGTGCCGCCGTCGGGGGTGGAGACGGTGTTGCAGTAGGACTGGATGAAGCCGTCAGCCTCGCCGAAGCCGATGGGGGACCAGGTGACGGCCCATTCGAAGGCGCCCGCCTCGCCCTGACGCTCGGCGCGGCCGGCGAAGGTGGGGGTGACGGTCTCCAGCTCGCCGATCCGGTCGATCAGGGCGTCGGCCAGACCGCCGGGGAAGTGGAGCAGGGCCTGGGTCGGTGTGGCGTCGGTGATCCGCTCGGGCGCGCAGGTCCATTTGATCTCGACGCCGCGGAACAGATAGGCCTTGGAGCGGGCCATGCGGAACAGGCGGGCGGGCTTGAAGGCCGCGCCCATGCCGAAGATTTCGTCGTCCGGCTTGAAGCGGATCTGGGTGCCGCGCTTCCTGGACGGCTGGACCTGCTGGATCGGGCCCAGGACATTGCCGCGCGAGAAGGACTGTTTCCACTCGAAGCCGTCGCGCCAGACGGTCACGTCCAGATGTTCCGACAGGGCGTTGACGACCGAGACGCCGACGCCGTGCAGGCCGCCCGAGGTCTCATAGGCCTTGCCGGAGAATTTGCCGCCCGAGTGGAGGACGGTCATCACCACCTCCAGCGCCGACTTGCCGGGATGTTTGGGGTGGGGATCGACCGGGATGCCCCGGCCGTCGTCGCGGACCGACAGATAGCCGTCGGCGTCCAGTTCGACGGTGATCAGCTTGGCGTGACGGGCCACGGCCTCGTCCATCGCATTGTCGAGGACTTCGGCGAACAGGTGGTGCAGGGCGCGTTCGTCGGTGCCGCCGATATACATGCCGGGGCGTTTGCGAACGGGCTCGAGCCCTTCCAGAACCTCGATGGAGGAGGCGGAATAGGCGTTCTGGGCGCCTGCGGTCGGGGCCGGGGCGGTCGGGGCCGGGGCGACAGGCGTCGGGACCGGTTTTGGCGCAGGGGCGGGCGCAGCCTGGGGCGGCGTCGCCGCAGCAGGTTTGGGCGCCTCGGGCTTGGGAGCGTCGGGGGTGTCGTCAAAAGCGAAGAGGTCTGCGGCCATTCACATAGTCTGAGGCGATTCGGAGCCGGTTCTGGTAGGCCCGTGTCGCCGGTCGAGCAAGCGGCGGTCGCACCGGAACCGGATCGAAGGTCACGGCGCGGGCCAGAATCGCCAGCATCAGCACCCAGGGCAGGTTGGCGTGGGTCAGCAGGACGCTCTCGGACAGGCTCAGCGCGAAGAAGACCGCCAGATAGCCGACGCTCCAGAAGCCCTCGCGGGCGCCCAGGCCGTTCATACGGATCAGGATCATGACGGCGGACACGGCCATCAGGGTTCCGACGGCGACTGCGCCGGGCCAGCCCAGCTGGACCAGCAGGTCGATCCAGCCGTTGTGGGCCGAGGGGACGGGCCACTGGGTCTCCAGCCGGATCTCGCGGGCGGGAATGGAATCGACGCCCCAGAAGGCGCTGAAGCCGTAACCGGTCCAGGGGCGTTCGGCGACCTTGCGCATCAGGGCCTCCCAGATCAGGGTCCGGCCGGTCAGGGACGGGTCCTTGCCCAGGGCTTCGAGAATGGCGGCGGAATCGGTGTTCCAGAACCAGGTCCCGACGGCGGCGATCACCACGCCCAGCCAGACGGCCGCGACGGTCACGGCCGCGCCGCCCTGTTTCAGCGTCCACCAGCCGCCGACCATGCCGACGCCCAGCATCCAGCACAGCAGCGAGGTCTTGGACTGGGTGGCCACGACCAGAAGCGTGGTGAGGGCGAAGGTCAGCAGGGCGACCCACGGCTTGCGCCCGTTTCCGGCCAGATGGTCGGCGGCCAGGCTGGCGGCGGCCGAGACCGCACCGACCACCATGACCAGGCCCATCTGGTTCTTCTCGTACCAGAGGCCGCGCCACAGACCGGCGTTGTCGTACTGGTGAACCCCGATGCGGGGAAAGGCGAAGACCATGATCAGGCTGCCGATCACCATGACAAGACAGGTGTGCATCAGGACGCGGGGCAGGGCCGCGTCCCGGAAGACCGCGCCCAGATAGACGGCGAAGGCGCTGTTGATCGCCAGGGCGATGACGCGCCGGTCGGTGACGCCGGGATCAATGGACCAGTACTGCGAGACATAGGCCAGGCCGACCAGTCCGCCGACCATCAGCCAGGCGGGCCAGGCGCGGATGATTTTTTCGAAGCGAAACACGATCAGGCCGGCGGTGACGGCGTAGACGGGCAGCCAGATCAGGCGAAGGATCGGGGTCTCGCCCTGGTCCGGGGCGATGACCGGGGCGATCAGGGCGCCGGTCAGCATGAAGACGACGAAGCCCGCCGCCCACTGTTCCCAGGCGGGCGGGGCGTCCGAATCATCGATCTGGACGGGCGAGGCGTGCACGGGGCGACTGTCGCCCCGGCCGCTTAAGGAAGGGTGAGCGCCGCGCGGAAGGCGGCGAAGCCGTGTTCGAGGTCGGCGATCAGGTCGGCGGGGTCTTCCAGCCCGATATGCAGGCGGATCATCTCGCCCTCCAGCGCCGGCGGATGATCGCGATAGGCCATCTGGTGCGTCTCGGGGGTGATCAGGCTTTCGAACCCGCCCCAGGAATAGCCGATGCCGAACAGGTTGAGGGCGTCAAGAAAGGCGCAGGCTGCGGCCGTGTTTCCGCCCGTCAGAACGACGCCCATCAGGGAGGCGGCGCCGGTGAAATCCCGCGTCCACAGATCATGGCCGACCGAACCGGGCAGGGGCGGATAGAGGACCCGCGCCACCTCGGGCCGGGCCTGCAGCCATTCGGCGACGATCAGGCCCGAACGCCCCTGTTCCCCATAGCGCAGCGGCAGGGTGCGCAGGCCGCGCAGAGCCAGCCAGGCGTCGTCGGGCGAGACGTGCCAGCCCAGATCCTCGATCGTGTCGGCGACGGCGCGCAGGCAGGCGGGGGCGCGGGCGGCGATCCCGCCCATCAGGACGTCGGAATGGCCGGAGACATATTTGGTCAGAGCCTGGATGCTGACATCGACGCCGTGGGCCAGGGGCTTGAAGGCCAGGCCCGCGCCCCAGGTGTTGTCGATCACGGTCAGGACGCCGCGTTCGCGACAGGCGGACGTCACGGCGGCCACATCGATCATCTCGAAGGTCAGGGAGGCGGGGGATTCCATCAGGACCAGACGGGTGCGGTCGCCGAGGGCGGCGATCAGGCCCGCCGCATCCGTATCGGCGGGCAGGAAGCGGGTCGTGACCCCGCGCGCGGCCTGGTAGCGGGCCAGGAACCGGCGGGACGGGCCATAGATCGCGTCGCTCGTGATCACCTCGTCGCCCGGCCGGGTCAGGGCCAGCAGGGGCACGGTCACGGCGGCCAGGCCGGACGGGACGATGAAGGCGTCGGCCGCGCCTTCCAGATCGGCCAGGGCGGCGCGCAGCTGGCGCGCGGCCGAGCCGCCGTCCAGGCCGTAGGTCGGACCATCGGCGTCGTTTCGCATGGTCTCCGCCCGGTCGCTGAGCATGGTCGAGGCGCGTTCGATGGGCGGGTTGACCGGGCGGCGTCCCTGGCCCCGCCGGGTGGCGGACGAGATCAGACGGGTGCGGTCCGAATGCGGCGACATGGCCTCTCCGATGGGTTGCGGATCAAGGCCTAAAGGCCTCTAAAGTCAGCGGGGCGCAAGCGGCGGAGGATGCGAAACGCGATGCGGGTCTTGACGATCGGAGTTATGGCGGCGGCCCTGCTGACGGCGGCCTGCGGACGCGGGAATCCCGACCCGACGCCGGAAACCGCCTCGCAGACCCTGCCGACGCCCAGCGTGGCCACGGATCGCCCCGACAGCCCGACCCTGATCGCGGTCAAGCGACGCGGGCGGCTGAACTGCGGCGTACATCAAGGACTGGTCGGCTTCGCCTATACCGACAACCGCGGTCAGTGGCGTGGGTTCGACGCCGATTTCTGTCGCGCCATGGCGGCGGCCATCTTCGGCGACGGGAACGCGGTTCGGTTCGTGCCCCTGTCTGCGTCCGACCGGTTCGCGGCGCTGAAGGAAGGCCGTGTGGACGTGTTGTGGCGCAATTCGTCCTGGACCATGAGCCGGGACGCCGGCGAGGGCTTCGTCTTCGCGGGAATCAACTATTACGACGGCCAGGGCTTCCTGGTGCGGCGGTCTCTGAGCCTGGCCAGTGCCACGGAACTGAACGGCGCCCGGATCTGCGTCCAGGCGGGATCGACAGCCCAGGCCAACGCCGACGACTTCTTCCGCTCGCGCGGCATCGCCTATCGCCCGGTGGTTCTGCCCAGCGAGGAGGCGGCGCGGGACGCCTATGGCCGGGAAGACTGCGACGCCTTGAGCGCCGACATATCGGCCCTGGCCGCCGCCCGCACGGTTCTGGCGGATTCTCAGGCGCACACGATATTGTCAGACGTGGTGTCGAAGGAGCCGCTGGGACCCGTCGTCAGGGCCGGGGACGAACGCTGGGCCGACGTGGTGCGATGGACCCTGAACGCCGTCGTCCTGGCCGAGGAATTCGGGGTCACGCAGGAGAACGCCGAAGCCCTGTCGAAGACGTCGAACGACCCGCGCATCAAGCGTTTGCTGGGGTCTGAGGGCGAATACGGCGCCCTGCTGGGTCTGTCCGACGACTGGGCGAAGGACGCCATACTGTCGGTCGGAAATTACGGCCAGATCTTCGACCGGAACCTGGGTTCGCAATCGCCGCTCGACCTGGCGCGCGGATTGAACGCACAGTGGAACGCGCGGCCGGCCGGCTTGATCTATGGATTGCCGATCCGTTAAGCGCCGCAGCTTGAGTCTTTTCCTGGGGGATGGATGACCGAGACGAAACCTGGGGGCATAGCCCTCCACTGGCTGATGCTGATCGGCTTCACCGTCGGCCTGGGCGGGGGGCTGTGGGTCAATCTGGCGCTGGGCGCCGATACGGCCTGGGTGGTCTGGGTCACCGACAACATCACAGGACCGGCGGGGCAGATCTTCCTGCGCCTGCTGTTCATGATGGTCATCCCGCTGCTGTTCTCGGCCCTGGTGATCGGGGTGGCCGAGATGGGCGACCTGAATTCGCTGGGACGGGCGGGGATCAAGACCCTGCTGCTGACCATACTGGTTTCGGGCATCGCGGTGGTGATCGGCCTGGTCATGGTCAATCTGTTGCAGCCCGGCCGGGGCGTCGATCCCGCCATGGCGCAGCAGTTGCTGGAACAGGGACGCGACGGCGCCGCCGGCATCGTCCAGAACGCGCCGGAGACCATTCAACTGGGCGACTTCTTCCTGGGACTGGTGCCGTCCAACGCGGTCACGGCGGCGGCGGAGAACCAGATCCTGCCCCTGATGGTCTTCGCCCTGTTCTTCGGCATCGGCCTGGTCATGGCCAAGAGCCCTGCAACCGACCGCCTGCAAGAGGTGATCGAGGGGCTGCTGGAAGTGACGATGAAGCTGATCAACCTCTTCATCAAACTGGCGCCCTTCGCCATCGCCTGCCTGATGTTCAACCTGGCGGCCCTGTTCGGCTGGGATCTGCTGGTGCGTCTGGCGGCCTTCGTCGGCGTCGCCGTCGGGGCCATGGCGATCCACATGTTCGTGGTCTATCCGCTGGTCATCTGGCTGCTGGGCGGGCGTTCGCCGATCGCCTTCTTCAGGGCGGTGCGCGAGCCGATGGTGGTGGCCTTCTCGACCGCCTCGTCCAACGCCTCGCTGCCGGTGTCGCTGAAGGCGGCCGAGCAGGAGCTGAAACTGCCCAGGAAGATCGCCCGTTTCGTCCTGACGGTCGGGGCCACCGCCAACCAGAACGGCACGGCCCTGTTCGAGGGGGTGACGGTGCTGTTCCTGGCCCAGTTCTTCAACGTCGAACTGAGCCTGACCCAGCAGGTCATCGTCATGCTGGTCTGTATCCTGGGCGGGATCGGCACGGCCGGGGTGCCGGCGGGCTCGCTGCCGGTGGTGGCCATGATCCTGGTCATGGTGAAGGTGCCGCCGGAAGGGATCGGCCTGATCCTGGGGGTCGACCGCTTCCTGGACATGTGCCGCACGACGCTGAACGTCACCGGCGATCTGGTTCTGGCCACGGTGGTCTCGCGCGGCGAGAAGGACGATCCGGTTGAGCCGGTCGATCCGACGGCGTCCGAAGATCTTCCGGGGGCCGCCCGACGCGGCCTGAAGCACGGAACGGCGGGCTGAGTCAGTCGAGAACGACGGGGGTGTCGGTCCGGGACCCCCATTCGGCCCATGAGCCGTCGTAGAGGCTGGACGGCGCGTCGAGCGTGGCCAGGGCCAGGGTGAGAATCGCGGCGGTGACGCCCGAGCCGCAGCTGGTGATGATCGGCCGGTCGAAGGCCACCCCGGCCTGGGTGAACCGGGCGCGCAGGGCCTCGGGCTCCAGAAGTCGTCCGTCCTCGCCGATCACGGAGAGGAAGGGCAGGTTCAGCGCGCCCGGCATATGGCCGGCGCGGAGGCCGGCCCGGGGCTCCGCCGCCTGACCCGCGAACCGGGCCGCCGGCCGCGCATCCAGAATCTGCGCCTCGCCGGTCAGGGCCGCCAGGACGGTGGGCAGGTCGGCGACCGCGTCGCTGCGCCGCGAGACGGTGAACGACGCCGGCGTGGGCGTCGGCGCCGGACCCGAGACCAGAGGCCGCCCTTCGGCCCGCCAGAGCGGCAGGCCGCCGTCCAGCACCCGGACGTTCGTCGCCCCCATCAGCCGGAAGGTCCACCAGACGCGCGGGGCGGAGCGCAGGCCGACCGTGTCATAGATGACGATGGTGTCGGTCGCGGCGATCCCGAGCGCCCCGACCGCTTCGGCAAAGGCGGCGGCGGTCGGCAACATATGCGGAAGGTCCGAGCCGTGGTCCGAGACCGCCTCGAGGTCGAAGAAGACCGCGCCCGGCAGCCGGGCCTGGTCGAAGTCCGCCTGGGCGTCCCGGCCGTCCAGATGCCAGGACCCATCGACGATCCGCAGCGTCGGATCCTCCATCAGGGCGGCGAGGGCGTCGGTGGAGATCAGGGGGGAGGACTGGGTCATGGCCCCAGCCTAATGTCAGGCGCGGTCGAGCACCAGTTGCACCACGTCGGTCCGGCGCGAGCGGAAGCCGGCTTCGCAATAGGCCAGATAGAAGCGCCACAGCCGACGGAACCGCTCGTCAAAGCCGGCGATGCGGCGGATGTCGCCCCAGGCGGCCTGGAACCGGTCGTCCCAGAGTTTCAGCGTCTCGGCATAGTCGAGGCCGAACCGTTCGATGGGGCCCCAGTTCAGCCCGGCGGCGGCGACGACCGGCTTCAGCCGCTCCTCCGACGGCAGCATCCCGCCGGGGAAGACGTATTTCTGAATGAAGTCGGTGCGGGCGTTATATTCCTCGAACAGGGGCTCCTGGATGGTGATGATCTGAAGCCCGGCGCGGCCGCCGGGGTTCAGGACGTCGTGGATCTTTTCGAAATAGGTCGGCCAGTATTCCATGCCGACGGCCTCGAACATCTCGATGGAGGCGACGCGGTCGAACCGGCCCTGGACGTCGCGATAGTCCATCAGGTCGATTGTCGCGCGGTCCGACAGGCCGGCGTTGAACAGACGCTGGCGGGCGAAGTCGTGCTGTTCCTTCGAAATCGTCACGCCGGTGACCTGGGCGCCGATCTCGCGGGCGGCGAACTCGGCGAAACCGCCCCAGCCGCAGCCGATCTCCAGCACCGACATGCCCGGCTTCAGGTCCATCATCCGGGCCAGGGCGGCGTATTTGGCCTTTTGGGCGGCGTCCAGCGGGGCGTCCGCCCGCTCGAACCGGGCGGACGAATAGGTCATCGAGGGGTCGAGCCAGGTCTGGTAGAAGGCGTTGCCCAGGTCGTAATGGGCGTGGATGTTCTTCTTCGATCCGCTCTTGCTGTTGCGATTGCGCCGATGGGCTAGCCAGTTGACCGCCATCATCAGCCAGTTGCCGTCGAACAGGCGGCGGATATGGTCGTAGTTCTCGACCAGGGTCTCCAGCAGGGCGGCCAGATGCGGGCTGTCCCACTCGCCGGCCATATAGGCCTCGGCGAAGCCGATGTCGCCGGCGGCCAGGACGCGGCGGGCGAAGCCGTAGTCTTTGACGTCCAGCACGCCGCTGGGGCCGGGGCGGGCGCCGTCCAGCACATGGGTCTCGCCATTGGGCAGGTGGACGGTCAGGCGGCCGAAGGTCCAGTTCGAGGCCAGCAGACGCAGCAGCATGGCGAACACGCGCGGCGTGCGGGCGGCTGCAGCCTCGATATCGACGGTGGCGACACTCATGCGGGAACCTCTTTGTGCGTCGTCAGTCATGACCGGCCTAGTCGTCGCGACCGGTGACGGTCTTCAGGGCGTCGAGGGCGCGGGCGCGGGCCTGGGCATGATCCAAGATGGGGTGGGGATAGTCTTTGCCAAGTCGCACGCCGGCGTCGCGCAGCACCTCGGGCGGGGCGGTCCAGGGCGACTGGAGCCAGCGGTCGGGCAGGCGGCGAAGTTCGGGAACCCAGCGGCGGACATAGCCGCCCGTCGCGTCGAACTTCTCGCCCTGGGTGATGGGGTTGAAGATGCGGAAATAGGGGGCGGCGTCGGCGCCGGATCCGGCGACCCACTGCCAGTTCTGCACATTGCTGGCCAGGTCGGCGTCCACCAGAGTGTCCCAGAACCAGGCCTCGCCCTGGCGCCAGTCGATCAGCAGATGTTTGACCAGGAAGGAGGCGACGACCATCCGCACCCGGTTGTGCATCCAGCCGGTCGTCCACAGTTGACGCATGCCGGCGTCCACCAGCGGATAGCCGGTGCGGCCGCGTTTCCAGGCCTCCAGCCCTTCGGGATCGTCGCGCCAGGGCATGAATTCGTATTCGGGGCGGAAGGCCCGGTCGGTCATGGTCGGGAAATGGTGGAGCAGATGGGCCGAGAAGTCGCGCCAGCCCAGTTCCGCGACGAACTTGTCCGCCTCGGCAGAGGGGATGGTGCCGGCTTCCGCCGCGTCCTGGGCCTGCTGGGCCGCGCGCCAGGGGCTGATCTCGCCCCAGTGCAGATGGGGAGACAGGCGGCTGGTCACGGGAAGGGCGGGATGGTCGCGGCCCTTGGCGTAGGTCTTCAGGCCGCGTGCGAGGAAGTCGGACAGGGCGGCGTCGGCGCCGGCCTCGCCCGGCGTCCAGTCGAAGCCCTGGGACCAATCGGGGCGGGTGGGGTGCAGGCCCCAGTCGTCGAGCGACTCGGTCTGGACGGCATCGGGCGTGTCGATGCGGCGGGGGGCGGGCGCGGGCGGCGGCGGCTCGGCGGCGGCCAGCAGGGCCTTCATGAAGGGGGTGAAGACCTTGTAGGGCGCGTCCGATCCGTTCAGCACGGCGCCCGGTCGGGCCAGCAACGACCCGTTGCAGTCCTGGCAATCAATGCCGCTTGATGTCAGCGCGTGGGCGATCTCGGTGTCGCGGGCGAAGGCGGCGGGTTCGAACAGCCGGTTCATGAACAGGGCGTCGGCGCCGGTTTCCTGAACCAAACTTTGAAGCTGCGTCAGCGAATCGCCGCGCCGCAGGATCAGCCGCGAACCGCGTTCCTGAAGCGCGGCGTCCAGGGCGCGCAGGGACTTGTCCAGCCACCACAGCGAGGCCGCGCCCGCCGGACGGTCAGGGTCGCGATCCAGGATAAAGACCGGCAGGATCGGACGGCCGGTGGCGACGGCGTGATACAGGGCGGGATTGTCGTTCAGACGCAGGTCGCGGCGAAAACAAAGGACGACAGGCTTGGTGGCCACGCAGGCGAACTCCATGATAACTTGCGCTCACACAAAACGAGCGCCACCTGATGGCCTCATAGCTGCGGCAAACGCCGCTCCCATAACGCCCGAACTTCGAAAGAGCCGCCTCGTGAGCCGACCCAACGCCGTCATTACGTTGTCCGAAGGTCTTCGGACGCCTGTCGTCATCGGCGGCGGCGCACGAATCGCCTTCATCGCCGGTCCCTGCCAGATGGAGAGCCGCCAGCACGCGCTGGAAACCGCCCATGCGCTGAAGGAAATCGGCGAGCGGCTGAACGTCGGCATCATCTACAAGACCAGTTTCGACAAGGCGAACCGCACCAGTGCCAGCGCCGCGCGCGGCATCGGCCTGAAGGACGCCATGCCGATCTTCGCCGAGATCCGCGAAACCGTCGGCCTGCCGACCCTGACCGACGTCCACTCCGAGGCCCAGTGCGGCCCGGTGGGCGAGGTGGTCGATGTGCTGCAGATCCCGGCCTTCCTGAGCCGCCAGACCGACCTGCTGCTGGCCGCCGCCGCGACCGGCAAGGCGATCAACATCAAGAAGGGCCAGTTCCTGGCCCCCTGGGACATGAAGAACGTCATTGCCAAGGTGGTCGGCGCCGGCAATCCGAACGTCATGGCCTGCGAGCGGGGCGCCAGCTTCGGCTACAACACCCTGGTCAGCGATATGCGCGCTCTGCCGGTGCTGCGCGAGATCGGCTGCCCGGTCGTGTTCGACGCGACCCACAGCGTGCAACAGCCGGGCGGGCAGGGCACGTCTTCGGGCGGGCAGCGCGAGTTCGTGCCGGTTCTGGCCCGCGCCGCCGTCTCGGTCGGCGTGGACGCGGTCTTCATGGAGACCCACCCGGATCCCGACAATGCGCCGTCGGACGGCCCGAACATGGTGCCGCTGGACCAGTTCGAGGCCCTGGCCGCGCAGCTGATCGCCTTCGACGACCTGGCCATCCAGATCGGGGCCAAGCCGCCGGTGGCGCAGGCCGCCTGAATCCTCTAGGTCGGGCCCATGTCTGACACCCTCGATCTGGGCGCCCTGCAGAAGCTGCTGGAGCGCGTGCGCGACCTGAAGACGGCCTGCGTCGGCGACCTGATGCTGGACCGCTATGTCTATGGCGAGGTCAGCCGGATCTCGCCCGAGGCGCCGATCCCGGTGCTGCGCACCCGACGGACCACGGCCATGCCCGGCGGGGTCGGCAATGTGGCGCGCAATGTCGCGGCCCTGGGCGGGGTGGCGCATCTGGGCGCCGTGACGGGCGAGGATGCGGCCGGCGTGGAACTGCGCGACCTGATCGCCGCAGAGGACCGGGTCGTCGACTTCATCGCCAGGCCGGCCGGCGCCGCGACCATCGTCAAGACGCGGTTCGTGGCGGCGGGTCAGCAACTTCTGCGGCTGGACGAGGAGGCGGCGGCTTCGCCTCTGACCGAAACGGACGCGTTTTCAGGCGTCTCCGCCATTCTGCTCTCGGATTACGCCAAGGGGGTGGTCGGCGACGCCTTAATCAACTCGGCCCTGAAAGCCGCGCGCGAGACCGGCGCGCCGGTCATTGTCGATCCCAAGGGGCGGGATTTCGCCCGCTATGGTGCGGTGGACGTCATCAAGCCGAACGCGTCGGAACTGGCCGGGGCCACGGGCCTGCCGGTCGAGACCGACGCCGAGGTTGAGGCGGCCTTGGCGGCCCTGCTGGCTGCGACGACGGCCAAGGCCATCATCGTCACCCGCGCCGGCAAGGGCATGAGCCTGGCGCGGCGCGACGGGCCGGTGCGGCATTTCCCCGGTCGGGCCCGTGAAGTGTTCGACGTCTCGGGCGCCGGGGATACGGTGCTGGCGTCGCTGGGCCTGGCCCTGGGCGCCGGGGCCTCGCTGGAGACGGCGGTGCAGTTCGCCATCCTGGCTTCGGGCGTGGTGGTCGGAAAGGCCGGGACGGCCGTGGTCACGCCCGCCGAGTTGATCGAGGCGGAGCTGAGCCAGCACGCCGTCGCGGCCCAGGCCAAGGTGACGCCGCTGGACGAACTGGCGACCGAGGTCGAGGCCTGGCGGCGGCAGGGGCTGAAGGTCGGCTTCACCAACGGCTGTTTCGACATTCTGCACCGGGGCCATGTCGCCTATCTGGCCCAGGCGCGCGGTTGGTGCGACCGGCTGGTGGTGGCGCTGAACACCGACGCCTCGGTCAGGCGGCTGAAGGGCGAGGGGCGGCCGGTCAATGACCTGGACAGCCGCGCCGTCGTGATCGGCGGCCTGAGCAGCGTGGATCGGGTGACGTCGTTTGACGATCCGACGCCCATCGCCCTGATCGAACGGCTGCGGCCGGACGTGCTGATCAAGGGATCGGACTATACCCGCGAAGGCGTGGTCGGCGGCGACCTGGTCGAGAGCTGGGGCGGCGTGGTCCGTCTGGCGGAATTCAAGGATGGGTATTCGACGACCCGGACGATCGAGAAGATGACGGGAAGCGCGCAATGACGCCCAGAATGATTGTTGTGACGGGCGGGGCCGGCTTCATCGGCTCCAATATCGTGGCGCGGCTGACGGCCGAGACGGCCTATGACGTGGTGGTCTGCGATCGGCTGGAGACGGCCGATCTGGCCAAGTGGAAGAATCTGGCCAAACATCCGATCGCCGACTTCTGGGCGCCGGAAGAGATGTTCGAACAACTGGAGCGTCATGCGGAGCGGATCGAGGCCGTGGTGCATATGGGCGCCATCTCGTCCACGACCGAGCCGGATGCGGACCTGATCCTGCGCACCAACTTCACCCTGTCGCGCGACCTGTGGGACTGGTGCGCGATCCGGGACGCCCGGATGATCTACGCCTCGTCGGCGGCGACCTACGGCGACGGCGAGACGGGGTTCAATGACGACGATGATGCGGAGTCGCTATCGAAGCTGAGGCCGCTAAACGCCTATGGCTATTCGAAAATGCTGTTCGACCAGTATGCGGTGCGCCAGTCGGATCGGGGTCAGGCGCCGCCCCAGTGGGCGGGGCTGAAATTCTTCAACGTCTATGGGCCGAACGAGGGGCACAAGGGCGGGATGAAGTCGGTCGTGGCCCAGATCTGGCCCAAGGTGGCGGCGGGCGAGACCGTCAGCCTGTTCCGGTCGCACAATCCCAACTATGCCGACGGCGGCCAGTTGCGTGACTTCGTCTATGTGGACGATGTGGTCGATATCATCGAATTCCTGCTGCAGTCGCCGGAAGTCTCGGGCGTCTTCAACGCCGGGTCGGGCCAGGCGCGGTCGTTTGACGATCTGGCCAAGGCCACCTTCGCCGCGGCCGGCAAGGCGCCGTCGATCGAGTATGTCGACATGCCCGAGGCGATCCGCGACCGGTACCAGTATTTCACTCAGGCCCGGATGGATCGCATCCGCGCCGCCGGGTTCGAGGGCCAGTCCACGCCTTTGGAAGAGGGCGTGCGTCGCTACGTCCAGAACTTCCTGGCCCAGCCAGATCAGTACAGATGAGAGGCCTGACGACCCGGCAGTGGATGGGCTACATCGGGTTCGTCCTGGTGTTCCTGCTGACCGCCGCCGTCGCGGTATGGCGCGGGGACATTCTGCGCGCCGGTCTGGATCCCCAGGTGCCGTTCCAGACCTACAAGCCCCCGCCGGCGCCCGATTACGCCGATCCCAGGGCCTGGGCCTTGCGGGACGCGCGGGCGCCGGGGGCGGGCGGGGCCAACGTCTTCTTCGTTCATTCGACCACCTTCAACGGCGGGCGCGACTGGAACGGGGCCATCGGCGACCCCAAGGCCGACGCCTATCTGTACCGGGTGGTCCTGCCCAATTACGCCGGCCCCTTCGCACGGGCGGGCGCGGTCAGCGCGCCGCGTTATCGGCAGGCCAGCCTTTATACGCGCCTGACCCTGCGCGACGATGCGCGTGAGGCCCGGGCCTTCGCCTATGGGGACGTCCTGGCGGCCTTCGACGCCTGGCTGGCGCGTCATCCCAAGGGCCCCATCGTCCTGGCGGGGGTTGAGCAGGGCGCCGATCTGCTGGACCGGCTGATCCGCGAACGGATCGCGCCGGATGCGGCGGTCCGCGACCGTGTGGTGGCGGCCTATCTGATGGACACGATCATCGCCGCCGAGAATCTGCCGGACTCCATTCCGGCCTGCGCCGATCGGCGCCAGATCCATTGCGTGATCGCCTGGTCGCAGGTCGGCGACCGCGACGACTCGGCCGCCCGTCGGCGACTGCGGCGGGCGACCGTCTGGGACGCGCGGGGGCATCTGGTCGATCTGGCGGGGCGGCCGGCGGTCTGTGTGAACCCGGTGACGGGGGGCACGGGCGAAGCGCCCGTTCCCGCGCGCCTGCACCGGGGCGCCACCAATGCGACGGGGCTGGAATGGGGGGCGCGTCCGGCGCTGATGGCGCGCGAGGTCGCGACCCAGTGCCGCGAAGGTCTGCTGCGCCACACCTGGCCCGATCTTGAATCCTTCCGGGAGACCGGCAACTGGGCTGACCGGAGAAAGGCGCGGCCTTACAACCTGTTCTACGGCGATCTGGAAGCAGATGTGGCGGAACGGCTTGCAACCTACGCTCGGCAGACCGGTTGAAAATCGGACGAAGGTCGTCCGGTTTCGGTGGCGCGGCTCGCGTCCCGCGCGTAACCTCCTCGCATACGGAGGATACACATGGACGTTCTCACCATCTTCGCCGGCGTTCTGCTGCTGCTCGCGATCGCGCTCCTGTTCAGCGTCATCAAGATCGTGCCGCAAGGTCGTGAATTCACGGTCGAACGGTTCGGCAAATACACCAAGACCCTGAGCCCCGGCATCGGCTTCCTGACCCCGTTCGTGGAACGGGTCGGCAAGCGGATGAACATGATGGAGCAGGTTCTTGATGTGCCGACCCAGGAGGTCATCACCAAGGACAACGCCATGGTCCGGGTGGACGGCATCGTCTTCATCCAGGTGATGGACGCCGCCCGCGCCGCCTATCGGGTCGATGATCTGCCCTACGCCATTTCCCAGCTGTGCATGACCAATCTGCGCACCGTGGTCGGCTCGATGGAGCTGGACGAGGTGCTGAGCCAGCGCGACAGCATCAACACCCGCCTGCTGCACGTCATCGACGCGGCGACCGAGCCCTGGGGCGTCAAGGTCAACCGGATCGAGATCAAGGACCTGACCCCGCCGACTGACGTCACCAACGCCATGGCCCGCCAGATGAAGGCCGAGCGCGAGCGCCGCGCCGTGGTCACCGAGGCGGACGGCGAGAAACAGGCGGCCATCACCCGCGCCGAGGGCGCCAAACAGGCGGCCATCCTGGAATCCGAAGGCCGCAAGGAGGCCGCCTTCCGCGACGCCGAAGCGCGCGAGCGGGAAGCCGAGGCCGAGGCCCGCGCCACCACCATGGTGTCGGAAGCCATCGCCCGGGGCGACGTCAACGCTATCAACTATTTCGTGGCGCAGAAATACGTCGAGGCCTTCGCCGAACTGGCCCGCAGCCCGCAACAGCGGACCGTCATCGTGCCCGCCGAAATGGGGGCCCTGGTCGGCACCATCGCCGGCATCGGCGAGATGGTGAACCTGGCCAAGGGGCAGCAGCAGGCGACCCCGGTCAAGCCCGCCGCCGCCCCGCGTCGTCCCTCCGTTCCGCCCACCGCCTGATCCGGGAGCCCAGGTCATGACCCTCGTCGCCGATCTGTACGCCGCCCAGCCGTTCTGGATCTGGCTGGCCGTCGGGGTGTTGTTGCTGGCCGTCGAGTCGATGTTCTCGACCGAATGGCTGTTGTGGCCGGCGGTTTCGGCCGGGCTGGTGGCGGTCATGACGGCGGTCGGGGTGCGGTTGGGCCTGCCCGGCGAAGTGGCGGTCTTCGCCGTGCTGACGGTCATCGCCACCCTGTTGTCGCGACGCCTGATCCAGAAGGCCAATCCGGACGGGGTCGACATCAACGACCGGAACAGTCGTCTGATCGACCAGCGCGCCCGGGTGGTGGAGGCCTTCGTCGGCGGTCGAGGCCGGGTGTTCGTCTCCGGCGCCGAATGGTCGGCCGTCATCGACGGGGCCGCACCCGAAACGGGGCAGCCCGAGGTCGGGCAGGATGTCGTGGTGCACGGGGTCAGCGGCTCGCTGCTGACGGTGCGCGCCGCGACCTGAGCCGTCCCGCGCAACCTTTGCCGTGGGACGACGTTCGACGCTGATGTCAGACAGCCGTATCGCCTCCGTCGTCCCGGCCCAGGATGGACTGCCGGTTCCGAGGCGCTACTGGGCCATCGTCTCCATCGGCCTGGGCATCACCCTCGCCGTGCTGGACGGCGCCATCGCCAATGTCGCGCTTCCGTCCATCGCCCGGGATCTGCAGGCGTCGGAGGCCGCGTCCATCTGGATCGTCAACGCCTATCAGATCGCCATCGTCGTCGCGCTTCTGCCGCTGGCGTCGCTGGGCGAGATCGTCGGCTATCGTCGGGTGTCGCAGGTGGGGCTGGCGGTCTTCACCCTGGCCTCCCTGGCCTGCGCCCTGTCCGATTCGATCCTGACCCTGAGCCTGGCGCGGGTGCTGCAGGGGTTCGGGGCGGCGGGGATCATGAGCGTCAACGGCGCCCTGGTGCGCTTCACCTATCCGCAGCGGATGCTGGGCCGGGCGGTCGGGATCAATGCGGTGATCGTCTCCATGGCCGCCGCCGCCGGCCCGACCATCGCCAGCGCCGTGCTGAGCCTCGGCGAATGGCGCTGGCTGTTCGCCCTAAACATTCCGCTGGGGGTTCTGGCGGTGTCGATGGCGGGCTTCACCCTGCCGCACAACCCGTTGCAGAAGCGCAGGCTGAACCTGACCGGGGCGGCGCTGAGCGCGGCGGCCTTCGGCCTCGTCATCACGGGGATGCAGGCCCTGGCCCACGGCGAGGCTTCGATCCTGGGCTTCGGCCTGACGGGGCTCGGGCTGGCGGCCGGGGTGCTGCTGGTGCGGCATGAGAGGCCCAGCAAGACGCCGCTGATCCCGCTGGACCTGCTGGCGCGGCCGATGTTCGCCCTGTCGGTCGCCACCTCCATCATCTCCTTCACCGCCCAGATGATGGCCTTCATCTCCCTGCCGTTCTTCCTGCAGGGCTCGCTGGGGCTCAGCGCAGTGGAAACGGGGCTGCTGATGACGCCCTGGCCGCTGGCGACCATGTTCGCCGCCCCGCTGGCCGGGTGGCTGTCGGACCGGTACTCGGCCGGGATATTGGGCGCCGTCGGCTTGAGCCTGTTCGCCTGCGGTCTGATGGCGCTGAGCTTCCTCGACGGGGATTCGTCGCGGTTCGACATCATCTGGCGCATGGCCCTGTGCGGGGCCGGGTTCGGCTTCTTCCAGTCGCCCAACAACCGCGCCCTGCTGTCGGAGGCTCCGCGTGAGCGGGCCGGGGCGGCGGGCGGCGCCCTGGGCACGGCGCGGGTGCTGGGCCAGTCGATGGGGGCGGTCGTGGTCGCCTTTCTGCTGTCGGCGGCCCCGGTCTCGGGCGTGCGTCACGGCTTCGAGCTGGCCGCCGTCGCGGCCCTGTTCGGCGCGGTGATGAGCGGAGCGCGCATCCGACGCCGCATCGTTGAGCCGGAAAAGGAAGTCGAGGCGGTCTAGACGCGCCTGAGGTCGGCGACACCGCGATTCGCCAGCTGGTCGGCGCGTTCGTTCAGTTCGTGCCCGGCGTGGCCCTTGACCCAGCGCCATTTGACGTCGTGCTTCAGCCGGGCGGCGTCCAGACGCTGCCACAGGTCGGCGTTCTTGACCGGCTTCTTGTCGGCGGTCAGCCAGCCGCGCGCCTTCCAGCCGCGCATCCATTCGGTGATGCCCTGCATGACGTATTTGCTGTCGGTGTGAAGCTCGACCCTGCACGGCCGTTTCAGCGCCTCCAGCGCCATTATGGCGGCCATCAGCTCCATGCGGTTGTTGGTCGTGTTGGGCTCGCCGCCCCACAATTCCTTTTCGTGGCCGCCCCCGGTCTGGAGCAGGGCGCCCCAGCCGCCGGGGCCGGGATTGCCCTTGCAGGCGCCGTCGGTGTGGATGATGACGTGATCGGTGGGACTCATGGTCGCGAAGACCTACAGCCTCCCTTGGCGCGGGGCCATCACTGCGCCTATATGCGCTGAAGATAAGTGACGGGATCGATGATCGGTCCGCGTGAGGAGAACGAGCCATGGGCTCCATGAGCATCTGGCACTGGGCCATCGTCATTGTCGTCGTCGCCGTCCTGTTCGGTGGACGCGGCAAGCTGTCCGGCATCATGGGCGACGCCGCCAAGGGCATCCGCGCCTTCAAGGACGGCCTGAAGGACGACGACAAGAAGGACGGCCCGCACGACGGCGTCAGCTCGCTGCCCCGCACTGAGGCGGAAAAGGAAGAGCTGAAGCGCTAGTCGTCGTCTGTAAGGGCTGACGCATGGGCGGGCTCGGCCCCGGTATCGGGGGCTTCGAATTAGTGGTGATCGGCCTGGTGGCCCTGCTTGTGGTGGGGCCAAAGGATCTGCCTGTTCTGATGCGTCGCGTCGGCCAGATGGTCGCCAAGGCGCGCGCCATGGCCAACGAGTTCCGCTCCAGTTTCGACGAGATGGCGCGTCAGTCCGAACTGGACGACCTGCGCAAGGAGGTCGAGGCGCTGCGGAGCGGGCAGGGGCCCATGTACCCCCTGGGCGCCGACGCCGATGCGGCCTTCAAGGACATCAACGCCGGCCTGACCGGGCCGGGCGCGCCGGCCGCCCTGCCGGCGCCGACCGCCGAGGCGCCGATCATGACCCCCGCAGCCGACGAATGGCCGGACACCCCGCCGCTCGTTGAGCCGACGCCGACGATTGAGTCCAAGACGAAGCGCGCGACGGCGAAGACCGCCGCCAAGTCCGCCGTATCGGCAACGGCCGAGACTAAGCCCAAGCCGCGACCGAAGGCGAAGCCGAAGGCCGCGTCCACGGCCACGATCCCCGCGACCAAGACGCCCGCCAAGCCCCGGACCCCGCGCAAGAAGGCCGTCGAGCTTTGACTTTTTCCGATCGTGACGAGGCCGAGATCGAGGCGTCGCGCGCGCCGCTGATGGACCACCTGATCGAGCTCCGCAGCCGGTTGCTGATCTGCGTGATCGCCTTCGGCCTGGGCTTCATCCTGTGTTTCGCCTTCGCCAACCAGATCCAGATCGCCCTGATCAAACCCTATCAGGCGGCGGCGGCCATTCATGCGGCGGCCCTGGCATCCGGCGGACACGCCAACCCGCTGGAGCTGATCGCGACCATGACCGGCCTGCGCCCCTATCCGCCCGGCAGCGCCGCCGTGGTGCAGCTGATCGCCACCGCGCCGCTGGAGCAGCTGTTCACCAAGATGAAGATCGCGGCCTTCGGCGCGGCGGTCCTGACCTTCCCGGTCATCGCCTGGCAGATGTACCGGTTCGTGGCGCCGGGCCTGTACCGAAACGAGCGGGGCGCCTTCCTGCCGTTCCTGATCGCGGCGCCGGTGATGTTCTGCCTGGGCGGGGCGTTGGTCTATTATGTCATGCTGCCCTTCGTCATGCTGTTCTCGCTGGGTCAGCAGGTGGTCAGCGACGGGATTTCCGTGGCCCAGACAACGAAGATCTCGGACTATCTGAGCCTGGTGACCTCGCTGCTGCTCGCTTTTGGCCTGTGCTTCCAGCTGCCGGTCGTGACGACCCTACTGGGTCTCGCAGGCATGATCAGTTCCAAGGCGATGGCGGCCGGGCGGCGCTATGCGATCGTCGCCGTAGTGGTGGTCGCCGCCGTGGTGACGCCGCCGGACCCCATCAGCCAACTGATGCTCGCCGTGCCCCTGGTCATCCTCTACGAGGTCTCGATCTGGTGCGTGCGGCTGATCGAACTGCGCCGCAGGAAGGCGGATGACGAGGAGGGGCTGGCCTCGGCCTGAGCCCCGTCGCTCTAGCCCCTCTTCTTGCCGTCCGCGTGATCGACGGGGCAGACCCGTCGTGAGCCGGTCTGGCGGAAGGGCGACAGTCTGAGCTTGGACTCATGGTCGGCCGGCCCGGCATGGCCCTCCGGATGCAGTCCGCGATAGTAGAGTTTCTGCCATTGATCGGCGGGGGCCGTGGGCTTGGTCTTCTTGACCCACTCCTGGAAGGCCAGCCGCGAGGCTCGCCAGGCGTCGAAGGTCTGCAGCATCTCGGGCTGGTCCTCCATCGGCCGCAGCTCCGGCTTCAGCCGGTCCAGCACGCCGCGCGGGGTGGGGAAGAAGAAGCAGAAGGGCTCGTTTTCCTCGAACCGGATCCAGACGTCGGGGCGGGTGAAGCGCCAGTTCATGGTGAAGGTGTAGGGCGACCAGTCCGTCTCGATCACCCCGCCCATCGGGGCGATGCCGTCCTTCATGGCGTTGGGCGGGCCGCCGACCCACAGGTTCCAGCCTTCCGAGGTGCGCATGATGCCGTCGACGTGGAAGGTCAGGGTCCCGCTGCCGAACAGGGAGACCGGACCCCGCTTCGGGTCCGAGCCGGGATCGAGCACGATCTCGACCGAGCTGGCGTCAACGCCGCCATGCCAGCGGGCCTTGAAGCCGCAGGGGCTGAGCATCTCCCAGCCGTGGGTGTTGGCGATGGCGAGGGGCAGGCAGCGATAGGCGAAACTGTCGGGCGTTTCGGTCATCCAGTCGCGCCTGGGCGAGGCGGGCGCCACGCGCGGGGCCCAGCCCTCGCGCACATAGCAGACCAGTTCGGTTTCGGCCGCGCGGACCGGGGCGCCCTTGGGACGCGCGGGAACAGACCCCTTGAGACGCTTGACCATTTCGAGCCTCGTATGCCGCCGATGCGGCCTTATGGCATGGGCGCCGGCGGCGTGTAAGCCAGCCGCGTCTGGGCCGGTCGCGTCTGGGCCGGCCGCGTGACGCACGGAAAAGAAAAGCCCCGGACGGCGGACCGTCCGGGGCTTTCCTGAAGTCAGACTGCTGAAGGGATCAGCAGCTGTAGTACATGTCGAATTCGACGGGGTGCGGGTGCAGTTGCAGGCGCATCACCTCTTCCATCTTCAGCTCGATATAGCTGTCGATGAAGTCGTCATCCATGACGCCGCCCTTCTTCAGGAAGGCGCGGTCCTTGTCGAGGTTCTCGAGGGCTTCGCGCAGCGAGCCGGAGACCTCGGGGATCGAGCCGCGCTCTTCCGGCGGCAGGTCGTACAGGTTCTTGTCGGCGGGCGCGCCCGGATCGATGCGGTTCTCGATCCCGTCCAGACCCGCCATCAGCAGGGCGACGAAGGTCAGATAGGGGTTGCCCATCGGGTCAGGGAAGCGGGCTTCCAGACGCTTGGCCTTCGGCGAGGAGACGTGCGGGATGCGGATCGAGGCCGAGCGGTTGCGGGCGGAATAGGCCAGTTTCACCGGGGCTTCATAGCCGGGGACCAGACGCTTGTAGCTGTTGGTGGTCGAGTTGGCGAAGGCGTTGATGGCCTTGGCGTGCTTGATGATGCCGCCGATGTACCACAGGCATTCCTGCGATAGGCCGGCGTATTTGTCGCCGGCGAACTGGGGCTTGCCGTCCTTCCAGATCGACATGTGGACGTGCATGCCCGAGCCGTTGTCGGCGAACATCGGCTTGGCCATGAAGGTCGCCGACTTGCCGTAGGCGGCGGCGACGTTGTGGATCACGTACTTATAGAGCTGCAGCCGGTCGGCCATGGTCAGCAGGTCCGAGAATTTCAGACCCAGTTCGTGCTGGGCCGGGGCCACCTCGTGGTGGTGCTTCTCGGGCTGGAGGCCCAGGTCGCGCATGACGCCCAGCATTTCGCCGCGCAGGTCCTGGCCGGAGTCGACCGGGTTGACCGGGAAATAGCCGCCCTTGGGTCCAGGGCGGTGGCCCATGTTGCCCTCGGTGTATTCGGCGCCGGTGTTGGCCGGCAGCTCGGTCGAATCATACGAATAGGAGGTGTTGTGCGGCTGGGTCGACCAGCGCACGTCGTCGAAGATGAAGAACTCGGCTTCCGGGCCGAAATAGACCATGTCGCCCACGCCCGAGGACTGGACATAGGACAGGGCCTTCTTGGCCATCGAGCGGCTGTCGCGGTTGTAGGGTTCGCCGGTGTCCGGGTTCAGCACGTCGCAGAACAGGAACATCGTGGTCTGCTGGTAGAACGGGTCGATATAGGCCGTGGTCAGGTCCGGCTTCAGCAGCATGTCGGACTCGTTGATGGCCTTCCAGCCGGCGATGGACGAGCCGTCGAACATCGTGCCTTCGTTCAGGAAGTCCTCATCGACCAGGTCGATGTCGAAGGTGACGTGCTGCAGCTTGCCGCGGGTGTCGGTGAAGCGAACGTCGACGTATTTGACGTCCTTCTCCTTGATCTCCTTGAGGATCTTGCTGGCGCTCATTCTCGGAAGTCCTGTTTTCTTGGTCGTTGGGGAGGAACCGATCGATCAGCGCATGGACGCGCCGGCCGCCGGAGGAGGGGTACGCGAACTCAGACGGCCTGGGCCCCGGTCTCGCCGGTGCGGATACGGATCACCTCGGCGACGTCGGACACGAAAATCTTGCCGTCGCCGATCTTGCCAGTGCGGGCCGAGGTCTGAATGGCCTCGACGACCGCAGGGGCGAGATCGTCGGCGACGACCACCTCGATCTTGATCTTGGGCAGGAAGTCGATGACGTATTCGGCGCCGCGATACAGCTCCGAATGACCCTTCTGGCGGCCATATCCCTTGGCCTCCAACACGGTCATGCCTTGCACGCCGACGTCCTGGAGCGCCTCTTTGACGTCATCCAGCTTGAAAGGCTTGATGATGGCTTCAATCTTCTTCATGGCGACCCCTGAGCGGCGTGCGGAATGCAGCGGCGCTCGGGCGGGAATGGGACACATCAAGGCCGTTCAAAGCAAGCGGTTTTCGCAGAAAAGTCACGGATATTCGGAGCCCGGATGATAGAAACCAACGACCCGGCGATCTGGCGCAATTTTCTTCCGTGGCCGGGCGCGGAAACGCACAAGCATGCGCGGGGGCGCCTTGGGGTCGTCTCGGGTCGGGCGCACCAGACCGGGGCGGCGCGGCTGGCGGCGCGGGCCGGACTGCGGATCGGGGCCGGGGTGGTGCGTATCTACTGCCCCCCCGACGCGGTCGCTGTGATCGCCCCGGCGATCGAGGCCGTCATGCTGACGCCCTTCGTCTCGGCCGAGGCGCTGGCGCGCGAGGTCGAGGAGATGGACGCGGTCGTGGTGGGCCCGGCGGCGGGTCTGGACGAGGCGACCGTGGCCAATATCCAGGCCCTGGCGTCCAGCGGCGCCGCCCTGGTGATCGACGCCGACGGTCTGTCGGTGTTCAAGGGGCGCAGCGCCGAACTGTTCGCCCTGCTGGACCGCGATGATGTTCTCACCCCGCACGAGGGGGAGTTCGAACGCCTCTTCCCGGGTCTGCTTCACAGGGGGCGAGTGGCCGCCGCAGCCGAGGCGGCGGAGCGCGCCCAGGCCGTCGTGGTGCTGAAGGGCGCCGAGACCGTCATCGCCGCCCCGGACGGTCGTCTCCGCATCAATCGCAACGGGTCGCCCTGGCTGGCCACCGCGGGAACCGGCGATGTCCTGTCCGGGATGATCGGCGGTCTGATGGCCCAGCGCATGGACAGTTTCGACGCCGCCTGCGCCGCCGTGTGGATCCACGCCGACGCCGCCGACCGATTCGGACCAGGCCTGATCGCCGAGGACCTGAGCGAGACCTCGCCGGTCTCGCTCAGGGCGTTGTGGATGGCTGATCGCCAAGGGGGAGGGCGTCGCGGACGTCCTGCCCCTGACGAATTCTGAAGACCCCTGCGATCCCATTGTGGAACGCGCATCTGGAGCCTGCGCGACCGCCAGGCCTGGATTGCGGTCTGTTTCAAAACGGGACTATCGGAAGACGCCTGCAGCGCCTATTGCAGACCCCGTGAGGTGAAAAGGGTCTGTATTCCATATGAGTTTTGGCTCTGGGGCGGTCCTGCGGCCCGGCCAGTCGGCGCTCGCTGCGTCGTCGAAGGTCGGGCTGGGCACAGTGTTGCTTCTGGCGTCTGTGCAGTTCGCGGCCTTTGTGGATCGCGCTGTGCCGTCTGTCGTCGCTGGAGCGCTGAAGGGCGAGTTCGACCTGACGGACCGCCAGATCGGCGCTCTGCAGGGCCCGGCCTTCGCCCTGACCTATGCGGGGGCCATGCTGGCGGCGGGGCACTGGGGGCGGCGGATCGAGCCCTTCCGGCTGATGGCGCTTTGCGTGGCCGTCTGGACGGTCGGCGGCGCGGCCTTCGCTCTGGCCTCGAGTTATGAAGCCCTGATGGCGGCGCGGATGGTGCTGGGGGTCGGCCAGGCCGCCTTTGCACCTGCCGCTCTTATGATCCTTGGGTCGTCGAGCGTCGGCATGGGGCGGGCGCGCGCCGTTTCCATGTTCACAAGCGGGTCGGCCGCCGGACGAAGCGGCAGCTTCTTTCTGGTGGGCGCAATTCTGTTGCTGGTCGGAGGGCAGACCGTGGCGGGCCTTTCACCCTGGCGCTCGGCCTCCCTGATTCCGATCCTGCTCAACCTCGGCCTGATCGGCGGCCTTCTCTGGAAGGCGCGAGGGCGTCGGATGGTTTCGGCGGAACCGACGCGGGGCCTGCGCACGGCCGTCAGCTGGCTCGCCGGGGACGGACGAGCGGTGTTCGGGCTTATGGGGGCAAGCGCCGGGTGCGTGCTGTCGATTCAGGCGGCGGGCGCCTGGATGCCGTCCATCCTTGCGCGCGCGCATGAACTCAGCAGCGGTCACGCCGCGATCGCGATCGGCGGCGTGGTGCTGGTCGCGGCTCCTGCGGGCCATTTGACGGCCGGATGGCTGTTGGGGCTCGAACGCATGAAGGCGTCGGGACCGGCGCCGGTCATAGCAGGCGCCTTGGCCGTTTCGGTGCTCGCCGCCTTCGGATTGATGACCACGACCTGGCTGCCGATGACGCTTGCATGCTTGAGTCTGCTGGTCGCGAGCAGCGGCATGGCCGCCGCGTCCGCGCTGATCGGATTGCAGCCGCTGACGCCTGATCCGATCCGCAGCGGGGTGAACGCCATCTTACTGGCCGCCGTGTCCGTCGTCGGCGTCGGACTGGGGCCATGGGTCACCGGCGTGGTCAGCGACCGGAATATCGATACGCGGTTTGGTCTCGCAACCAGCCTGGCGTGTGTCGTCATGGTTGTAGCCGCGGTCGTGATTCCCCTGGCGCTCTGGCAAGGCCGGCGCTGGATTTCCGGCCTAAATGCCCCTGGTTTCGGGTCTGAGCTCCCTCGCATGCCGGTGGCGTTTAATTCCCCAATCAGGCGAAATACATAAAAACGCTGAAGAAAAATATATCGTCCACAGCGATATACCCAAATCTGGCGACGCTTAATGTTTTCTTAACTGCAACTGTCCGGTCAGCGAGACGCCCGAACCCAGGGCGCCGCGGGGGGACGGGCATTGCACGCTATCCAGCACGCGAATGTCGGCGGTGAGCCGACGTGGATGCGCCGCCGTGCGCGACACCCAGCCGGTGGCGCCGCCCTGGGTCTGGCGATCCTCGCCGTCCTCGCATCCGCAGCGCCTGCCGCCGCGCAGGACGCCGGCGTCGACATCACCGTCTCAGCCGTCATTCCAGGTCGGTGTGGTTTCAGCCGGATTGCGCCGACGCCTCTGCGCGGCGTCACCCCGGATCTTGAGACGGCCCAGACCTTCAGCGTCTCTCTGCCGCTCGACTGCAACACGCCTTTCGCCGTCGGCGTTCGGGGCGAAAAGGGCCGTCTGGTCAACACCACCGGCGCACCCGACGGGTCGGGATACGCCTTCGACAAGAGCTATGGCGTACGGCTGACGCTCGAAACCAGCGAAGGCGACGTGCGCAGCGGTCGCTGCCTGTCCGACCAGATCGTGGCCGGTGGAAACTGTGATTTCGCGTCGGACCAGCCGGGCAGGGGCCTGGGCTCTGGCTCAGGCATCGCGGCGCCGGGCGGCGTGACCCTGACCATAGACTGGCCGGACCAGACCACGCTGAACCAGCGCCTCGCCGCGGGCGACTACAGCGACACCATCACTCTGGTCGTCGGAGCGCGCGCCTGATGCGCACGCCCTCGGCCGGATCGGCGCATCGCGCCCTACCGAATTCGTCGACCGCATATCGCGGGCGACGGAGCCCTCGACGGGCCTTCCGCCCGCTCGAAAACACGCCGGGCTTCTCCGGCGCTCAATCCAAGACGGAGACTACCCTATGAAGCGTATCGTTTTCGCGGCCTCGGCCGCTGCTCTCGCCCTGACCGCCGCCGGCGCCGCCTCGGCTCAAGACAGCCAATCCGTCGCGATCAACGCCTCGGTCGCCGCCAAGTGCGGCGTCTCGGCTCAAGCCACCACCGTGACCCTGGCCGGCGACCTGACCGACTCGGAAGCCAAGGTCCGCAGCGGCGTGACCACTGAAATCGCAGACGCCCTGAACGGCGCCCGCATCATCGCCTTCTGCAACGGCGTGAACAATTCGGTCACCGTCGACCGCGCCGTTCTGGCCCGCACCGGCGCCACCGGCAACGGCCTGACCGAGGGCGGCTTCGCCCAGTTCATCCGCTACAACCTGGACACCACGATCAACGGCCTGGCCCTGGACACCACCAGCACCGCCGGCGCCTCGAACGTGGCCCAGCGCTTCGGCGGCCACGTCAGCCTGAGCGACAGCAACACCCACGTTCGTTTCGCCCAAGCGGCGTCGAACGGCGGCGCTGTGGCGACGTCGGGCGGTTCGAGCGACATCGCGACCAACTGGGGTTCCAACACCGACCGTAGGCTGGCCGCTGGCGCCTACACCGGCTCGGTCAATGTGACCGTTGCTCCGGGCGCCTAAGCCCCAATAAGCGCCGACGTTCCCACTGGGCGTCGGCGTCCGTCGGACCGGTCCCCCCGCACAGGGCCGGTCCGACCCCCCTTTGGATCCACCAGGTAGTTTCCCATGATGCCCGCCGCCGCCCGACGCCTCGTCGGAGTCCTTCTAACTGCTGCGGCCTTGCTGGCCTCGGGCATTCCCGCCACGGCGTTGAATGTTCAGCCGGTGATCATCGATCTCCTGTCTTCTGGCCGGCGCACCTCGACGGTGCTGACGCTCCAGAATACTTTTTCCACCACAGTTCCGGTCGAACTGACCGCCCGCCGGTTGGACGTCGTCGACGGCGAATTGCGCGAAACCGATGTCGAGGCCGAAGACCTTCTGGTCTTCCCGGCCCAGGCCACCGTGGAGCCGGGCCAGTCCCAGGCGTTCCGGATTCAGTGGGTCGGCGACCCCGAGATCCAAGCAAGCCAGCACTTCTTCGTCACGGTCGCCCAGTTGCCTGTCGTGCTGCCTGAAAACCAGAACGCGATTCAGGTGCTGTATAATTTCAAGGTTCTGGTCAGCGTCGGCGCGCCCGGAGCCGTGTCCGCCCTCGCGGTCCAATCGGTGGCGATCGAGACGGGCGAGGACGGCGTCGGCCGCCCTGTGCTTATGGTCAGCAACTCCGGCAACACCTACGGCTATGTCGGCAAGAACCGTCTGACCCTGGTGCAGCGCGCGCCGAATGGCGACGAAATCCTGCGCGAATCCTGGGAGCCCGAGCAACTGCAGCAGCTGATGGGCCTGGGCCTGGTGCCTTCGGGCGCCACGCGCCGGCTGCCGATCAATATTCGCCTGCCGCAACCCAATGGCGCTGTGACGGTCGAACTGACGCCGGTTCAGGATCGGTGATCGTGTGATCGACGCTCAACCGCCTTCCTATTATTCCGCCGCATCAGAGGCGGCGTTCGAGGTGATGCAGACCGCACCCCCGTCGCCGGCGCTGAACCCTTCCGGCCGCGACGTCTACCTCGGCGGACCGCTGAAGGACGGCCCCTTCATCCTGGGCGAGATTTCTTACCTGCTGACCGCCGACGCGCGTATCCAGGTGGACGTCGATCCGCTTCTGGACCTGCTTCAGCCCGTGATTTCGCCGGCCTCCTGGCAGGCGCTGGCCAGCGCCCTGGCGGGCCGGCAGCGGGTCTCGACCGTCGAACTGACGGACCTCGGCTTTCCGATCGCCTATGATCCGGCCACCTTCGGTCTGACGCTGGCGATCAGCCCTGATGTGCGGCCCAGAACCAGCCTGAGCATTTCCGGGGGACGTGAACAGTTTCGCGGGCCCGTGGCCAAGCCCGCAAACCTTTCGGCCTATGTGACCACCTATCTGACCACCGACTATGTACATGTGGGCGAAGACACCGGCTTCGGCACGCCCAGCCTGCTGATCGACAGCGCGGTCCGATTCCGGGGGGTCGTCCTCGAGAACGAAGCGACACTGGAGGATTCGTTCATCCGCGAGGGTACGCGTCTGGTCTACGACGACGTCGCACGCACCGGGCGCTGGACGGCCGGTGATCTGAGACCCCAGGCGCGGGGTTTTTCGGGGGCCAGCCCTATCGCGGGCCTGTCGCTGGAGCGGGTCTACGCCGATCTCGATCCCCAACGGAACATCCAGCCGAGGGGCCAACGGTCCTTCACCCTGGTACGGCCTTCGACGGTGGAGGTGTTCATAAACGGCCGCTCGGTTCAGCAGACGCGGCTGAACCCCGGCTCCTACGACGTCAGCGACTTTCCCTTCGCCCAGGGCGGCAATGACGTGCGGCTGGTGATCCGCGACGATGCGGGCGTCGAGAGCGTCTTCTCCTTCTCCATCTTCTTCGACCGAAGCCTGCTTGCGGCCGGCTTGACGGAATTCGGCTTCTACGCGGGCACGCGAACCGACTTCGACCAGGGCGGCCGGAAATACTCGGGGGACGCGGCCGGGTCGGGCTTCTATCGGCGCGGCCTGACCGACGATCTGACGGCGGGCGCCAACTTCCAGGCCAGCGCACGCGGCGGCGTGGTGGGCGGTGAAATCGTCTGGGCGGCGCCGATCGGCACGATCGGCATGAATCTGGCTGGATCGTCCATCGCCGATATCGGCGAAGGCTATGCGTTGAACCTCAGCTTCGAACGCGTCTTCGGCGCCGACCGAAGCAGCGCCCGTTCCTTGAACGCCACGGTCCAAACCATCAGCGAATCCTTCGCCACGCCCGGCGTCGAACTGGCGGACAATCCCTTCGCCTATGAGGCCGGGGTCACCTATTCGCAGTCGATCGGCACGACCCAGTATGTGTCGGCGGACGTCTTCTATTCGGTGGGGCGGGGCGCACGAGAAGACCAGGCGTCGGCCCGCGCAAGCTACGGCTGGCGCGCCAGCGGCCGGCTGCTGTTCAACGCCGAGGCGAATTTCGAGAAGCGTCAGAACCGCACCGAGACCGGCATCCGGTTTGGCCTCACCTATCGCATGGGCTCCTACGCCAGCGCGACGGCGGAGGTCGACAGTCGCCGCAATCGGGCGCGTGTCGGGTACCAGACATCGCGCGGACGGGGCGTCGGCTCCTGGAGCGCGGCGGCGAACCTGGACACGTCCGAAGACGCGGCCGGGGTCAACGGGTCGTTCACAGCCCTGCTGAATCGCGCCGAAATCGGCGGGTCTCATCTGACATCGTTCAACGCCGACAGCGGCGAAATCTCGGATCAGCGGACTTCATTCCGGGCCGGGGGCGCGCTGGTCTATGCGGACGGCAAGATGGCCGTGTCGCGTCCGATCTACGACAGTTTCGCCCTGTTCGCGCCGCACGCCAGCCTGAACGATTCCCAAGTCTATGTGGAGCCCCGCGAGGGGAACTACACCGCGCGGTCCGGTCGGCTGGGCGGGGCCGTGACGCCTGAACTCAGCGCCTATTCGCCGCGCACGGTGACGTTCGACGTGCCGGATGCGCCCACCGGCTACGACATCGGCGCCGGCTCGGTGCAACTGCTGCCGCCGTATCGTTCCGGCTATCTGATCACCGTCGGTTCGGACTATTCGGTCTCGGCCACCGGCCAGCTTGTCCAGGCGGACGGCGCGCCGCTGAAGCTCCTGGTCGGCACGGCCTATGAGATGGCGCGACCGGATCAACCCGGCGTGCGGATGTTCACGAACAACTCCGGCCGCTTCGCCGTTCAGGGCCTTCGGCCGGGCCGTTGGCGGATCGAGGCCGGGATCGACGGCGCGCAGACCTATATGATCGTCATTCCCGCTGGCGCGGACGGCCTGGTCCGTCTGGGCGTCATCACACCGGAGCCCCGTCCATGAAGATCGTTTTGCCGACCGGTCTTGCCGCGCTCGCCCTGATGTTCGCGCCCGCCGCCGCACAGGCCGGATGCGCAGGGTTCGAGTCGCAGGGAACGGGCCTGTCCGTTCGCTACGATCCGTTCTCGGGTGCGCCGATCAATCATGCATTCAACATCCGGGTCAGCCGGACCGATCCCTCCGTGACGGCCGTCCGCTTCATCCTGGTCGACCCTGACCCCCGGGGCGGTCGTTCGCAGTTCGGGGCGGGCGGGCCACAGGGCTACGATGTCGAGTGGGCGCGTGACTCTTCCCGGCCGGTGTTTTTCAGCGGCGCAGAACAGCCCAATGCGACCAATGGCGCCGTGGTCAGTTTCAAGGCCGGGCCTGCGGGCGACGTCGTCAACGAGAGTTTCCGGCTGATGGCGCCGGCCGGCCAGTCTGTGGGATCGGGAGACTATTACGAACCGCTCGAGGTTCGTTACGTCTGCTACTCGGGCGAGGAGCGGCTCGACGCGGCGGAGATTCAGCAGGCCGGCCGGGTCGCGCTGGACCTGGAGACGCCGGACATGATTTCGGCCTTTATCGGATCCGCAGGCATGCGACGGGGCGAGATCGACCTGGGCGTCCTGAATCCCGATCAGTCCTCCAGCGGAACCGTGGTCGTGACCGCGCAGTCGACCTCGCCCTACGAGTTGAGCGTGTCGTCGAAATGGGGTGTGCTGCGTCGTGGCGACGCGGATGCCGCCGGCCTTCGCTATTCGATGCGTCTGGGCGGAATTCCGGTCGAGGCGGGGGCGGCTCTGGTGTGCGACCGCACGCCGGCGCCCTCTGGCCGCAGCCATCCGCTGCAGGTCACGGTCAGCGGCGAGGACGTGTCCGCCCAGCCCGCCGGCGCCTACAGCGACGTTGTGACCCTGACCTTTTCTCCGCGGCTCGGGTTGTCGCCCGGCGCCGGCTGTTCGATCTAGAAGATCATGCCCTTGGCTTCGGCCCGGAGGCTCAGGCTCATGGCGTCCTGAGGCGACGACAGGATGATGCCGAGGTCTCGCTGGCGGAACGCCGGCTGATTGCTGTCGATGATGACCGTCTGGGTGGCCGTCGAGGAGAGCGGCACACGCTGGCCGTCGACCACGGCGAAGGCGTCGACCAAGCCGGCGGGATGGTTGAGGATCAGGCGATAACCCTCGACGTTGTTGCAGAGCTCGGTCATTCGGCCCAGGCCGGTTTCGCCGGTTTCGAAGGCGGGGATGACGGCCGCGCCTACCTCGACCCGGCAGATGGTTCGAGCTGTCGCTCGAATGCCGATCGAAACCCCGCCGGCGAGGGCAGGGGCGACGCCCAGCAGGGAGACGGCCGCTGCAAGCGTGGCCGTTTTCAGAATGTCAGAGCGCGAAACCATCAGGCGTCCTTCCAGGAGCGAGGCTTCACATTTATCCGCTCCGCCTGAAAGTCACTTTAACCGGCGTGGTCAACGCCTGTTTACCTTACCTCGACCATCCAGGACGCCCAGCGCCGTTTGATCGTCTCCAGGCGACGTGTCGGGTCATCGACCATCTGGCGGTAGGCGGCGGGGGATAGGCCGAAGCGGGCGCGGAAACGGCTGCGCATGTCCGCTTCGTTGCGGAAGGCGTATCGGATCGCCAGTTCGGCGAGCGGCGTGGTGTCGTCCGAGCGATCCAGCGTGGTGCGAACCGCCGCCAGCCGCCGGCTTTGAATGAAACTGTCGACGCCGCCGTGGGGCGCGAGCAGCCGGTATAGCGTGGCCCTGGAAACGCCGGTCTCCCTGGCGATGACGCCGGCATTGAGCCCGGGATCGCCGAGACCTTGTTCGATGATCCTCTGGATGGCCTCGCGGCGATCAAATTCCATCCGCCGTTTCGAAGCCGTGGCGCCGCCGCCTGTCGGGCCGATGGCGAGCCCCAGCAGATCCACAAAGGTCCGCGACACCGTCGGAAGCGCATCATGCTCGAGCGCACCGGCCCGGCGACACAAGGAAAGAAGATAGTCCCCCAGCAGACCGGCTTGATCGGGGTCCAGGACCCGGCCATGCAGGCCGTTGGCGGCGCCGGCCGCAGCCTCGATCAGATCACGGGCCACGCTGACCGTGATGAGACGTCCATCCGGGATCGTGGTTCGGGTCTGTCGGCGAAGATCCTGAAGCACCAGGTCGCCCGGGCGGGCCTGTTCGAAACCGCTGACCTCGCTGCCGACGAGAACGCCCTCGACCACCAGATGAACGACGAAATGGGAAAAGCCGTTGAGACCGACGCGCTGCGCCGGACGGGCGTGCCCGACGCCCGTCAGCCGGCGATCAAACAGGATGAGACGATCCAGGCGATGAGCCGTGACCTCAGCAGACACGGCCTGTCCGCTTGAGACCACATCCGCGCCGCCGTCATAGAGGTTGCGATAGGTTTCGGCGGCTTCGGGCGGCGTCAGGCCTTGCGTCGAAAAGCTGAAGCTTTCGATCATGATCCGGCGTTGGCCCGTCGGGGGCTCCGCGTGCGGTCTGTCGAGAGCGATACTGTGAGCCCAACGGGCAAGATGAAAAGCGGGGAAATGAATCCCTGTTTGGTACGCGGCACTGACTATCCTGATCTCGGCGAGATGGTGATGCAGGATTGGCGCCATCCTCAGCAGACGAAGCGAATCCGATCCTCCAGTCTCAATCGTGAGATCAAGGGCGCAATACCCACACTTGGGGATGGGGCGTACTTATAGCCAAGCCAGACTATTAATCCCTGGTAAACCATGTCGCTCCCGATGACTTCTCGGCTCGTTGCGCTGGCAGGCGCAACGGGACGGGAGGATGAGGCTCCCTCTCTTCACCTGTCCCGTTGGTTCGCCAACCACGCCATCGCCTGCCTTTTCCTTTCCGCACAGACCCAGGAGGTGCTGGATGCGAACGCCGCAGCCATCCGCCTCGTCGATGCGTCTGATGAACTCGCGCTCAGCGGCGGCAAACTGGTCGTCCGGGGCAAGGCGGCGGCGGAACAGTTTCGCCGGTTCGTCTACAGTCTCGACGGAGCCCCCGAGATCCACATGGTCGGCGATCACCACAGGCCGCTTCTCATGCGCGTGGAAAGGGTCGACGAGACCGATGTGATCGCCGTTCAGCTTTTCCCGATCGCCCAGGACGAGGATCAAGGCCTGTGGGCGAACATGGGCGTGATCTTCGGCCTGACGCCGTCGGAGGATCGTCTGATCAAGCTTCTGGTCGGCGGCGCCAATATCAAGACCCTGTCCGAAGATCTCGGCATCAGCGTCGAGACCGCACGGACGCACGTCCGGCGTTCCTATCTGAAGATCGGAGTGAGCAATCGCGAGCAACTGTTCGCCGCCGTCGCGCCCTACCGGCTTAAGGGTTGATCGTCGCGCCGCCTTGGAGCTGAAGGGCGCATCCTCTTGAGCCGGCGCGTGGTGTTGATTGTCACAGTCGAGTTCTAAGCCCGGCGGAAGCAGCGCTGATGACGGCGCTGTCGTCTTCACGCTCGCCTGAACCGCACCTATTTCAAGCCGGCGGGTTCGACCGTTCCAAGTTAAACGGGGATCACCCATGCCCAAGATCGACCGCCGCGGCCTGTTGGCCGGCCTGACCGCCGCCGCCGCCTTTCCCTCGCTGGCGCGGGCCCTGAGCATCGCGCCGAAGGTGCGGACGGGTACGATCCAGGACGTCGACCATGTGGTCATCCTGATGCAGGAGAACCGCTCCTTCGATCATTATTTCGGCACGATGAACGGTGTGCGGGGCTTCTCCGATCCTCATCCGGCCCCCGCGCCCGGCGTCGACGGCCGCGCGCGCGACGTGCTGCTTCAACATGACGGCGGCGGCGAGGGGCCGGCCTGGCTGGCGCCCTTCCCGTTGAACACGCGTCAGACCTTCGCCCATATGCGGGTCGAGGGCACGCCGCACAGTTGGCCCGACGCCCAGGCGGCCTGGGACGACGGGCGGATGGGCCGCTGGCCCGAGGCCAAGCACGCCCATTCGATGGGCTATTATGAGCGCGCCGACATTCCGTTCCAGTACGCCATGGCCGACGCCTTCACCCTGTGCGACGCCTATTTCTGTTCGCTTCAGACCGGCACCAATCCGAACCGGGTCATGCTGTGGTCGGGTTGTAACGATGGGTCGGGCGAGCGCGGCGGTCCCTGTATCGGCAATTCGCACGACACCCTGCCGGGCGAGGGCGAGGCCATGGAGCCCTATCGCTGGACCACCTATGTCGAGCGGCTGCAGGCGGCGGGGATCGACTGGCGCGTCTATCAGGACATGGCCGACAACTTTACCGACAACCCCCTGGTCGGGTTCGAAGCCTTCCAGAAGGCGGTGGCCGGGGCGCCGGGGTCCGACCCGGCCCTGGTCGAGCGCGGCCTGACCACGCGGGCGCTGGACGGGCTGAAGGCCGATGTCCTGGCCGGACGTCTGCCGCAGGTGTCCTATGTCATCGCCACCGCCAGTGGCTCGGAACACCCCGGCCCGTCCAGCCCGGCCCAGGGCGCCGACTATACGGCCCAGGTGATCGACGCCCTGACCGCCGACCCCGCGGTCTGGGCGCGCACGGTCCTGCTGGTCAATTTCGACGAGAACGACGGCTTCTTCGACCATGTGCCGCCGCCCGCGCCGCCGTCGCGCGATGCGGCGGGCGGACTGAAGGGCGGCTCGACCGTCGATCTGGCGGGCGAATATCACCTTCAGCCCAGCCCCGCCGACGCGCGTCTGGACCTGCCGGAATACCGCGGCCGTCCCTACGGTCTGGGGCCGCGGGTGCCCATGTATGTGCTGTCGCCCTGGAGCCGGGGCGGTCGGGTCAATTCCGAGGTGTTCGACCACACCTCGGTGATCCGGTTCCTGGAGGCCCGTTTCGGGGTCATGGAGCCCAATATCTCGCCCTGGCGGCGCGCAGTGTGCGGCGACCTGACGTCCTGCCTCGACTTCTCCGGCGTGGACGCCCGGCCCGTGCCTCTGCCGGCGACCCAGGCGGACGCCACGCGCGCCGCCGCCCTGGACGGCCGCACCACCCCGCCGACCCCCGCCGAACCGACGCGCCCGCACCAGGTCGCCGGCTTCCGCCCGGCCTGTCCCAGCGTCTACGCCCTGGAATGCGAGCGCGAGACGGCGGGCGACCGGGTGCGGTTGAGCTTCGTCAACACGGGCAACCGCACAGCGGTCTTTCATGTCTATGACCGGATGAACCTGGAGGCTGGGCCGCGCCGCTATACGGTCGAAGGCGGCCAACGGCTTCAGGACGACTGGAGCACGGCCGGCGGCGTCGATCTGCAGGTCATGGGGCCGGACGGCTTCCACCGACGGTTCGTCGGCGCGGGGGACGAAGTCGTGTCCGCGCGCCTGGACTGGCGCGGCGCGGCGCCCGTTCTGGTCCTGACAGGCAGGGGCGCGGCGGAGGTGACGGCCGGCGCAGGCGTTCGATCCCTCGCCGTCGACGGCGAACATCGGATGGATCTCGCCTGGGACGACGTCAACCATCGCTATGATATCGCGGTCGAAGCTGCGGGTTGGCGAAGCGAGTTCGCCGGGCGCGGGTGATCAATACAAAAGAAAAGGGGCGGCGCGCTGATGCGACGCCGCCCCCACATGGCTTCCGCCCGGATCAGAAGCGGTAGGCGACGCCGACCCGCAGGTTGCGACCCGGTAGAGGCGCGATGTCCTTGAGGAAGGACACGTGCTCGCGGGCTTCCTCGTCGGTCAGGTTGCGCGCCTCGGCGAAGACGGTGACGTTTCGATCCGTCAGCGGACGCCAGGCGGCGGCCAGGTTCAGCAGGGTGTAGTCGTCGGTCGGCAGTTCATATTCGTTCGCGACCCGGTCCTGTTCCCCGACATGGCGCACCTCGACGCTGGCGTCGAACGGGGTGGAGGTCCAGGCGAGGCGGCCGGTCAGGGAATAGGGCGGAATACGCGCTGCCGGACCCAGGTCCGTCTGGGCGTGGACAAAGTCGGCGGCGGCTTCCAGCGACAGTTTGCGGTCGCCGTTCTGCCAGGCCGTGTAGGAGCCTTCGGCTTCGAAACCATAGAAGCGGGCGTCGGTCTGGACGAATTGATAGACTGGGAATTCCTCGTTCTCTTCCTCGAACAGGAAGGTTTCGCCCGTGGCCCGCTCGTCGATGAAGCCGTCGTACCAGGAATGGTAGACGTGCAGGTCGCCTGTGAACCGGCCGAGATCATAGTGCGCGGTGGCTTCGAGCGTATTGACCTTTTCGCTGTTCAGATTGACGTCGCCGGTCTCGTAGGCGGCGGTGGCGATGTGCACCCCGTCGGCGAAAAGCTCCACCTCGCTGGGCGCGCGTTCGTTGTGCGCCAGGCTCAGGCCCAGGAACAGGCCGGGCGCGGGCCGCAGGAAGGCGGCGGCCGAGGCCGACCAGTTGTCGAACGTGCGATCCACCTGGCGGTCTTCGCCGATCGGCGTGGCGCTCAGTTCGCGACGATCATAACGCAGGCCGCCCTCGAAGCCGTAACCCTGGCGGTCCAGACGCTGGACCGTGTAGACGCCCAGTTCGTCGATGTCGGTCGTCGGAACGAAGGCTTCCTCGCCGATGGCCTTGAAGTTGCGCGAAAGGGATTGCACCCCGACCGCGCCGTTCCAATCGCCGCGCTTGCGTTGCACCAGATCGGCGCGGCCTTCCCAGCCGTCTGAGTTGAAGACGGTGCCGGGCTGGCCGACATCCTCAAACTCGGTGTGGGTGTACTCAGCGTGGCCGTAGGATCCGCGCAAGGCCGAGAAGGGGCCGTCGTCGAAGCGATATTCGCCCCGAACATCATAGCGTTCCTGGTTCAGCTTGATGAAGACGGTCTCCTCGGCGACCGTGCCGTATTCACTGTCGGTATTCTTGTAGGAGGCGCCCAGGAATCCCTTGTCGCCGATATAGGAACCGCCGACGCCCCAGGCCTCCAGATCCGAATAGCTGTTGGGCTGCGATCCGCCTTCGCCCCGATCCACGCCGTCGGCGGCGGCCTTGCGGGCGGACAGGGCCGGGGCGGGAATGTCGTAATCGTCCGACTTGCGCTTCACGCCATCGATGTTGAAGGCGAAATTGCCGCTGCCGAGGGTGACGCGGCCGAACGCGCTGCGGCCGTCGTCGACGCTGGACGCCTGGGTGGAGACGACGCCCGAGATACCGCCCTCGGGAATTGCAGTCGGGATGCGTTCGTCGATGACATTGACCACGCCGCCGATGGCCGATCCGCCATAAACCAGCGTCGCCGGTCCGCGGATGATTTCGATGCGGCTGGCCTCGGCCGGGTCTGTGGCCACGGCGTGGTCGGGCGAGACTGAACTGGCGTCGATCAAGCCGATGCCGTTGGTCAACACCTGCACGCGGGGGCCGGAGAGACCGCGAATGACCGGGCGGCTCGCGCCGGGGGCGAAGTCGGTCGAACGGATGCCGGGGCGAGTGCTGACCAGATCGCCCAGAGACACGGCCGGCGCGGTGGCCAGGGTCTGGGCGTCGATCACGTCTGTGGCGATCGTCGTGGCGCGCTGGCTTATGCCATAGGGCGCGCCGGTGACGATGATGTCGTCAAGATCGACGGGCTTGGGGGCGGTCTGGGTCGTGGCGGTCTGGGCCGAAGCGGCGCCCGCGAGCAAGGCGGAGGCGGCGGCTCCAAGCAGCAAGGAGCGGGAGGAGGAAGTCAGACGCATGAGAAATCTTTCACCGGAGGGTGATGTAGTTATGAGATAACATCACACTTGGTCAAGACTGTCGCAGCCCCGCGCGTTTCATCCTCAACGCCTGTGGCGGATGGGAGACTGTGATCGGTGACTTGGAACGGTCAGGTCCCATGAAGGGTCAGCCCCGCTCGGCCCACTTCAACAGGGGAATGAGCGGCAGGCCCCAGGCTGTGCCGCCGACGCCGAAGAACAGGAAGTCGATCCAGGGGGAGGCCGGCAGGAGCCCGCGCAGGGCGATCAGGCCCCAGACCCAGAAGATCAAAAAAACCAGCACGCCGACCGCCGCGACGAATCGGCGCGCACGGGGCGGCATCAGCGCTTGTTCCGGAACAGGAAGAAGGCGACCAGGCAGACGCCGGAGCCGATCAGGGCCCAGGGCACCCAGGCCCAGCTGTCCATGGTGCTGACGGCGAAAACCCGCACCGCCAGGAACCAGCCGCAGGCCAGGCCCACGCCGGACACCAGGCTGGTTCCGCCAAAGCCACGGCGGCCGGTGAGCAGATCGGCGATCCAGGCCAGCAGAAGTCCGCCCAGAACGGCGGCGACGATGTCGGCGTATTCCAACCCTGATCTCCTGCGGCGTCAGCGCCGTTAACTCAATCCGACTCGATCTTGTCGCGTCGGGCGGGCATACCGCCACGGTCGCGATTTGGTCACGGTCGAGCGCGACACCATATCCGGGTCAGTGTCGGGCGTCGAATGAACCGTTTCGGAAATCCAGATCGCAATCGCGCCGTCGCCGTGTGGCTGTTCGCCACGGCGGCCGTCGTCTTCCTGATGGTGGTGGTCGGCGGCATCACCCGCCTGACCGGATCGGGTCTGTCGATCACGGAATGGCAGCCCATCATGGGCGCGGTTCCGCCGCTGAACGACGCCCAGTGGGCCGAGGCCTTCGACAAGTACAAACAGATTCCCCAGTACGCCCAGATCAACGCCGGCATGAGCCTGGGCGAATTCCAGGGCATTTTCTGGTGGGAATGGCTGCACCGCCTGATCGGGCGTGTGGTCGGCTTGGTGTTCGCCCTGCCGCTGGTCTTCTTCCTGGCGTGCAGGATGTCGCCGCAGCGTTCGGTCCTGCGGCAATGGGCCATGCCCGACCGGCTGATCTGGCGCTGCGTGTTGCTGCTGGCCCTGGGCGGGCTTCAGGGTCTGATCGGGTGGTGGATGGTGTCCAGCGGCCTGTCGGAACGGGTCAGTGTCGCGCCCGAACGGCTGGCGACCCACCTGGGCTTGGCCTTCATCCTGTTCGCCGCCCTGATCTGGACCGGGCTTGAGGCCTGGAACGGCGAGGATCACGGGCGTGCGCCGGGCGGATGGGCGCGCGGGGCCGGGATTCTGCTGGGCGTGGTCTTCGTCCAGTGTCTGCTGGGCGCCCTGGTTGCGGGCGGTCACGCGGGACTGGTCTATACCGACTGGCCGCTGATGGACGGGGCGATCCTGCCGCCGGCCGACTGGAGCCTGGGCGCCGGGGCCTTCCTGCATGACAAGGCCCTGATCCAGTTCAATCACCGGCTTGTGGCCTATGGCCTGTTGATCGCCGTCAGCATCTACGCCTTCCAGGCCTGGCGCTGGCGCGTGGCCGAGGGAATGGGGCTGGCGGCCTTTGTCCTGGCCGCCGTGGTCTGGTTCCAGGCCGTGCTGGGGATCGTCACCCTGATGCACGCCGTGCCGGTATGGCTGGGCGTGCTGCACCAGGCCGGGGCCGCCGTCGTCCTGGCTGTGGCGACGGCGAACCTTTGGCTGGTGCTGCGGGCTCAGCCCCGGATCTTCATGTCCGGACCGAGGACCATGGGCCGGTGATGGCCACGGTGAGACCCGGGTACTGGATGTTGACGAACAGGGTCCGGCCGTCGGGGGCGAACACCGCGCCCGCGAACTCGGAATTGCCCTGAAACACGTTGCGCCCCAGGGTGTAGAGCTTGCCCTCGGGCGTGACGCCCTTCAGGTGGTTGCGGACTTCGGTCGAATAGTTGTCTTCGCAGACGATCAGATGGCCCCAAGGCGCGATGGTGATGTTGTCGCCCATGTTCAGGGTCTTCACATCGGTGCTTTCAACGAACAACTGCACACGGCCGGGATGACGCGTCTCGCCGGAACGACCTTCTTCGGGCGAGGGGACATAGCGCAGGATTTGACCGCGCTGGATCGGTCCGCCCGAGGTGGCGGTCAGATACAGCTCGCCGTCGCCCCACCAGATGCCCTCGGCGCGGGCCACCAGGGCGGCGCCTTGAGCATGACCGCGTCGACGCAGGTCGCCCTTGGGGCTTTCGACCTCCTCCATGTCGATCCAGTCCACTTCGCGCCAGTCTCCGATAGACCAGATGCGATCGGCGTGGTTCGAGGTGTCGGCGCCCCGGTGGCCGCGCAGGACCATGGCCTGCAGTCGGCCGCCCCTGGCCAGTTCGCCGGGTGTGTTGGGAATGAAGCGATAGAAGAGACCGTCGCCTTGATCCTCGGTCAGATAGAGGATCCCGGTCCGGGGATCGACGCAGACGGCCTCGTGCTCGAACCGCCCCATGGCCTTCAGCGGGACCGGATCGACGAGACCCTCGGCGCGAGCCGGCACCTCGAAGACATAGCCATGATCCTTGGTCACGTCCGAGTCGGTCGGAAGCTCGCTCGTCTCCTCGCAACTGAGCCATGACCCCCAGGGCGTCTGACCGCCGCAGCAGTTGGTGCTGGTGCCCGCCAGGCTGAGGTGTTGACGTTCGGTGCGGCCGGTCGACAGGTCATAGATGACTGTGGTCGTGCCGCCGGGCAGGGGGCGCCCGTCCTTGTAGGTGTCATAGGCGCGGCTGACGTCCAGCCGGCCGATCCGTTCCTGATTATAGCCGCCCGGCCCCCAGTTGCGGTGGCTGGCCGATGAACCCTTCAGTTCGTGATTGCGGACCAGGGCGACGCGGGTGTCGTCCAGGGCGAAACACCCCATGCCGTCGAACTGTCCCGGCACCAGAAGGCCGTCGGCCATGGTCTCTCCGCCTTGAGAGACAATGCGGTAGGAAAAGCCTTCCGGCAGGTCCAGCACGCCGTTGGGATCACGCTTGAGAGGGCCGTAGCCGATGACCTCGTTGAGGTAGGTCTCCTCCTCGGCGGCTTTGACGCTCTGAGCCAGGCCGGAAAAGGCGAGGGCGGCGCTGGAGGCTATGAGGCCGCGGCGGTGAAGGATCATGGGAGAGCTCCGAAGGATTTGGTCCCCGATGACTCCGAATGGCTATGGTTTGATGACGAACGCCGTTAATTTGTAACGACGGGCTGGTCAATTTGACGGGTATTTTAATACCGCATATGAAATATCTTATTTAAACAATATGTTACCTCTACTGTTCGGCTTTAAGGCGCGTTGACGCGGCTTATCGTCTCCTGTATCAGCGCGCCTTCATTCGGTTCCTTCGGGGGCCGGACCCGATTTTCGTCTCCAGGAACCCCCTCAATGCTGAAGAGCACCACGGCTTCGTTGAAGCCGGCCGAGGTCGAGAAGAAATGGATCCACATCGACGCCGAAGGCGTCGTGGTGGGCCGTCTCGCGACCTTCATCGCCAACCGTCTGCGCGGCAAGCACCGCGGCGACTACACCCCGCACGTTGACTGCGGCGACTATGTCGTCGTCACCAACGTCGACAAGGTGGTGTTCACCGGCAAGAAGTCGACCGACAAGGTCTATTATCGCCACACCGGCCACCCGGGCGGCGTCAAGTCGACGACCCCTGAGAAGGTTCTGGGCGGTCGCTTCCCCGAGCGCGTGCTCGAGAAGGCCGTCGAGCGCATGCTGCCGAAGGAAAGCCCGCTGGCCCGCAAGCAGATGACGCACCTGCGCCTGTTCGCCGGCGGCGCGCACGAACATGAAGCCCAGCAACCGGAAACGATCGACTTCAAGTCGGCGTCGCCCAAGAACACCCGGAGCGTCTGAGCATGACCGACGTGACCAACACCGAAGCCGCCACCGGTTTCGACGCCCTGAAGGGCCTGAGCTCTTCGGTCGAGAACGACGCCCCCGTCTATGTCCAGAAGCTGGACGCCCAGGGCCGCGCCTATTCGACCGGCAAGCGCAAGAACGCCATCGCCCGCGTCTGGGTGAAGCCCGGCACCGGCAAGATCACCATCAACGGCAAGGACCAGGAGCAGTATTTCGCTCGTCCCGTGCTGCGCATGATGATCGCCCAGCCGCTGACCGTCTCGGACCGCGCCACGCAATATGACGTGGTCTGCACCGTCGAAGGTTCGGGCCTGTCCGGCCAGGCCGGCGCCATCCGCCACGGCCTGTCGCACGCCCTGACGCATTTCGAACCGGAACTGCGCAAGGTTCTGAAGCCGCACGGCTTCCTGACCCGCGACAGCCGCGTCGTCGAGCGCAAGAAGTACGGCCGCGCCAAGGCTCGCCGTTCGTTCCAGTTCTCGAAGCGCTGATCGCGTTCACGCGGTTTGGATTTGGGGCGCTTCGGGGAGACCCGGAGCGCCCTTTTTCTTAGGAGGGGCGATGTTTGGTTTCCTAGACACCAAAACGCCGGCGCTTGCTGAGCGTCTTTATGCGCGGGCCACTCGTGACCGGGACCGCTATCTTAAGTTGACGCTGGCCGAAGCAGCGGAACTGATCCGCAATGACAATCCAGAGATGGACCACTTTGTGGGGCATGATCAGATCGCCTATGTGTATCCAGATCTTCCAGATTTTTCTTTTTCTATCATCAGTTTTCTCGGACCACTGACCCTCTCTATAGATTCTGCCGGGCTCTACAGTGGGATGCTGATGCAATTCACTGCTGATCAGAGTGACGCCAATGTCAGCATTCAAAAGCCTATACGAGCACCCATAGGCCCAAAGGCAAAAAGGTTGGCAAACCATCTCGAATTGACGTTCGGCGTGCGAAATCTCAACAGGGCTTTGGGTTCTTTGATGCATGAGCGGTACTAGCTGATGGCTGCAATTTTCATCGACGGCGAAGCCGGCACTACGGGCCTCGAAATCCGCGAGCGGCTGGAGGCGCGCTCGGATCTGGAGCTGATCCTGCTGGGCGACCGTCGGCGTGACGTCGAGGCGCGGCGCGAGGCTCTGAACAGCGCCGATGCGGTGATCCTGTGCCTGCCCGATGATGCGGCGCGCGAGGCGGTGGCCATGGTGGAGAACCCGTCGGTCAAGGTGATCGACGCCTCGACCGCCTATCGGGTCGCGCCGGGCTGGGCCTATGGCTTCCCCGAGATGGACGCAGGCCAGCGCGCCTTGATCGCCCGGTCGCGATTCGTGTCCAACCCCGGCTGCTATCCGACCGGCTTCATCGGCCTGATGCGGCCGCTGGTGAAGGCGGGCCTGGTTCCGGCCGGCCATCCGGTCACGGTCAATGCGGTCTCGGGCTATTCCGGCGGCGGCAAGGCCATGATCGCCGAATTCGAAGCGGAAGGCGCTGCAACCGCCTATCGCGCCTATGGTCTGTCGCTGAAGCACAAGCATGTGCCGGAGATGACGAAACACACGGGGTTGAGCCGCGAGGTGCTGTTCGCCCCCGCAGTGGGGAATTACCGCCAGGGCATGCTGGTCGAGGTTCCGCTGCACCTGGCCGCCCTGCCGGAAACCCCGTCGGTCGAGCGGATTCATGGGGCCCTGGTCGAGGCCTATGACGGCCAGTATTTCGTCGAGGTGGCCGATCTGGACGAGACCGAGGCCATGACGGGTCTGGAGCCCGAGGGGCTGAACGGCACCAACCGCCTGCGTCTGCACGTGTTCGGCGACCGATCCGGCGAGCAGGTGCGTCTGGTCGCTCTGCTGGACAACCTGGGCAAGGGGGCCTCGGGCGCGGCGGTCCAGAACCTGAACATCATGCTGGGCCTGGATGAGGCGACCGGTCTGATCTGAAGCCCTGATCGGGAGAAGAAACGAGGCGAGAAACCTTTCCCCTCGCCCCGTCGTACTGGGTGGCATGACCCAGTCCCCGATCCTCCATCGACGCGGCCTTCTGGCAGGCGCCGGCGCGCTGGCCCTGGCCGCCTGTTCGCCCGAACCGTCCCAGGCGGGGCAGGGGGCCTACGCCGCCTCGCCCTATCGTCGCGTGTCGGACGCCGACTGGCGACGGCGGCTCGGCGACGCGGCCTGGCGCGTGATGCGTCACGAGGACACCGAACGCCCCTACACCAGCCCGCTGAACGACGAACATCGGCGCGGGACCTTCGTCTGCAAGGGCTGCGACCTGGCGCTGTTCCGCTCGAACTGGAAGTTTGACTCCCACACCGGCTGGCCCAGCTTCTATCAGGTCATCGCCGCCAACATCGGCCGCAAGCGCGACCTGGCCATCGGCATTCCCCGCACCGAATACCACTGCGCCCGCTGCCTGGGGCATCAGGGGCATGTGTTCAACGACGGGCCGCGCCCCACGGGCCTGCGCTATTGCAACAACGGCGTGGCGCTGAAGTTCGTGGCCGCCTAGCCCCGATTGGCGCGTACAGCCGAATCGACCGTCACCCCGAACCAGACCGCCGCAATGATGATCAGCAGGCCGTAGTCGTGGCCCGGCAGGAAGACCGGGGCGACGGCGGCGGCGATGACCAGCGCGGGAAACAGGCCGGCCCAGGCGGCGGTTCCGGGCGAGGCCGCACGGATGACCGGCTGCGGCGTCGGGCGGTTCATCCGGCGGGCCATCCAGCCGTTCAGGGCGACGAACAGGACCGAACAGACGACGGCGCTGATCACATATTTCGCCGTATTGCCCGGCTCGCCGAAGGTGGCCGCCGTCATGATCAGCAGGATCAGGGCGACGCCCGTGCTGACGGCCAGCAGGATATTGGGTTCGATACGGTTCAAGACTTCACTTTCACATACAGACCCGGCGCCGGCGCCAGGGGCGGGAGCGGACCCTTAGCAGGGTCGCGCGCCGGAATCCTGGCGCCCGAACGATCATGCAGCCAGCCGGCCCAGTGGTCCCACCAGCTGCCCGGATGTTCGACGGCCCCGGCCTGCCACTCGGCCAGGGTCCCGGGCAGGGCGGGGTTGGTCCAGTGCTGGTATTTCCGCGCCGCCGGGGCGTTGATCACCCCGGCGATATGGCCGGACCCGGCCAGGGTGAAGGTCACGTCCGGGCTGCCGAACAGACGGGCCGAGCGATAGACCGAGTTCATCGGGGCGATGTGATCCTCGCGGCTGGCCTGGAAATACAGGGGGATGGCGACCTTCGACAGGTCCGCCGTCAGGCCGCCGATCTCGAACACGCCGCGCGCCAGGGCGTTGGCGCCGTACATCTGGCGCAGATAGGCCAGGTGCAGGGTCTTGGGCATCCGGGTCTGGTCGGCGTTCCAGAACAGCAGGTCGAAGGCCGGCGGATCCTTGCCCAGCAGATAGTTGCTGATGAAGAAGGACCAGATCAGGTCGTTGGAGCGCAGGGCGTTGAAGGTGTCGGCCATGGCGGCGCCGGGCAGGACCCCGCCGGCGGCGTCCATCTGGCGTTCGATCTCGGCGATCCAGTGTTCGTCGGTGAACAGCAGCAGATCGCCGGCCTCGGCGAAGTCGTGCTGGGCGGCGAAGAAGGTGGTGGCGGCGACGCGCGTGTCGCCCTTCGCCGCCATATGGGCCAGGGCTGCGCCCAGCAGGGTGCCGCCGATGCAATAGCCGACCGCGTTCAGCCGGTCTGCGCCGGTCTGCTCCAGCGTCTTGTCGATGGCGCGATAGACGCCTTTTTCGAGATAGTCGTCGAAGCCGAGGCCCGCCTTGTCGAGGCCCGGATTGACCCAGGAACAGACGAAGACGGTGAAGCCCTGGGCCGACAGCCAGCGGATCATCGAATTGGTCGGCTGGAGGTCGAGAATATAGAATTTGTTGATCCAGGGCGGGAAGATCAGCAGGGGGATCTGATGCTGGGTCTCGGTCGCCGCATCGTACTGGATCAGTTCGAACAGGTCGTCGCGCCACACCACCTGGCCCGGCGCGGTGGCGACGTTCTCGCCGACGACGAACTTGCCGTCATCGGCCTGGCTGATGCGCAGCGAACCGCCGCCGCGTTCCAGATCGGCGGCGAAATTCTGCATCCCCTTCACCAGGGATTCGCCGCTGGTCTCGGCCAGGGCCTTCAGGGCCACCGGGTTGGAGGCCAGGAAGTTGGACGGCGAGAAGGCGTCGGTCAGCAGGCGGGTGAAGAACTGGGCGCGCTGCTTGACCGCCGGATCGACGTCCTCGACCCCCGCGATCAGGCCGTTCATCCAGTCCGAGGTCAGCAGATAGGAGCGGCGCATCATGTCGAACATCGGATTGTCCGACCAGGCGGGATCCTTGAACCGCTTGTCGGCGGGGGCGGGCGGCATCGGCTCGCCGGCCGCCTGACGCGCCGTGCCGGTCCACAGATCCATATAGCGGCTGAACAGGTCGGCCTGGGCCTGGAAGAGTTTTTCGGGACGGGAGGCCAGGCTGCTCATGACCGAGGTCATGGCGGGGGCGACATGGAACGGGTCGGGCGACAGGGCGGCGGGGCGGTCGGCCTGGAACAGGGCGGCCTCGGCGAGCGCGCTCTGGGCCATCATGGCCGCCTTGGCCAGGTTCATCGACAGGGTTTCGAGCAGTTGGGCCTGGTCGGCGCCGGGGGCGGGTTCAGCAGGCGTCTCGGCGGAAGGAGCGGCGTCCGACCAGTCGATCCTGGGATCAGGCGCCGGAGTCTTGGCGCGGGGCGGGCGGGGCTTGGCCGAGGTCGGGCGACCGGGCTTGCGCGGCGTCTTGGCGACCGGGGCGTCGTCAAGCGCCATGGGCCCGGGCGTCTTGGCCGCTGCGGGTTTGGACGCCGCCGACTTGGACTCCGCTGACTTGGACGCGCCGGGCTTGGCCTTCCGGGCGTCGCCCTTTGGAGCGGGCTGGGACGTCGGGGTCTTGTTCTTCGGAGCTTGGGCCATGAATTTCCTTCGCCTTCCTGGGTTCGGAGGACTGGTTCGACGCCTCGCCCTTCCGCACGAAGCGATGATGGCATAAGACCGACCCCGACATGAACGCGCACTTTCGAAAAAGAACGGGGCTGATGGCTTCGTTGCTCTGCCTGGCGACGCTGTCGGCGTCTCTGGGGGCCTGTGCGCGCGCGTTTGCGCCGAGCACCGATCCGACGTCGCCGATCGCGCCGCGGGTTCAGGCCCTGGTCGACGCCAATCGCCATTATCCCAGTTGGGAGAACTTCCCCGCCGCGCCGGCCGATCTGCCGCAGGCGGCCCAGGTGGCCGCCCGGGTCCAGGCTCTGGAAGGCCAGGGCGGGGCCTTGGACGGCGAGGTGGCGCGGATCGACTGGACGCTGGGCGACGCCGAAACCCTGGCCGCCGAGACCCGCGCCCAGGTCGGAGCCGTTCCCGTGTCGCCGGATGCGGCCCGCACCGAGGCCGAGATCGACGCCTTCGCCCAAAGCCTGCGGGATCGCGCCAAGGCCCCGCCGCCGATTGATCGGCGTCCGATTGAATGAGCTTGTCGCCGGGGCTCGAGAATCCCCGGATGATGCGACGATGGCGGACGACGGCGGCTTCAAGATCGATAACGCATTTCTGGGTGTGACCCAGTCCCTGTCCGGTCGGGCCTGGCGTCAGCGCCCGGCCGAGGCCGCGACCATCCGCGCCCACATGCAGGGACTGGGCCTGGAGGAGCCGCTGGCGCGGGCCCTGGCCTCGCGCGGCGTGCGGGCCGACCAGGGCGCCGACTTCCTGACCCCGACCCTGCGCGCCCTGTTTCCCGATCCGTCCAGCTTCATGGACATGGACGCCGCCGCCGAGGCCTTGCTGGATGCGTTCCAGGCCAGGTCTCAGGTTCACATCTTCGCCGACTATGATGTGGACGGCGCCTCCAGCGCGGCCCTGCTGGTGCGCTGGTTCCGGGCCATGGGGGCGGACCTGCCCATCTATGTTCCTGACCGGCTGACCGAAGGCTATGGCCCCAGCGCCAAGGCCTTCGACACCCTGAAGGCCGCCGGCGCCGACCTGGTGGTGACGGTCGATTGCGGGGCGGCGGCGAACGAGGCCCTGGCCCATGCGGCGGCCATCGACCTGAACGTCGTCGTCATCGACCACCATCTGATGCGCAGCGAACCGCCCAGGGCGCTGGCGGTCGTCAATCCGAATCGGCCGGGCTGCAACTCGGGCCAGGGCAATCTGGCGGCGGCCGGGGTGGTCTTTGTTCTATTGGCCGCCCTGAACCGCGAGGCGCGGCGGCGCGGCCTGTTCGCGGACCGGCCCGAGCCCGATATTCGCCAGTGGCTGGATCTGGCCGCCCTGGGCGCCATCTGCGACGTCACGGCCCTGACCGGGTTCAACCGCGCCCTGACGGGGTTGGGACTGAAGGTCATGAGCGACTGGAAGAACCCCGGCCTGCGCGCCCTGCTGGCCGCCGCCGGCGCCGAACAAGGGCCGGCCAAGAGCAACCACGCCGGCTTTATACTGGGGCCTCGCATCAACGCCGGCGGGCGGATCGGCCGATCGGACCTGGGCGCGCGGCTGTTGTCGACCGACGATCCCGCCGAGGCCCAGGCCCTGGCGCTGGAGCTGGACGCCCTGAACCTGTCGCGCCGCGAGGTCGAACGCGCCGTGACGGAGGCCGCCGTCCGCCGCGTCGAGGCGACCGGCGCCCACGCCGACGAGACGGCCCTGGTCGTCGTGGCGGGCGAGGACTGGCACCCCGGCGTGGTCGGCATCGTCGCCGGGCGCCTGCGCGAACGCTGGCGCAAGCCGGTGATCGTCATCGGGCTGGATCCGGTGACGGGTCTGGGCAAGGGGTCGGGCCGGTCGCAGCCGGGCATGAACCTGGGCCGCGCCATTCAGGCGGCGTGGGAGGCGGGTATTCTTTTGGCCGGCGGCGGGCACGCCATGGCGGCCGGTCTGACGATGGACGGCGCACGACTGGCTGAACTGACCGACTTCCTGAACGACCGGCTGGCCGGCGAACGGATCGAGGCGGTGGCGATGGATGCGCTGGAGATCGACGCCCTGATCGATCCAGGCGCAGCGACCCGGGCCCTGTTCGAATCGTTCGAGCAACTGGCCCCCTTCGGCCCCGCCAACCCCGAGCCGGTCTTCGCCCTGAACGGGGTTCAGGCCCGCGAACCGGTGCAGATGAACGGCGGCCATGTCCGCTGTCGACTGGTCGGGCCGGACGGCGCCTCGGTGCGGGCCGTGGCCTGGCGATGCGCCGATCTGCCGACCGGCCAGGCGCTGCTGAGCGGGCAGGGCGGGCTGAATGTCGTCGGCCGTCTGAAGGCGGACGACTGGAACGGCCGTCGCGGCGTGCAGTTCGAGATCGAGGACGTCGCCGATCCTCGCAGGGTTTGAGCGGCGCGGGCACGCCCTGGACCGTCGCAAAAAACTCGAAATCCGCGCTTGCACCCGTCCGAGGGCGCGGCTATATCGCCGGCTCTCCCGCGCAGCGGTCCCTTCGTCTATCGGTTAGGACGTCAGGTTTTCAACCTGAAAAGAGGGGTTCGACTCCCCTAGGGACTGCCACGCGGGATGAATACGGGCCGTGCCGATAGGCCGCCCGAGCGGCGTTCGCCTCTTCATTTGAGTCCTGCACCAACCCCGTCGTCGCCATGGGCGGAAACCATCACGGGTGGTGTCATTCGCGCGACACAACTGGAAGCTTTCCGCCAGAAGGTGCAAGTTTCGGGCGCCTTTCCCCCATTTTGACCTTTCCAAAGATTCGCGGAACAGTGTTAAACGTAATCGTGTCCGTAAGAGGAGCGGACGGGGGTTTGATAATTTGTCTGACTACGATGAGATGGAGACGGCGGAGACCGTTCGTGTCGTCGGGCGCGTGAAGTGGTTCGATCCGGCGAAGGGCTATGGCTTCATCGTGCCGGATGACCCGACGTTGACCGAGCTGCGGGATGTTCTTCTGCACATCAGCAGTCTGCGCGACACCGGCCGCGAAACGGCAGATGAAGGCGCGCCTATTGTCTGCGATTGTGTTCGGCGATCCAAAGGCTGGCAGGCCGTCGAGATCCATGACCTGGGAGCGGGCGAGGCGAGCGTCATCGTGCGTCGTTCGGCGCCCATGGCCGAGGCTATCGCGACGTCGCCCGAAGTCGATGCGGTCCTGGAGCCGGCCGTGGTCAAATGGTTCAATCGGACCAAGGGCTATGGATTCGTGGTGCGTGATCGCGAACCGGGCGATATCTTCGTCCACATCGAAACCCTGCGGCGCTGCGGCCTGGACGATCTGGTGCCAGGCGACACGGTGCAGGTACGATTCGCCAGCGGTCCCAAGGGGCTGGTGGTGGCTGAAATCAGACCGGGCGGCTGATCGGTCGCTCCAGGAAGGGCGCATGATCGACGCGACGAGACGTTTTGTTATGGCTGGCCTGATGGCGCTCGCCGTCGCCGGATGCGCCGCGAAAGCGCCGGCCGGGCCGAATGGCGAGCCCCTGCAGAAGCTGGCCGTGGTGACGGCGTCCGGCGAACACCCGTTCTGGGTCGAAATCGCAGACGAAGAGCCTGAACGTCAGCGGGGCCTGATGTTCCGCCCGCCGCTGGGCGATGATCGCGGCATGCTGTTCCAGTGGCCCGGAGAGGCGCCGCGGGAACAGAGCTTCTGGATGCGCAATACGCCCAGTTCTCTGGACATCCTCTATATCGATCCGAAAGGCCGGATCGTCTCGATCGCCTCCCACGCCACGCCCTTTTCCGAGGTTCCGATACCGTCGAACGGGGCCGCGAACGGCGTGCTGGAGCTTCGCGCGGGTCGCGCGGCCGAGATCGGCGCCAAGCCCGGCGACAGGATTTTGCATCCTTATTTCAAGCCTTGATTGCGGATCGCGCGACGAAGTGCCAATAGAGCGCTCCGTTCGGTCCGGGGTGTAGCGCAGCCTGGTAGCGCATCTGGTTTGGGACCAGAGGGTCGGAGGTTCGAATCCTCTCGCCCCGACCAATGGACGGCCGCTGGATTCCGTGTCCCGCGCGCGTTATGGCAGGTCCACTGGACCTGCCGATCACTAGGGATTTCGCCATGCTCGCCCGCATCTACCGCCCAGCCAAGACCGCTATGCAGTCCGGCAAGGCCAAGAGCCGCGACTGGCGTCTGGAGTTTGAACCGGCCTCGGCCCGCAGCCTCGATCCGCTGATGGGCTGGACCAGTTCGTCGGACATGAACGGTCAGGTGCGTCTCGCCTTTGATTCGAAGGAAGAAGCCGTCGCCTATGCCGAACGCCACGGCATTCCGTTCCGCCTGCACGAGCCGAACGAGGCCCCGACGATCCTGAAGGCCTACGCCGACAATTTCGCCCCCAATCGCAAACAGCCCTGGACGCATTGACGCCCGGCTCGCTGCCGAGCGCCCTTAGCTCAACCGGATAGAGCACCCGCCTTCTAAGCGGACGGTTGCAGGTTCGAGTCCTGCAGGGCGCGCCACTCTCGCGACGGCGCCGCTGAAAGCCACGCCATGACCGATTCAAAATCCCTGAACCCCGGCGAGATTCGCGTCGCCGCCCTGTATCGATTCGCCGCGATCAAGGACGTCGAGGCGGTGCAGGCGCGGCTGCACAGCGTGTGCGAAGCCGGCGCGGTCAAAGGCACGCTGCTGGTTGCGACCGAGGGGCTGAACGGCACGATCGCCGGTCCTGAAGCGGGTATTGAAACGGTGTTGGCCGACATCCGCGCCATTCCGGGCTTCGCCGATCTGGAGGTCAAATACGCCTGGACCGGCGACATGCCGTTTCTGCGGCTGAAGGTCCGGATCAAGCGCGAGATCGTGACCATGGGCCAGCCGGACCTGGATCCGGCGCGACAGGCCGGGGTCTATGTCGCGCCTCAGGACTGGAACGCCCTGATCGCCGATCCGACCACCCTGGTGATCGACACCCGCAACGACTACGAGGGCGAAATCGGCGCCTTCGAGCGGGCGGTGCAGCCGAACACCCGCAGCTTCCGCGATTTTCCCGACTGGTTCCGCACCGATGGCCGCGCCTTGATGGACCAGATGAAGCCGCAGCGGGTGGCCATGTACTGCACCGGCGGCATTCGCTGCGAGAAATCGACCGCCTTCCTGAAGGCCGAGGGAGTCGAGAACGTCCACCATCTGGAAGGCGGGATCCTGCGCTATCTGGAAGAGGTCGAACCGGCCGACAGCCTGTGGCGCGGCGACTGTTTCGTCTTCGACGAGCGGGTCTCGGTCGGTCATGGCCTGGTTCAGGGCGACCACACCCTGTGCCGGGGGTGCCGTATGCCCCTGGACGCCGAAGGCCGGGCGTCGCCCCATTTCATCGAGGGCGTCTGCTGCGAACGCTGCCGGGATACGCGCGACGACGCGCAGAGGCTGCGCTACGCCGAACGTCAGAGACAGATCGAGCTCGCCCATCTGCGCGGGACGGAACATCTGGGACGACGCGAAGACGGGTGATCGTCAGGCCCAGGCGCGGCGATGAGGGAGAGAAGAGAACCGGTCAGGGCGTCGCCAACGAATGGGCGGTCTTTGCTGAACCCGTCGATTTTCAGGCCAAAACAGCGCTGGCGGCGAGATGCCTGATGCCGACAGTCTTAGCCCCGAGTGGCTCCGCGGGTAGGATTCGAACCTACGACCAGCCGATTAACAGTCGGCTGCTCTACCACTGAGCTACCGCGGAACTGCTCGGGAGGCGGGCCTATAGCAGCGGCCATTCGATTCGTGCAATGGGAAAAACGACGAATGCGCACGATCTCGATCAATGACCCCGATGACGCCCGGATCTCCGGCTTTCGCGATATTCGCGAACGCGACCTGACGGGCCGCGAGGGCTTGTTCGTGGCCGAAGGCGAGGTGGTGGTGCGGGTGCTGGCCTCGGCCGCCTCACGATGCCGACCCCGCGCCCTGCTGCTGGCGGAGAAACGGGTCGCGGCCCTGAGCGACGTCATTGCGGCGCTTGCGCCGTCGGTTCCCGTCTATGTCGCCGGCCAGGCCGTTCTGGACCGGATCGCCGGATTTCCGCTGCACCGGGGCATCCTGGCCCTGGGTGAGAAGCCCGTCGCGCCGCCGGTCGAGCACCTGTTGGCGGCCGTCGCCGACGAGGATGTGTTCGTGATCGCCAGCGGCATCGGCAATCACGACAATATGGGCGGGGTGTTCCGCAATGCGGCGGCTTTCGGGGCGCGGGCCGTCCTGCTGGATGAGACCTGCTGCGCCCCCTTCTATCGCAAGGCTATCCGGGTTTCGGTCGGGGCCGTGCTGCGGACCCCGTTCACGGTCGGCGGATCGGCCGAGGATCTGGTGGCGGCGATGCAGACGGCGGGGGTGGAGGTGCTGGCCCTGACCCCGTCGGCGACGCTGAGGCTGGCGGACTACCGGCCCCAGGGCCGCGTCGCCCTGATGGTGGGGTCGGAGGGGCCGGGTCTGCCCCGCGCGGTGATTGATCGGTGCCGCGCTGTCGGCGTGCCCATGGCGGGGGGCTTTGATTCGTTGAATGTCGCCGTGACCAGCGCCCTGGCGCTTCATCATGTGACCAGCGGGCGGCCCGCAGGCTGACGCCGGCGTTCACCAGGATTTTTGGTCGTTAAGGTTCTGTACACCTTGCGCGGGGGCCGAAACTGTGGCGACCATCGTTCTCGTTGGTGTGGGGGCGCGCAATGAACATTCTGTATTTTTTGAACCGAAACGTCCGGGCGGCGATCTTCATCGCCGCCGGGGTCGCCGGTCTGGGCGCGGCGGGCCTGATCGGCTGGGTGACTGCGCCGATCAGCTGATCCTTCAGGGGCGATAGAGACGAAAAAGGCGCGGATCCCAGGATCCGCGCCTTTTGTTCGTTTGTCGCGATGGAGGCCTGACCGGGAATCGAACCCGGGTGCAAGGATTTGCAGTCCTCTGCGTCACCACTCCGCCATCAGGCCGCTTTGTCCCCGATTTCTCGGGGGCGGTCATCGCGAGGGGCGTTCGCTATCAGATCGGATTGTCCGCTGCAACGCGCGGAACTATAAGCGCGCAAGATTTCCTCCCTGACTACCGATTGAAGGCTGCCCAAAGATGGATTTCACCGCCGAGCGCAAGGCCATGGTCGACTCGCAGGTCCGCGTGAACGATGTGACCAATCACGAGATCCACATGGCCATGATGGCGGTTCCGCGTGAACGCTACTGTGCGCCGGACCGCATCTTCGCCGCCTATTCGGACGCATCGGTCGAGATTGCGGGCGACCGCAAGCTGATGCCGGCGCGCGACGTCTCCAAGCTGTTGCAGGCCGCCGATGCGCGGGAAGGGGAGAAGGCCCTGGCCATCGCCGCCCCCTATGCCGCTGCGGTGCTGGCGCGCATGGGTCTGACGGTCACGGCGCAAGAGTCTGACGCGGCCGTGTTCGAGGTCGTGGGCGAGGCCCTGGCGGAGGACGGGGTGACGACAGCGGTCGCGCCTCTGGATGCGCCGGTGGGCGAGGGCTGGGACCTGATCGTCTGCGAAGGCGGCGTGGCGGCCTTGCCGGAAGCCTGGGGGCAGGCCCTGCGGACCGGCGGCCGTCTGGTTGTGGTCGAGCGGCGTGGCGCCATCGGCAAGGCCGCCCTCTATGTTAAGGGCCGCGAAGGCCTGTCGCGTCGCGAACTGTTCGATTCATCCCCGGCCCTCCTCGCGGAACTGACGCCGGCGCCTACATTCGCATTCTGACGTAGTCGGCAGCGCTCGCGGGAAGCGTGAAAAAAACTTAACTGGCGTCAGGTCGACTGAGGCCGCAGTTACGCTTGATGACATTCGGGCGCTCCTCGGGGGCGTCAGGCAAGGACGGACAATGTTGAAACGCTCGCGTGTGCTGGCTTCGGCCGCTGTGGTGGCTCTGGTGACAGGGCTTGGCGCGCCCGCCTGGGCCGAGACGCTGCAGGAAGCGATCGCCCTGGCCTATCAGACCAATCCCAGCCTGCTGGCCCAGCGGGCGAATCAGCGCGCGCTGGACGAAACCGTGGTCCAGGCGCGATCGGGCCTGCGCCCGACGCTGAGCGCCTCGGCCGGGGTCGATTACACCCGCAGCGATTTCCCGACGCTCACCCAGTTCGTCGACACGAACAACGACGGCGTGGCGGACACCCAGGTGTCCAGTTCATCGTCCGAGCGCGACGGCGCCACCGTGGGCGTCAGCCTGTCGCAGAACATCTGGACCGCCGGCCGCACCACCCTGGCCATCGACCAGGCCCGGGCCAGCGTGATGGCGGGGCGTGAGAATCTGCGCGAGATCGAACAGTCGGTCATGCTGTCGGTCATCCAGGCCTATGTGAACGTCACCCGCGACATGGAAATCCTGCGCATCCGCCAGGAAAACCTCGCCGTGCTGCAACGCCAGCTGGAAGAGACCAGCGCCCGATTCGAGGTCGGCGAGATCACTCGGACCGACGTGGCCCAGGCCGAGGCCTCCTTGGCCCAGTCCGAAGCCGATCTGGCCAACGCCCAGGCCCAGCTGTCGACCACCCGCGCCGCCTATGCCGCCGTCGTGGGCCAGTCGCCCAGCGACCTTGAGGCGGCCCCGGTCCTGCCGACCGTTCCGAACGATTTCGACGCCGCCATGGAAGTCGCCCTGGCGCGTAATCCGGGCGTGCTTTCGGCGACCTATTCCTTGCAGGCCGCCGAAGCCGCCGTCGCCGCCGCGCGGGCCGAATATCTGCCTTCCGTTCGCGCCACCGCCTCCTACGGCGGCACGGCGAACGATCTGGGCAATCTGAGTGAACTGGCCGACCGCCGCAGCTTCACCGCCGGCGCCACGCTGTCGGTGCCGCTGTTCACCGGCGGCCTGAACCGGTCGCGCGTCGCCCAGGCCCTGGAACGGGCCAACGCCGCCCAGATCGCCGTCGAGGGCGAGCGCCGCACTGTGCTGCAGAACGTCAGCTCGGCCTATGCCCAGGTCCTGTCGACCCGGTCGAACGTCGCCGCCGGCGAAGAGGCCGTGCGGGCCGCCTCGGTGGCCGCCGAGGGCGTGCGGCAGGAGGCGCAGGTCGGCCTGCGCACCACGCTGGACGTGCTGAACCAGGAAGTGACCCTGCGGGCGTCGCAGACCTCTTTGGCCGCCGCCCGCGCCGCCGAATATGTGGCCCGCGCCTCGCTGCTGTCGGCGATGGGCCAGCTCGAAGGGCCGAACCTGAACGCCAATCTGGACGTCTATGACGCCAAGACCAACTATGACCGCGTCCGCAATCGCGGCGGCCTGCCTTGGGACGGCGTGATCGAGGCCCTGGACCGGGTCGCCTCGCCGCCGGTCGTCGACGCCGACGACGCGCGGGATGCGCCGATCGACACTCAACTCAAGGGCGATGTGATCCGCACTGCGCCTGGCGCATGACGTCGGCCTGACGAACGAGGGGCAAAACGCCCGTTGATTCCGGCGGGCGTTGATGCGACGACAATATCCTGGGGTCGAGAAGGCTTGGTCTTCCGGTCCCGGACCCGTGCATGGCGTTTGGGGGCGACCTCCACGCCCCCAGTTTCATTCCAGGCCTCTCCCAGGGTTAATTCATGACCGACCAGTCCGCCCCGGAACCCACCATGGAGGAGATCCTGGCGTCGATTCGCCGGATCATCTCCGAAGACGACGCGCCCGCCGAGACGCCGCCGGTTGCGGCCGCGCCCGAGCCGGCTCCCGCGCCGGAGCCAGCGCCCGAACCCACGCCGGAGCCTGAGCCCGAGCCTGCGGCGGCCGAGAGTATTTTCGCCGCGCCCGCCGAGCCGGAGCCGCAACCGGAACCCGAGGTCGCCGATGACGATGTCCTCGAGCTGACCGAACTCTATGAAGCGCCCGCATCGGAAACCATCGGCGATCTGGACATCGTCGAGGCCGCGCCCGAGCCGGTCGTTTCCGCGCCCGAGCCGGCCGAAACGCCCGCCCCGGCCTATGATGCGCTGGTCGGCGAAAGCGCCGCCGCCAGCGCCGCTTCGGCTTTCGCCGGTCTGGCCGCCTCGTTCAAGAAACCCGAGCCCGCTGCGGCCTCTTCGACGGAAATGCCCTTCGTCAGCGGCAACACCGTCGAGGCCATGGTCGCCGAGATGCTGCGTCCGATGCTGAAGGACTGGTTGGACAACAACCTGCCCGCCATCGTCGAGGCGGCGGTGCAAAGGGAAGTCGAACGCATCGCGCGCAGCGCCTAGCCCTTCGCTTCACCGCAGACTAATCGAGGGGCGGCTCCTGCAGGGGCCGCCCTTTGTCATTCCAGGCCGCCGTTCGGCCGCACGACAACGATCAAAGAAGTCCCATGCTCGAGAAGACCTTCGAACCCCAGGCCGCCGAACCCCGCCTGTACGCCCAGTGGGAAGAGAGCGGCCTGTTCGCGCCCCGCACGGAAGGGGCGCAGGGCGCCTATTCGATCGTCATTCCGCCGCCGAACGTGACGGGCAGCCTGCACATCGGCCATGCCCTGAACAACACTCTTCAGGACATCCTGGCCCGCTATCACCGGATGAAGGGCAAGGCGGTGCTGTGGCTGCCGGGCACGGACCACGCGGGCATCGCCACCCAGATGGTGGTCGAGCGCCAACTGGCCGCCGCCGGGAACGTCGGGCGGCGCGACATGGGCCGCGACGCCTTCATCGAAAAGGTCTGGGAATGGAAGGCCGAGAGCGGCGGGACCATCGTGCGCCAGCTGCGCCGCCTGGGGGCGTCGTGCGACTGGTCGCGCGAACGCTTCACCCTGGATGAGGGGCTGAACGCCGCCGTGCGCAAGGTCTTCGTGCAACTGCACAAGGAAGGCCTGATCTATCGCGACAAGCGGCTGGTGAACTGGGATCCGCATTTCCAGACCGCCATCTCGGACCTGGAGGTCGAGCAGCGCGAGGTGGACGGCGCCTATTGGCATTTCGCCTATCCGCTGGCGGACGGCGTGACCTATGAACACCCGGTCGCCTTTGACGACGAGGGCAAGGCGACCGAGTTCGAGACGCGCGACTTCATCGTGGTCGCCACGACGCGGCCTGAAACGATGCTGGGCGACACCGGCGTGGCCGTGCATCCGGAGGATGAGCGGTATAAGGGGCTGGTCGGCAAGTTCGTGACCCTGCCCATCGTCGGCCGGCGCATCCCCATCGTCGCCGACGACTACGCCGACCCGACCAAGGGGTCGGGCGCGGTCAAGATCACGCCGGCGCATGACTTCAACGACTTCGGCGTGGGCAAGCGGGCGGGCCTGCCGTCGCTGAACATCCTCGACGCCTTCGGCCGGATCACAGATGTCGATACGCCGGACGTGCCGTCGGAATACGTCGGCATCGACCGCTTCGCTGCGCGCAAGGCCATCGTCGCCCGCGCCGAAGAAGAGGGCTGGCTGCGCGAGATCGAGAAGACCAAGCATGTCGTCCCGCACGGCGACCGTTCCGGCGTCGTCATCGAGCCGTGGCTGACGGACCAGTGGTACGTCGACGCCAAGGTCCTGGCCCAGCCCGCGCTGAAGGCGGTGGAGCAGGGCGAGACGGTGTTCGAGCCGAAGTCGTACGAGAAGATCTATTTCGAATGGCTGAGGAACATCGAACCCTGGTGCATCAGCCGCCAGCTGTGGTGGGGTCACCGCATCCCGGCCTGGTACGGTCCGGAAGGTGAAATCTATGTCGCCGAGACGGAAGAGGACGCCCGCGAACTGGCGATGGCGGACTATGATTCCGAGGTCGCCCTGACCCAGGACGAGGACGTTCTGGACACCTGGTTCAGCTCGGCCCTGTGGCCGTTCTCGACCATGGGTTGGCCCGAGAAGACCGAGGATCTGGAGCGGTTCTATCCGACCAGCGACCTGGTCACGGCGGCGGACATCATCTTCTTCTGGGTCGCCCGGATGATGATGATGGGCCAGCACTTCATGGGCGAGGTCCCGTTCAAACGAGTCATCATCAACGGCCTGGTCCGCGACGAGAAGGGCCAGAAGATGAGCAAGTCCAAGGGGAACGTCATCGACCCCCTGGGCATCATCGACGAACTGGGCGCCGACCCGCTGCGCTTCACCATGGCCATCCTGTCGGGCACGCGCGACATCAAACTGTCGAAGCAGCGGATCGAGGGATACCGCAACTTCGGCACCAAGCTGTGGAACGCCGCCCGCTTCAGCCAGATGAACGAGGCGCGGCGCGTCGAGGGCTTCGATCCGGCGACGGTCGAACAGACGATCAACCGCTGGATTCGGGGCGAACTGACCAAGGCCGAGCGGGCCGTGTCCGAGGCCATCGAGGGCGGGTGGTTCGATGATGCGGCGGGCGCGCTGTATCGGTTCGTCTGGAACGTCTTCTGCGACTGGTATCTGGAACTGGCCAAGCCGGTGTTCAACGGCGCCGATGAAGCCGCCAAGGCCGAGACGCGGGCCATGACCGCCTGGACCCTGGATCAGACGCTGAAGCTGCTGCACCCGGTCATGCCCTTCATCACCGAGGAGCTGTGGGCCGAACTGGGCAAGGAGGGTCCAGCGCGGGAAGGGCTGCTGATCGGCGCCGAATGGCCGGTCCTGCCGGACGCCTTGATCGACGCCTCGGCCGAGGCCGAGATCGGCTGGCTGGTCGATCTGGTCGGCGAAATCCGAGGGCTGCGGGCGGAGATGAACGTGCCGCCGGCGGCCAAGCCGCCGCTGGCCTTTGTCGCGCCGGACGCGGTCACGGCCGAGCGGATCGCACGCCATCGCGACCTGATCCTGACCCTGGGCCGTGTGTCCGAGGTCGGATCGGCGGAGGCCGCGCCGACGGGGGCCGTGACCTTTGTTTCGGGCGGATCGACGGTCGCCCTCTCGCTGGCGGGGATCATCGACCTGACCGCCGAACGGGCGCGGTTGGAGAAGGAGATCGCCGTCTTCGAGAACGATATCGGCCATGTGAACAAGAAGCTGGGCAATCCCAACTTCGTGTCGCGGGCCGCGCCGGAAGTCGTGGACGAACAGCGGGCCAAACTGGCCGAGGCCGAGGCCGGCAAGGCCAAGCTGCAGGCGGCGCTGGCGCGGCTGAGCGAGATCGGATGAGGCTGGACCAGCTTCTCGTCACGCGCGGCCTGGCGGAAAGCCGGGCCAGGGCGAAGGCGGCCATCGAGGCCGGCGGCGTCACCGTGGACGGCGCGCCGGCCAAGTCCGGCTCCCAGACCGTCGGTGCGAACGCCGAGATCGGCTATGCCGACGCCCACCGCTGGGTCGGGCGCGGGGCGTTGAAGCTGGATCACGCCCTGACCGTCTGGCCGGTGGCGGTCGAGGGGCGGGTGGTGCTGGATGTCGGCGCGTCGACCGGCGGCTTCACTGAGGTCTGTCTGGATCGCGGGGCGACCAAGGTGTTCGCGGTCGATGTCGGCTTCGGCCAGATGCACGAGCGGGTGGCGGCCGATCCGCGGGTGGTCAGCCTTGAGCGGACCGATGCGCGCGACCTGACGCCGGATCTGATCCCGGAGCGGCCTTCGCTGATCGTGTGCGACGCCAGCTTCATCAGCCTGATCAAGGTTCTGCCGGTTGCGCTCGATCTGGCGGCCGATGAGGCGGACCTGATCACCCTGGTCAAGCCGCAGTTCGAGGCTGACGGACCCGGCGGGGTCGGCAAGAAGGGGGTGGTCAAGGATCCCGTGGCCCATGCCTCCGCCGTGGCGCGCGTCGCCGACTGGCTGGAGGCCCTGGGTTGGGCGGTGCAGGCGACGACCGAGAGCCCCATCACCGGCGGAGACGGCAATATCGAATTCCTGCTGTGGGCCAGGCGGGTCTGAGCCGGCAATCCCTCCACCACGCTTCGCGCGATCCCCCTCCCTACAAGTGGGGAGGAGACGGGCTCAAGCAGGCCGAAGGCCGATAGCCCCCTTAAAAATAAGAAGCCGCCGGAGGATTTCTCCTCCGGCGGCTTCCGTCACGTCGTCGATCGACAGGGGGGCTGAAAATTAATCGACGACGCGATAGCGGCCGTACTGGTCGGGGCAGGTGCGGACGTAACGGGTGTCCGTGCGACCATCGGGCAGACGGATCTGGCTTTCGGCCAGACGGCATCCATCTGAATTCTGATAGGAATCGACCGGGCGCGACCGGTCGTCGTAGTAGCCGCGATCCTGGACATAGTCGCCGCGACGGTCATAATCGTCGTAGCGATAGCCCTGATCGCCGCTGTAGCGGTTGTCGTAATAGCTCGGCTGGCTGTAGCCGTTCTGGGCATAGCCGTTCTGGTTGTAGTAGCCCTGCTGACCGTAGCTGCTCTGGTACGAGCGGCAGGCGTCGGAGCTGGAGCGGCCGACCTGAGACCCGATCACGGCGCCCAGAACCCCGCCCAGGATGCTGCCCTCGGTACGGCGGCCGCGCGCGGCCAGCTGCGAACCGATGACCGCGCCAGCGCCGCCGCCGACGACGGCTCCGGCGCCCGTGCGGCCCTGACGCTCACGGGCGCAGGGGTCGTATTGCCGTTGCTGGTAGCCATTGCCGTAGGCGTAAGAGGGAGCGTAGGCGCCAGTGCCGTAGTTCTGGCTGTAGCCGTAACTCTGGGCCGAGGCGGCCATGGGCGCGGCGACGGCGCCGAGGGTGAAGGCCGCGACGGCGGCGAGGGACTTGGTGGAAAGACGCATCTTCAACCCCTTATGGTCGGACGTTCAGTGACGAGGGCTGAACGGGTGGACCGGCTGTCTGTTGCATTGGGGTTTAGGGGAGTGAAGCTGAACGGCTTTTGAGCGATCCGTTCATTTTCGTTCATGTTTGAAGGGCCTATCGCGCTTCGCGACATCTTTGTTGGCCTATCGCGCTTGGCGCTGCTTGAGGCCGTGTTAGTTGGCCGTGGCTTGGCGCGGCGGGGCGGCGGGGCTAGAAGCCCGGCGATGCAGACCTTTACGATCAGCCGCGTCGGCGGACAGGGCGACGGCGTCGCCGAGACGCCGCAGGGGCCGGTCTTCGCCGGCCTGACCCTTCCGGGGGAGACGGTGCGGGGCGAGGTCGTGGACGGGCGGCTGGAGCAGGTCGAGATCGTGACCCCCAGTCCGGACCGGATCGCGCCGGTGTCGCCCCAGTACGGCGACTGCGGCGGGTGCTCGCTGCAACACTGGGCGGACAGGCCTTATCTGGAGTGGAAGCGCGAGCAGGTCCGGCTGGCCCTGGCGCGCGAGGGAATCGAGACCGAGGTCGAGGCGACGGTGGCGAGCCCGGCCGGGACGCGGCGTCGCGCAGCCCTGCACGCACGCCGGACCCAGGACGGTCGGGTCGTGCTGGGCTTCAAGGCGCGGCGGTCGTGGCGGCTGGTCGAGGTGCGGGAATGCCCGGTGGCCGATCCCCGGATCATCCGCGCCATGCCGGCCCTGACCGAGGTGGCGGCGGCCTTTCTGGAGCATCCCAAGTCGGCGCCGACCCTGCACGTGACCTGGACCCTGTCGGGGCTGGACGTGGATGTGACGGGGGTCGAGCGGCGCTCGGGCGGCGGGCTGTCGGCCGACGCCCAGATGCGGGCCATTGCGGCGGCGCACCGGGCGGATTTGGCGCGGCTGAGCCTGGCCGGCGACACCCTGGTGATGGCGCGCCAGCCGAAGATCGGCTTCGGCCCCGCCACCGTGCCCCTGCCGGCGGGGGGCTTCCTGCAGGCCGTGCCCCAGGCCGAGGCGGCCATGGTCGAGCGGGCCGTGGCGGCGGTGAAGGGGGCCAGGAAGATCGCCGACCTGTTCTGCGGCGCCGGGACCTTCACCTTCCCGCTGGCGACGGTGGCGCCGGTGATTGCGGCCGACGCGTCCAAGGCGGGGATCGAGGCGCTGAAGGCGGGCGTGGGCTCAGCCAAGGGGATGAAGGCGATTACGGCCGAGGCGCGCGACCTGTTCCGGCGGCCCCTGACCCCCTATGACCTGAAGGGCTGCGACGCCATCGTGTTCGACCCGCCGCGTGCAGGGGCCATCGACCAGACGGCCCAGATCGCCGGGACCAAGGCCGGGGTGGTGGTCGGGGTGTCGTGCAATCCGCAGACCTTCGCCCGCGATGCACGGGTGCTGATCGACGCCGGGTTCCGGCTGGAGCGGGTCACGCCGGTGGACCAGTTCCTGTGGTCGGCCCATGTCGAACTGGTCAGTGTTTTCAAGCGGTAGGCCGTGAATATGGACGACGATCTGCAAGACGGGCTTGAAGACGACGGCGGCGGGTTCGACGCCGACGACTGGAGCCGGCTGAAGCCCTTCGTCGGGGCGGTGGCGACGCTGGACGACGTCCAGGCGCGCCGGGCCGTCTTCGCCCTGGGCGAGACCGACGATCCGCGCCCGATCGCCATGGACCTGCCCCAGCCGGTGATCTGGTGGGAGGAGGACGGCGAACAGGCGGCGGTCGCGGTCCAGGCCGAGAGCCATCTGGGGCCGGACGGCGAGGAGATGGAGATCCTGGGCCTGATCCTGCCGGACGGGGAGGGGGCGGTGGCCCTGATGGAGGACGTCGATCTGGTCGACGACACGGACCCGACCTGGCGCGATCTGGTGACGCGGGCCGTCGATCCGTCGGCGGCGGACGCCGATTAACCGAACAGCTCCAACTGTGGCCGGGCGTCGGCGGGGACGCGGAACTGGGTTTCGTCCAGCAGTCGCAGCGGCGTATCCAGGCCGCAGCGTTTGACGGCGGCCTTGAAGCGGGCGCCGATCAGTTCGGCGACGGGGCCGGTCCCCTTCATCCGCTGGGACCAGTCGGCGTCATAGTCCTTGCCCCCGCGGGTCTGGCGGATCAGCGACATGACGCGGGCGGCGCGATCGGGGCGGGCGTCGGCCAGCCATTCGCGAAACAGATCCTTGATCTCCAGCGGCAGGCGCAGGGTGACATACATGGCCCGCGTGGCCCCGGCCTTGGCCGCCGCCTCAAGCACGGATTCCAGTTCGTGGTCGTTCAGGCCGGGAATGACCGGGGCGAATCCGACGCCGACCGGACAGCCCGCATCGGCGAGGCGGCTGATCGCCTCCAGCCGTTTGGCCGGGGTCGAGGCGCGGGGCTCCATGGCGCGGGCCAGGCCCCGGTCCAGGGTGGTGATGGAGACGAAGGCCGAGGCCAGGCCGGCCTGGCCCATCGGCCCCAGTATGTCGGCGTCGCGCGCGATCAGCACCGACTTGGTGATGATGCTGAACGGGTGGTTGAACCGGCGCATGACCTCGAGGATCGAGCGGGTCGATTTCAGATCACGTTCGACCGGCTGATAGGGGTCGGTGTTGCCGCCTATGTGGATGCGCTTGCACCGGTATCGGGGGGCGAGGAAGGCCTGTTCCAGCAGACGTGCGCCTTCGGGCTTGAAGAAGATCCGGCTCTCGAAATCCAGGCCCGGGGATAGGCCCATCCAGGCATGGGACGGACGGGCGTAGCAGTAGATACAGCCATGTTCGCAACCTTTGTACGGGTTGATGGAGCGGTCGAAGCCGATGTCGGGACTGTCGTTCCGGGCGATGATGGTGCGGGCGTGTTCGGGCGTGAGAGTGGTGCGCAGCGGCGCGGCCTGGGCGTCGTCGTTCGTCCAGCCATCGTCGAACGACTCATGCTGTTCGGGCTCGTAACGGCCTGTCGCATTCGAACGCGCGCCTCTTCCCTTGGCGGATTTCATGAGACGGAGGATGGATCAGAAAAGAGAACAGAGCAAGAACATTTGTTCTGCATGTCGTTCGCAACAAGCCAAACATAAGACACAGTTTCAGTTGCTGTATGGATATGGCGCCGCTAATGGCGAACCTTAGTCGAGGAGTTTCGCATGACGATCAAACATCTGGCGGCCCTGTCCCTTCTGGCCCTGCTGGCCGCCTGCAACCGTCCGGGCGAGGCGCCGGTCACGGCGCCTGCCGCCGAGGCCGAAGCCTCCGTGGCGCTGAAGGCGCCCGCCGGCGTCTATGCGCTGGATCCGACCCACGCGACGCTGCAATGGTCGGTGCTGCACAACACCATCTCGAACTACACCGCCCGTTTCGACAAGCTTGAGGCGACGCTGACGCTGGATCCGGCCAATCTCGAGAACTCCCGGATCACGGCGACCATCGATCCGACCTCGGTCGACGCCGCCTATCCCGCCGACTACGAGGCCTCGCACGCGGGAACCGGTTTCCACAGCTGGAACGACGACATGGCGAATAACGCCAAGTTCCTGAACGCCAAGGCCTTCCCGACGATCAAATTCGTCTCGACCTCGGTCGAACCGACCGGGGCGCGCACGGCCAAGGTGACGGGCGACCTGACCTTCCTGGGCCAGACCCGTCCGGTGACGCTGGACGCGACCTTCAACGGCGAGATCGAACGGCATCCGTTCGCCCAGGTCCCGGCGGTCGGTTTCGCCGCCGAGGGGCGTTTCAAGCGCAGCGACTTCGGCATGGCCGTGGGCCCGGTCGGCGACGAGGTGACGATCCGTTTCGACGGCGAGTTCATCCAGCAGGCCGCCCCGGCCGCGCCGGCGAACTGATCGTCCGCACCGAGACCACCGAAATGGCGGCGGAGGCAGGCTCCGCCGCCGTGCTCATTTTTCGCCTGATCGAAGACCGCTCATGACCGCCGCCCATCGTTATTCCGCCGTCGCCGTCACCCTGCACTGGGTAATCGCCGTCTGCATCCTGTCGATGATTCCGATGGGGTGGTGGATGACTGCGGCCATCGAACAGCCCGACAGCCAGGCCCTGGCCTATCGGGTGTTTCAGATCCACAAGTCGATCGGTTTCCTGATCCTGGCCCTGACCGTGGTGCGGATCGTCTGGCGGCTGACGCACCGGGGGCCGGCCCTGCCGCCCGGGATGAAGCGGTGGGAGGCCTTCGCCGCCCACACGACCCATGTGGCCTTCTACGCCCTGATGCTGGCCCTGCCGCTGACGGGGTGGCTGTATGTCTCGGCCGGCTGGGCCGTGGCGCAGGACCGGGCTCTGGAGGTGGCGACCAGCTGGTTCGGCCTGTTTCCGATCCCGCATCTGCCGGGCGTGGCCGAACTGGCGGCGGGCGCGCGGCGGGCATTGGCCTTCCAGGCCATGGGGGCCCATGCGGCCATGGCCTGGGGCGCAGTCGTCCTGGTCGTCCTGCACGTCGGGGCGGCGCTGAAGCATCAGTTCGTCGACCGCGACGGTGTGCTGGCCCACATGGTTCCTTTTCTGAAGGCGGGGCATGAGACGCGGGTTTCCCCGCCGTCGTCGCCCTGGGTCGAACGGGGCGTGGGCGTGGCCCTGATTGCGGTCGTGGCCATGGCCGGGGCGGTAGCGGCGCGGCCCTATGCAAGAGCTGAGTTGAAGCCGGTTCGGACGGAGGCGTCCGTTCCAGCCTCGACGTCCGCGCCCGAGATCGCCGCTGCGCCGGAAATCACGGCGCCTGAACCGGTCGAGGAGGAGACGACCTCCCAACCCGTGAAGGCCGGCGCCTGGACCATTGATCGCCACGCCTCCAGCATCGCTTTCGGCGGAACCCAGTCGGGCGCGGCCTTCAAGGGCCGGTTCGAGCGGTGGGACGGCCAGGTCCGGTTCGACCCGGCCGATCTGGCGGGCTCGAAGGCGGTGATCACGGTTCAGACGGCCTCGGCTCGAACGGGCGATGCGACCCAGGAGGGCTCATTGCAGGGGGCTGAATGGTTCGATCCCGAGCAGTATCCGACCGCCCGGTTCGAGACGACAGGTTTCCGCGCCCTGGGCGGGGATCGGTATGAGGCGAGGGGCACGCTGAGGATCAAGGCCACGAGCCTGCGCGTCGTCCTGCCCTTCAGCTTTCGCGAGACCGGCGGGGTCGCCACGGTGCAGGGGCGACTGGAGCTGGACCGGACGGCGCTGAACCTGGGGATGGAATCCGACGCCACCGGCGACTGGGTGTCGAAGATGATCGATGTCCAGATCAAGGTCTCGGCGCGACGGGCGGAGTAGGGCGGCGAATGCGCCGCCGCTTGCCCTGAGGGAAGTCAGGCCTTAGGGGTCCGCGCTCTTGATCAATGATTCAGGGAGCGGTCGATGACCCTCGCACTTCTGTTTCCGGGACAGGGCAGCCAGGCCGTCGGCATGGGCGCGCAACTGGCCGACGCCTTCGCCTCCGCCCGCGAGGTCTTCGCCGAGGTGGACGAGGCCCTGGGCCAGAAGCTGTCGGTGCTGATGCGCGAAGGTCCCGAGGACCAGCTGACCCTGACCGAGAACGCCCAGCCCGCCCTGATGGCGGTGTCGATGGCGGCGATCCGGGCGTTGAAGGTCGAGTTCGGTTTCGATGTGGCGACGGCGGCCTATGTGGCCGGTCACTCGCTGGGTGAATATTCGGCCCTGGCGGCGGCGGGAGCGATCTCGCTGTCCGATACGGCGCGGCTGCTGAAGCTGCGGGGCCAGGCCATGCAGCGCGCGGTTCCGGTGGGGCAGGGGGCGATGGCCTCGCTGATCGGACCCAAGACCGACCTGGCCCTGGCCGAGGCCGCTGCGGCGGCGGGCGCCGAACTGGGCGTCTGCGTGGTCGCCAATGACAACAACGCCGGCAATATCGTCATCTCGGGCGAGAAGGCGGCAGTGGACCGGGCCATCGAGAAGGCCAAGGAACTGGGCGCGCGGGCGATCCCGCTGAACGTCTCGGCGCCCTTCCACTGCCCGCTGATGCAGCCGGCGGCGGACGAGATGGCGGCGGCTCTGGCGTCGGCGACCATTCTGGCGCCGGCGGTTCCCGTGGTGGCCAATGTGCTGGCGCGGCCGGAGAGCGATCCGGAAGTCATTCGCCGACTGCTGGTCGAACAGGTGACCGGCCGGGTGCGCTGGCGCGAGAGCATGGAGTGGATGGCGACCGAAGGTGGGGTCACCCGCTTCGTCGAGATCGGCTCGGGCAAGGTGCTGACCGGCATGGCCAAACGGATCGCGCCGGAGGCAGAGTGCCTGCCGTTGAACACGCCGGAAGAGTTGGAAGCCTTCGCGAAGGCTCTGGTCTAAAAACCGTGACACGGGGCTCAGCGATCCTTTGGATCTGGGCGGCGAGCATTGTCCTCGTCTGGATCGCGGTCGCGGTCGATCTTGGGCAACCGCTGTGGGCTCGTCAGCATTCCATTGACTTGACGGCTTATGGGGTCTTCGAAGGTCGCACCTTAACGGTGGAGCACGGGTGGAGGCTGCTGGCGTCGCAATGGTTGCACGTCAAGTTTCCACATATGCTGTTCAACGCCGCCATAATCGGCCTGGTCGGGGCGGCGTTGACGCGACGGATGAACTGGCCTTCGGTACTGGCCTTGGGCTTGATCGGGGGCGCTTGCGGGCAGTTGGCGTCAGCGCTGGCGCAGCCGCAAGCCTATGTGTCTGGGGCTTCGCAGGCCTATCTGGCGCTCTGTGCAACGGCGCTTTTGGTGCTGGATCGCAGGAGCGTGGGCTGGTGGTCGGCGGTCGTAGGCGTTCTGGTCAGCGTGGCGCTGGACCTGTTCGTGAGCGGCCATGCGGGCGTAAAGCCCGGACATTTCGTACCTTTCGTCATCGGTTTGATCGTTGGCGGCGGTTTTCTATTGTTGGACAGACATCGGCCTGATGGGGCGGTGCTTCGGAGGACATGATGTTCAATCTTGCAGGCAAGACCGCGCTGGTGACCGGCGCGACGGGCGGGATCGGCGGGGCGGTGGCGCGGGCGCTGCACGCCCAGGGCGCGACCGTGGTGCTGTCGGGCACGCGCGAGGCAGTGCTGGCGGATCTGGCCAAGGAACTGGGAGAGCGGGCGCATTTCGCGACGGCGAACCTGTCGGATCCCGAGTCGGTCGATAATCTGGTCGCGGCGGCCGAGACGGCCGCGGGCGCGCCGCTGGACATCCTGGTGGCCAATGCGGGCATCACCAAGGACGGCCTGCTGATGCGGATGAAGGACGAGGACTTCCAGTCGGTCATCCAGATCAATCTGGAGAGCTATTTCCGCCTGACCCGCGCGGCGGTGAAGGGGATGATGAAGCGGCGTTCGGGCCGAATCATCGGCGTGACCTCGGTCGTGGGCGTGACCGGAAATCCGGGCCAGACCAATTATTCGGCGTCCAAGGCCGGGATGATCGGGTTTTCCAAGTCGCTGGCCCAAGAGGTCGGGTCGCGCGGCATTACGGTCAACTGTATCGCGCCGGGCTTCATCGCCTCGCCGATGACCGATGTGCTGAACGAGCAGCAGCGCGAGACCATTCTGGCCCGGATTCCGGCCGGTCGGCTGGGCACCGGCGACGAGATCGCGGCCGCCGCCGTCTATCTTTCGTCGAACGAAGCGGCCTATGTCACGGGCCAGACCCTGCATGTGAACGGCGGCATGGCGATGATCTGATCGCGATCACGAAATTCAACAGACTATTTCTTGCCCGAAAGCCTGTGCTAAAGGGCAGAACGCAACGGCGGTTCGGGCTTTCGGGCTTGCGTCGCCTTCGCTGCCGTGAGACGGCGATTTACAAGCTACCCCCGCCTCTACGGCGATTTCAAACAGGCAGAGAGACACTCATGTCCGACACCCTCGAGCGCGTTCGCAAGATCGTCATCGACCACCTGGACGCCGATCCGGACAAGGTCACGGAAAAAGCCAGCTTCATCGACGACCTGGGCGCCGACTCGCTCGACAACGTCGAGCTGGTGATGGCCTTCGAAGAAGAATTCGACATCGAGATCCCGGATGACGCCGCCGAGCACATCCAGACGGTCGGCGATGCGGTCAAGTTCATCGACGAAAAGTCGGCCGGCTGATTTCAGCCCCCGACTGGCGGCCCGCTGGGCCGACGGTTCACAGGGCCGCCCGGCGCTCCTAGCGGAGACGCCCGGCGGCCTTTACTGTTTCTGACCCATGCGAATCCGAAGTGATTCTCCGGGTTCGGACTGGAGAATTTTAGGAGCACGCACCATGCGCCGCGTCGTCGTTACGGGCATCGGTCTGCTGACCCCCCTGGGTTGGGGTGTCGAGAAGAGCTGGAAGGGCATCGTCGAGGGACGGTCGGGCATCCGCCCGATCACCGCCTTCGACACCACGGGCTATGGCTGCACCATCGCCGGCGAAGTGCCGAGCGTGGATGGGCGCGGCGGCGGCGGCGAAGGCGACTTCGACCCCGAGAAGATCATGTCGGTCAAGGACCGCAAGCGCGTCGACGACTTCATCCTGTACGCCATTGCGGCGGCGGACGAGGCCCTGGCCGACGCGGACTGGAAGCCCGAGACCGACGAGGACAAGGAACGCACCGGCGTCATGGTCGGCTCCGGGATCGGCGGCCTGGGCGCCATCGCCGAGACGGCCATCGTGCTGAAGGAACAGGGGGTGCGCCGCGTCAGCCCCTTCTTCATCCCTAGCGCCCTGATCAATCTGGCCGGCGGGCAGATCTCGATCCGCCACGGCCTGAAGGGACCGAACCATGCGGTCGTGACGGCCTGCGCCACCGGCGCTCACGCCATCGGCGATGCGGCCCGGATGATCGCCCTGGACGACGCCGACGTGATGGTGGCCGGCGGGGCGGAGAGCTCGGTCGTGCCGCTGGGCATCGCCGGCTTCCTGGCCTGCAAGGCTCTGTGCACCGCCTATAACGACACGCCGGACAAGGCGTCTCGTCCCTATGACCGGGGCCACGCCGGCTTCATCATGGGCGAGGGCGCCGGGATCCTGGTGCTGGAGGAATACGAACACGCCAAGGCGCGCGGGGCCAAGATCTACGCCGAGGTCGTGGGTTATGGCATGAGCGGCGACGCCCACCACATCACCGCCCCGTCCGAGGACGGCGAGGGCGGGGTGCGGGCCATGAAGATGGCGCTGAAGCGGGCCGGAATGCAGCCGTCGGACCTCGACTATGTCAACGCCCACGGCACCTCGACCATGGCCGACTGGATCGAGCTGAAGGGGATCGAGGGTCTGGTCGGCGATCACGCCCAGAACCTGGCCGTCAGTTCCACCAAGTCGATGACCGGCCACCTGCTGGGCGCCGCCGGGGCCATAGAAGCGGCCTTCTGTGTCCTGGCCATCCGGGACCAGGTGGCGCCGCCGACGATCAACCTGGATGATCCGGAGATGGAGACGCCGATCGACCTGGTCCCGAACAAGGCCAGGCCGATGAAGATCGATGTCGCCATGTCCAACAGTTTCGGCTTCGGGGGCACAAACGCCTCGGTGATCTTCAAGAAGGTCGACTGACATGTTCGGACGGGGGCGGGTTGAAAGGGTGCGGGGCGGTTCGGGTCTGACGGTGACGTTGCTGACCGCCTCGGCGACGTTCAGCCTGTTCCTGATCGCCGCCCTGGCGATTGTCTGGGGCGTCTACTACGGCCCGGGGCCTGGCGCCCGTCAGGGAGACCGCACGGTCGTGACCCTGGCCAGCGGGTCGGGCGTCTCGGCCATCGCCGCACAGCTGAAGGCGGCGGGGGTCATCCGTTCGACCGACCTGTTCAAGGCGGCGGCGACCTTCACCGGGGCGGACCGCAAGCTGCGCGCCGGCGAATACGAGGTGCCCTCGGGCACGTCGCTGGGCGGAGTGCTCAAACTGTTGGTCGATGGCCGGGTGGTGCGCCATTTCGTGACCCTGCCGGAAGGCTGGTCCTCGGCCCAGGCGCTCGACATCCTGAACAAGGAGCCGGTGCTGACCGGCACGGTCGAGGTCCTGCCGGAGGAAGGCAGCCTGTGGCCCGACACCTATGAGATCGCACGCGGCGACACGCGCCAGTCGGTGATCGACCGGATGCAGCGGGCCGCCAGCGAAAATCTTCGACTTCTGTGGGCGCAACGCGGACCGGGAACCGTGGTGCGAAACCCCGAGGAGGCGGTGATCCTGGCCTCCATCGTCGAAAAGGAGACGGGCCTGGCGGCGGAACGTCCGCGGGTGGCGGCGGTGTTTTCCAACCGGTTGCGTCAGGGGATGCGGCTGGAGAGCGATCCGACCATCGTCTATGGCGTCACCCAGGGGCGGCCGCTGGGGCGGGGCATCCGTCGGTCGGAGCTGGACCGTCAGACGCCCTGGAACACCTATCAGATCGATGGTCTGCCGCCGACGCCCATCGCCAATCCGGGCAAGGAGGCGCTGCAGGCCGTGCTGAATCCGCCGGCTGAACAGGCCCTGTTCTTCGTCGCGGACGGATCGGGCGGTCACGCCTTCGCCGCCACCTATGAGGAGCATCTGCGCAATGTCGCCCGCTGGCGTCAGATCGAGCGCCAGAAGGCCGGATTGCCGCCCGAGGCGCCGGCGCCGGTCGCGCCGGGAACCAGCGCTGTCCCCATGGCGGAACCGGTCGAACCGGCGCCTCAGACGTCCGGGCAAGCGACCCTGACCCTTCCCGTCGGCGCCTCGCGGGGCGCGCAATGAGCCGGCTGTCCGGCATGACCGGCTTCGGCCGGGCGGACGGGGCGGGCGAAGGCTGGACCTGGTCTGTCGAGGCCCGCTCGGTCAACGGCCGCAATCTGGAGGTCCGGTTCCGCGGCCCCAATGGGTTCGATGGTCTGGAACGCGCCGCCAAGGCGGCGGCCCAGGCGCGTCTGGCGCGTGGCCAGGTCACCATCGGCGTTCAGGCCAAACGGGCCGAGACCGGCGAGGCGGCTGTCACTATCAATGCGGCGGTCCTGGCCCGCTATCTGACCCTGGCCAATGAGCTGGCCGAGGACGGGGCGACCCCGCCGTCGGCTGATGGCCTTCTGGCCCTGCGTGGGGTGATCGAGGCCCCGGAAGAGGTGGACGACCCCGAAGCCCGCGCCATCCTGGAAGCCGCCATGGCCGGAACGGTCGAAGCGGCGCTGGACGCTCTTAAGACGTCCCGCGAGGGCGAAGGCGCGCAACTGACGCCGGTGCTGGAAGAGTTCATCCGCCGAATCGAGGCCCTGGTGGCCCAGGCTGAAAGCGAGGCCACGGCCCAGGTCGCGGCCATCCGCGATCGGTTCAGCCGCCGCATGTCCGAACTGGCCCCTGATGCGCCGGGTCTGGAAGACCGAATCTTCCTTGAAGCGGCGGCCCTGGCGACCAAGGCGGATGTGCGCGAGGAGCTGGATCGGCTGACGGCCCATATCGATGCGGCGCGCCAACTGCTGGTCTCGGCGCCCGCCGGGCGGAAACTGGACTTTCTGATGCAGGAATTCATGCGTGAGGCCAACACGCTCTGCTCGAAATCGGCTACGACCGCGCTCACCGGAATCGGCCTCGAACTGAAGGCCGTCATCGAACAGTTGCGTGAACAGGTCCAGAATGTCGAATGAACGCACGCCCCGCCGGGGCGTCCTCCTGATCGTCGCCAGCCCGTCGGGCGCGGGCAAGACGTCGCTGTGCCGCCGGTTGATGGCGGATCACGGCGGGCTGGAGCTGTCCGTGTCGATGACGACCCGCGGCATCCGGCCGGGCGAGGTCGATGGGCGCGACTATAATTTCGTCGATCGTGAGCGGTTCCAAAAGCTGATCGACGCCGACGCCTTCCTGGAATGGGCCGATGTGCACGGCAATCTGTACGGCAGCCCGCGCGGCCCCGTGGACCGCGCCCTGGCCGAGGGTCGCGACGTGCTGTTCGACATCGACTGGCAGGGCGCGCGGGACGTGGCCGAGAAATGCCCCGAGGATGCGGTGCGGGTGTTCATCCTGCCGCCCAGCCTGGAAGAACTGCGCCGTCGCCTGATCACCCGGTCGCAGGATTCGGACGACGTCATCGAGCGCCGCGTCGCCAACGCCAAGGGCGAGATCGAACACTGCGACGCCTTTGACTATGTGATCGTCAACGAGGATTTCGACCGGTCTTACGCCGAGCTGGCGCACATCTATCATGCCGAACGGTCGCGTCGTTTCCGCAATCTGTGGGTGGGCGACTACAAGGCCGCCCTGCTGCGCGAGCCGGTCTGAGAAGAACCCGATCCGGGCAATCGACCTGGAAAGAACAACGACACCGCGGCCGGCGTAGGGGGAACAGTGCCGCCGCGGTGTCGTCTTCGGCTGAGAAGCGGCGCCGACATCACGCCAGGCGGGGGCGTCCTACGCGACGTCGACTTCGGCGCTGCTCAACTGCACCCTTTATTCCACAACAGGAGTTCCAGAGGGTAAATTTCTATCTAGGGGCGATTGCTTAGGTACGCCCCACGATTGCCAAGTCGATGTTTTGCGGATGCGATCAGAGCGGCGTGCGCGCAGCGAACCAGGGCGTGAGTCGCGCCAGGGCCGTCTCGACCTCGGGCGTGGAAACGGCGAAGCTGATGCGGATGAAGCGATGGCCGTCGACGGGATCGAAATCGACGCCGGGCGCGGTGGCCACGCCGGTATCGCGCAACAGTTGTTCGCAGAAGGCCACGCTGTCGTCCGTCAGATGGCCGATGTCGGCCCAGATGTAGAAGGCGCCGTCGGGCGGCGCGATCTTCTTCAGACCGAGGGCCGGCAGGGCCGCCAGCATCAGGTCGCGGTTGCGGGCGTAGGTCTGGATATGGCCCTCAAGCTCGTCGATCGCGTCCATGGCGACCAGGCCGGCGTGCTGGCTGAGGCTGGGCGGGGTCAGGAACATGTTGCCGATATAGGCGCGGGCGGCGTCGATCAGGGTCTCGGGAACCAGCAGCCAGCCCAGGCGCCAGCCGGCCATGCTCCAGTATTTGGAGAAGCTGTTGATCACCATGGCGTCGGGCGCGAACTGCAGCATCGACGGCGTCGGGCCGACATAGGACAGGCCGTGGTAGATCTCGTCCGAGACGATGGCGATGTTGCGCGTGCGGCAGACCTCGGCGATGGCGGCGAGTTCTGCCTCGGGGATGATGGTGCCGGTCGGATTGGCGGGGCTGGCGATGATGACGCCGGCGGGGGCCGGATCCAGGGCTTCCAGTTGAGCGGCGGTCAACTGGAACCGGGTGTCGGGACCGCAGGCGATCTCGACGGGTTCCAGGTGCAGGGCGCGCAGGGTGTTGCGATAGGCGACATAGCCGGGACGGGCCAGGGCGATGCGGTCGCCGGGCTTGAACAGGGTGCTGAGCGCCAGCACCAGAGCTGGCGAGGCGCCGCAGGTCAGCAGGATGCGGTCGGGATCCACCGAGACGCCATAGCGGTGGTCATACAGGCGGGCGATGCGGGCGCGCAGGTCGGGGCTTTCCCAATAGCCCATGGCGTCGGCGTCCAGCACCTGATGCGCGCGGGCGATAGCCGCGACGGGGGCGCCTGTCGAGGGCTGGCCGAACTCCATGTGGATGATCGAACGGCCCTGGGCCTTCAGCTGGTGCGCCAGACGGCTGACGGAGATTGCGCGGAAGGGTTCGACGGTCATCTTTTCGGTCGAGTCCAGGAACGATTAGCGAAGTAGGACACGGCACGCATTCCAGCCAACATCATCAAGCCCGTACCCAACAGGACCCAACCGATGGGGTGAGCGTGACGCTCCATGAACGACGGGTATTCTTGCGAAATACAACGGCCATAAGCAAACAAGGTCAGTATCAACCAACCAGTCAGAGCTAGCTGCAATGCGACGGCATGTCCGACAGCCCTAAGCGCTCGCTTAAATCCGAAGCTGATCATCGCAAAAACAACGATGAGGGCGCAAATCCCCATGAACCACGGCGCACGTTCTGTAGCACCAGTTACGTCGCAGCTCAGGCCCATGCCGACACTGAAGATTTCCAGTCCCGACTGTAGAATCAGCATCACGCCGACTATCAGGACGAACAAAACTGAGGGCCAAGGACTTCTACGCGGACGCGTTATCACCTTCGGCCTTTTGTCGGTCATTGGAGCGCATCCGCAAGCCGCAGGAAGCCCGCCACGTCCACGGTTTCAGCCCGCACGTCCGGCTCGATGCCGGCGGCCTCGCACAGGGCGGCGCCGCCCAGTTGTTTCAGGCTGGAGCGCAGCATCTTGCGGCGCTGGCCGAAGGCGGCGGCGGTGACGCGTTCCAGCTTCTTCAGGCGCTCGGGCGAAGGGCGCTCGTCCAGCGGGACCAGATGGACCACGGCCGAGGCCACCTTCGGCGGCGGGGTGAAGGCGGCGGCGGGCAGGTGCATGACGATGCGCGCGGTGCAGACGGCCTGGGAAATGACCGCCAGCCGGCCATAGGCGTCATCGCCCGGCCCGGCGGCGACCCGCTCGGCCACCTCCTTCTGGAACATCAGGGTCAGACTGTGGGGCAGCCAGGGACCGGTCAGCCATTTGATCAGCAGGGCGGTGCCGACGTTGTAGGGCAGGTTGGAGACCATGTGGGCGGGGCCGGAGACCAGGTCCGCCTCCTTCACCTTCAGCGCATCGGCCTCGACGATGATCAGACGGCCGGAGCCGTCGTCCAGTTCGGACAGAAGGGGGATGAAGCGCGGGTCCTTTTCCACCAGGACCACGGGGCCGGCGTCGGATTCCAGCAGGGCGCGGGTCAGGCCGCCGGGGCCGGGGCCGACCTCGATCACGGCGCGGCCCTCGAACGGGCCGGCGAGGCGCACGATCTTGCGCGTCACATTGAGGTCCAGCAGGAAATGCTGGCCGAAGCTCTTCTTGGCCAGCAGGCCGTGGGCGTCGAGGGTTTCGCGGAGGGAAGGAAGGTCGGTCACAGGCCCTGTTAGCGCGCGGCGCGCGCCGCCGCCATCTCCGAAGCCAGTCGGACGGCGGCGATCAGGCTGTCGGCGCGGGCGATCCCCTGGCCGGCGATGTCGAAACCGGTGCCGTGATCGGGCGAAGTGCGGATGATCGGCAGGCCCAGGGAGACGTTCACTCCGCCCCAGAAGTCCAGGGTCTTGACCGGGATCAGGGCCTGATCGTGGTACATGCACAGGGCGGCGTCATAGCCGGCCCGCGCCTCGTCGTGGAACAGGGTGTCGGCGGGCCTGGGGTCGGTGATGTCGATTCCCTCGGCCCGCAGCTGCGCAGCCACCGGGCGCAGGGTCTCGATCTCCTCCACGCCCAGAGCGCCGCCTTCGCCGGCGTGAGGGTTCAGGGCGGCCATGGCCAGGCGCGGACGGGCGATGGCGAAGTCGCGCTTGAGGCTTTCGTGAACCACGCGGGCGGTGCGGGCCACGCGGTCTGCGGTGATCAGTTCCGCGACCTGTCCCAGGGCGACGTGGATGGTGACCAGGCAAGCCCGCAGATCCCTGGCGGTCAGCATCATCACCGGCCCCCGCGTGCCTGGATAGGGGGCGTCCGCAGTCAGTTCGGCGATGAATTCCGTATGGCCCGGAAAGCGGAAACCCGAGGCGTACATCGGGGCCTTGGCGATCGGCGCGGTCACAAGGCCCGACGCCTCGCCGGACAGGACGAAACTGACGGCTTCTTCGATGCCGTCGGCGACGGCCGGCGCATTGGCCGGATCGGGACGGCCGACTTCGACCGCGGCCGGCAAGGGGCGATGGATCACCGGCAGGGCGCGCCCGAAAGGCTGCAGCGCATCGGCGGGGGTGTTGATTTCGACCACCAGCACGCCCTGAGCGCGGAGCAGGTCCGCGTCGCCGATGACGGCGAAGGCCAGCGGCTCGGTCTTCAGGGCGTTCCAGGCGGCGGCCACGATCTCCGGCCCGACGCCGGCGGGTTCGCCCAGCGTCAGGACCAGATGCCGGGTCATTTGAACTCGATGAGGGCGTCGCTACGCAGATCGCGCAGATAGCGGCGCTCGAGCACGGCCAGGTTCTGGGAACGCAGACGACCCTCGACCTGTTGACGGTTCGGGGCCTCGGGGCCGCCGACCCGGCGACCGCAGACGGCGACCAGGTGCAGGCCCAGCGGGGTGCGGATCGGCGTGGAGACCGAGCCGATCTCGCCGGTGCGGGCGAACTGCTGGAACTGGGGCGCGAGGTTGGCGACATCTGATTCGCCGAGGTCCGCTCCGATCACGCCCTGGGTCGCGCGCGCCTGGGACAGGATGTTGTCGCAGTTCAGTCCCTGACGCAGGCCTTCCAGAGTGCGGGTCGCGGCGGCCAGATCGGCTTCCGACGCCGTCTCGGGCAGTTCGACCATCAGTTGCCGCAGAGAGACCAGGCTGGTCGCCGCGCCGTCGCGCTTGTCGCGCATATAGATGATGTACACCCCGCCATCGACGGCGATCGGGTTCGACAGCTGGCCGGGCTGGAGTTGGTCGAAGATGGTCTGAAGCGCGGGCTGGACCGTGCCCTTGACCACCCAGCCGGCGTCGCCGGGCACCCGGGCCGAAGCCGAAGGCGCCGATGAGAACTGTTGGGCGACGGCCTGGAAGGGCGCGCCCTGGATGATCTGCTGCACCAGTTGGCGGGCGCCGTTCATGGCGGCTTCCTGACCGCCGACTCGGGCCGCCTCGATATAGATTTCGCCGATCAGATACTGGGGCTGGGCGGCCGCGTCATTGAGACGACGGACTTCCTGATCGACTTGAAGCGTGCTGGGACGCGCGCGGCTGTTGAAGCGACCGGGCACCAGCTGTCCCCAGCCGATCTCGGTGCGCAGGCTCTCGCGGAAGGCGTTCGGCTGGATGCCGCCCTGCTGAAGGAACTCCATATAGGCGGCGGGGGTGACGCCGGCCTGGCGCGCCATCTGGGCGATTTCCTCGTCGATCTCCTGGTCGGTGACTTTCAGGCTTTCGAACTTGGTGATCTCCTGCGCCTTCAGGCGCTGCTCAATCAGCCGGTTGAGGGCGGCCTGCTGGATCGCCGGCAGGTTCTGCTCGGTCGGCTGGACCTGCGACGAGGCGATCAGCATCAGCATCTGCTGACGCAGATCGAATCCCGTGATGATCTTGTCGTTCACCGTGGCGACGATGCCGTCGGCCATCTCGAACTGGGGGGCGGGGCGAGCCGTTGCGGGACCGTCGCCGGCCGCAGGATTCGGCGCTCCGGCGGCGGACGCCTGCGGAGCGGCCGGAGCGGACGCCGTCTGACCATGAGCCGAACCGGCGAGGAGGACCGCCGCGAGCGCAGCCCCCGTCGAATAACGCATCAAACCCATTGGTCGTCCTGATTCCTCACAGCGGTCCGTTTGCCAGGTCGGCAGACGGTCGCGCCCCGTAAAGCGTCATGCTCAACGCATTTCACCCTGTCCATAACCTGAACCTCCGAAAGTGGCGAGGTTTAGGCGTATATAGACGCCGTCCGACGGTCCGCTGGCCCGCACGCGTGTATTGTCGCGGCGATATCCGAACTCGACGCGGAAACAGTCGTCGTCGAACAGCACGCCGACCTCCTGACGGGTGATGACGTTCCGTTCGAGATCGGCGATGCCCGTGACGGCGACGCCCCAGTCGCCATAGACGAACTGTTGTCCCGAAAGCTGGACGAATTCGTAGTTTCGATTCTGATCGCCGGACAAGGGATTGGATCGATCGACGATATAGCTGACGGACGCGAGATTTCGGCGTCCCCAGCGGCCGTCTACTGCGGCCTCGGCGCGACGAATGTCGCCGGACCCGTCAATGGTGGCGTGACCCCAGCTGCGAATTCGGTCGGAAGGAGAGAAACTGCCCTGCACCACCCAGTCCGACGCCGAGGACGCAAGACCGGTCGGATCGTAAAGCGCGCCGGTCGTGCTGTCCGGCACCGTGGTGCGGAAGGCGTCTTCGTCATCGGCGCGATAGCTTCGGCCGACGAACAGGCTGGCGCTACGGCCTTCGGACCAGCGAACCGTCGCACGACCGCCGGCCGTGACCCGCGATCCGCCCTCGACCAGATCGTATCCGGAGAAGCGATCCATGCGGAACAACGATGACTCGTCCAACTCGATGACCTGCGAATCCTCGTTCGGGATGCGGGGATCTATGTCGGCCTTGTTGGAAACCGAAACCTGTACGACCGGCTCGAGGATGATGTCCGCGCGCTGGGTGCGTTTGATCAACGGATAGCTGACATCGACCCCGGCGCTGAAGCGCGTGCGGCTGAGCGACTCGTCGCTGTCGACCCCCATCATCGGCGGCAGATCGGACAGGGAGTAGAGATCGACCCTCGCGTCGACAAACGGCTCGACCCGCAGACCCAGGCCAGTGATGAAGGTTCGACGCCATTCCGCCTGGGCGGTCACTCGCCGGCTATCCACGCCGGACAAGCCCGTCGTCACCGCCGGCACGATGTCAGGGTTCAGGATCGGCGTGCCGACGAAATTATCGCGGTACAGCGAAACCGCCGATCCCTTCAGCCGCAGTCGACCGCCGAAGACGTAGCCTGCGGGTTCCCAGCGCGCATCGATCAGCGGCGCGACCAGGGGCAGATCGTCGTCCTCCTCGAACACCTTGAAGCCGGAGGCGTCGCGGAAGTCGTTGGCCTCGAAGGCGGGGTCCAGCCGCAGGCTTTGAATGGAGAAGGCGGCGACCGAAACATAGGATTGCTCGGTCTGACGCTCGGCGTAGATCTGGCTGATCAGCCGACGACGGTCACCGTAATACAGCCCGTTGTCCTGATAGGTGTTGCGCACGTCATACCGGTCGAACAGGGTCTTGTCGGACGTGCGCTCCGCCGTGAAGCCGAAACGCCAGGGGCCGTCAGGATCGTATTCGCCGTGGGACAGCAGATAGCTGCGGTGTTCCTTGTCGCCGAAACGGACGTTGCTTTCATAGGCGCCGTCGCCGTTCAGGTCGAAATCGCCGAAATTGCGTTCGTAGGTGTAGCCGCCGCGCGCAAAGATCGAAGCGTTCACGAACCGGCGGCGCCATTGCAGGTTCAGCAGCGGCGCGACGCGCGTGTTGATCTGCGGACTGATGAGCCAGTCCTCGGACGGCGACACGACGTGAAGATAGGGAGCCTCGATCGAGACGCCCCGGCCTTCATCATAGTTGATGATCGGCACCAGCAAGCCAGACGCCCGTTTCACCGTAGGGTCGGGGTGGGCGAAGAACGGGGTGTAGAAGACCGGGACGCCGCCGACCCGGAAAATGGCGTTGCGATAGATGACGGCGCGCAGGGCTTCGTCCTGGACCACCTTTTCCGCCTGGATCGAGATGCTGGGCCGTTTGGGACCGTTTGCATCACAGATCGGGCAGGGGGTGAAAATGGCGTAGTTCAGTTCATTGACGTTTTCGCTCCGCCGAACCGCCGTCGCCGCCATCAGACTGGCGCCGTTCTCGAACCGTGTCGCGAAATCGACCGCTATGGCCGCCTTCAGGTCGCGATCGGTTTCCAGATGGCTGGCGTAGACGATGGTCCCATCCGCCGACACGGCTTCGACGCGCCCGCTGGCCGAGGCGGCGCCGCTGGACAGGTCATAGGCGAGGTTGTCGCCACGCAGCACATTGCCGTCTGCGCGCAGATAGACCCGGTCGCCGCCGTTGCTTTCGGCGGTGATAAGATCGCCGGTGCGGCTGGTGCTGGCGGCGTCGACATAGACGGCGCCTTGAGGCAGGCCGTCCGAGGCGGGCGTCGTCTGCGCTGCGGCGACACCGGCGAAGGGGACGCAGACGAACAGGGCCGCGCCGGCCAGAAGCCGCGCCCGGAAGGCCTTCGAACGCTGATCGCGATCACCCTGCATGAACCATCCGTCTGTCTTGAGCGAGGCGCTCGCTTAGCCGTCTTCGGTATAGAACAGCAAGGTGAAGGCGGCGAGCGCCGTCAATATCGGCGGCAACCAGGCCGCCACGAAGGGGGGCACCACCTCGGCCGATCCCATGGCGGACGAAAACTGGTTCAGGAAGAAGAAGGCGAAGCCCAGGACCACGGCCGCCACGCTCATCTTCGCCAGGTCGCCCAGGCGCATCAGCCGCAACGAAAACGCCGCCGCCAGGATCGACATGGCCGCGAACACCAGCGGGGTGACCAGCAGCTGCTGGAAGCGCAGGCGGTAGGCGGTGGAGGCGAAGCCGGCGTCCTCGATTCGCTGGATCTGATTCGGCAACGACCAGAAGGGCGTCGATTGGGGGCGGGCGAACCGCTCGAAGGCCTCTTCATCCGCCAGGCTGGAGAGGAGGTCGAGGCTGGAATAGGTCACGGCGCGCTGGCCGATGCTGGCGCCCACCGCATCGGTCAACCGCCAGCGGCCGGCGCTGAGAGCGGCGGACCGGGCGTCGATCCGTTCCGAAAAGTCCCGGTTGCCCTCTGCATCGGTCGTGTAGATGAAGAAGGTGACATCCAGCAGCCGGGCGTTGGCGCGGTCCTGCCGCCCGGCGCGAATGATCATCTGCCTCTGGTCGTCGCCCTCGCGCAGCCAGATGGCGTCGTTGGAACTGGCGCCGGGGGCTGTTCCGGAGATGCGCGCCCGTTCGCGCTGCCACAGCCCGTCGCCGGCCGAAGCGAGCGGACCCAGAACGGTCACGGTCAGAACTCCCAGGACCAAGGCCATGCCTGCAGCCGGCAGCACGAACCGCCAGGCCGAAACGCCCGCCGCCCGCATGGCCACCAGTTCGCTGCGCCGATTCAGGCCGATATAGGCGGCCAAGGTTCCGAACAGGAAGACGAAGGGCAGAAGCTGAACGATCACCGACGGCGACTTCAGGGCTACGAGGCCCAGGATACGCAGGGCGGAAAGGTCCTGATCCGAACCTACGCCGCGCGACACCTCGACGAAGTCGATAAGCATAACCAGGGCGGAGATCACGGCCAGGGCCACGCCCAGGGAACGAAGCTGCTGGATCAGCACATAGCGTTCGATCCGCCCCAGCCGAGGCAGACGCAATCGGGAAGGCGAGAGAAGGGCCATGGTCATGCGAATCTCGCGCGCAGCCGGTCGATGACCGGCGACTTTCGGCGCTTGCGGGGCTTGAGGGCGCGGAACAGCAGCCGCACGGCCGCTGCGACGACGATCAGGGGCGCCAGATACTGCAGGATGTTCATCCACGGGTTCCAGGCGCTGGCGGCCACCAGTCCGTAGCCGATCACCCGGACCAACAGGAAGACGCCCGCCGCCTTGGCGATCCGCAGCGAATAGCCGGTGCGGCTGAACGATCCGCCCATGATGGCGGCCAGGGCCATGGCCATGGCGACAAGGGCGTAGAGCGGGGCGGCGATGCGGGCGTGGGCCTCGGCCAGCAGTTCGCCGCGCGAGCCGGCCGTCTCCAGCACGCGGGGCGAGGGGTTCAACAACTGGCGAAGATAGAGGTCGGCCGGCTTGTAGCGAATCTGCTCGGTCACGCCGGAGAACTGACCCAGGGGGAAGTCGTATCTGTCAAAGGACAGGGTCTCGAGGACGCCGCGCGACGAATATTTCTGCCAGGAACCGTCGATCATGGTGAGAACCGGTTCATTGGCGGCGTCACGACCGAAACGCGCCTCGGCGGCGCTCCAGTTCTGAGTCGACTTGCCGTCATCGAGGTAGACGAACAGGTTTTTCAGAAGGCCGTTCTGTTCGATCTGCTGGACATAGACGGTCAGGCCGTCCGGTCCCTGGACGAACTGGCCCTCCTCGACCAGCAGGGCCGCCAGGTCCGTGCGAATGGCGAAAGCCTGGTTGCGGGCTTCACGCTGGGCCCAGGGCTGGGCGAACAGGGTCATCACGAGATTCAGAATCAGCACGAGGAACGCCAGTCGCGCCGCGGGCGAGATCACCTGCCATCGCGTCATTCCGCCGGCGAAGGCCGCCGTCAGTTCCTGCTCGCGCTGCATTCGGGTCAGGGCGATGAGGGCGCCGACGAACAGACCGATCGGCAGGATGACCGCCAGCAGCTGAGGCAGGGCCAGCAGGGTCAGTTTCACCATGACCCACACGCTCTGGCCGCGTTCGACAATGACTTCCAGTTGGTCGAGGCTTTGGCTCAGAATCCCGATTCCAGCCAAGGAAGCGCAGGCCGCAACCACGGGCAGCGAGATCTGGCGGAAAAGGTATCTTTGAATCAGGGTCATGGGCGGATGGACTTCGCCCGGTTGCAGGCGGCGATAATGAGGCGCATCTAGTAGCACAGGAGGGCGCGTCCGCGACAAGCAGACGCGCCGTTTGTCTTTTTCTTCCGTTGTAAACGCCGGGTGGGGCCTGGCTGGAGTCACTGTATGAAGATCGAGTTCGTCGCTGCCGTGGACGCCGCTGAAATTCTCGCCGTGCCGGTTCATGAGGACCGCACGCTCGCCGGTTCAGGCCCGGAACTGGACGCCAAGGCCAACGGCGCCCTGACCAGAGCCATGTCCAAGAGCCGTTTCGTCGGCAAGTCTGGACAGACGCTGAGCATCGCCGCGCCGTCGGGTGTGAACGCCGATTGCGTGCTGCTGGTCGGCGCCGGGGCTGCGGACAAGCTGGACGACCTGGCGGTCGAGGCCTTCGGCGGCGCCGCCTATGCGGCGGTGAAACTGTCGGGCGCCGAGGTTCTGACCATCGACGCCTCGGGCCTGACGCCGGAACAGGCCGCCCGCGTTGGCTTCGCCGCCCGTCTGGCCGCCTATCGGTTCGACAAGTACCGGACCACCCAGAAGCCCGACAAGATCCCGTCGATCACCGCGATCCGCGTCGTGACGTCGGACCTGCGCGCCGCCGAGGCCGCGCTGGAGCCCCTGTCGGCCGTCGCCGACGGCGTGATCTTCGCCCGCGACCTGGTGTCCGAACCCGCCAACGTCCTGTACCCGGCCGAGTTCGCCAAGCGCGTCAAGGCGCTGGAAAGCCTGGGTCTTGAGGTCGAAATCCTCGGCGAGGCCGAGATGGAGACGCTGGGCATGCGCACCCTGCTGGGCGTCGGCCAGGGCAGCCGTCGCGAAAGCCAGTTGGCGGTCATGAAGTGGAACGGCGGCGAGGCCGGCGGCCAGCCGATCGCCTTCGTCGGCAAGGGCGTCTGCTTCGACACCGGCGGCATCTCGATCAAGCCGGCCGACGGCATGGAAGACATGAAGTGGGACATGGGCGGCGCGGCCGCCGTGACCGGAACCATGATCGCCCTGGCCGGCCGCAAGGCCAAGGTCAACGCCGTCGGCGTGCTGGGTCTGGTCGAGAACATGCCGGACGGCGACGCCCAGCGTCCGGGCGACGTGGTCGTGTCGATGTCGGGTCAGACGGTCGAGGTGATCAACACCGACGCCGAGGGCCGCCTCGTCCTGGCTGACGCCCTCTGGTACACACAGCAGCGTTTCAAGCCGAAATTCATGATCGACCTGGCCACCCTGACGGGCGCCATGATCGTGGCCCTGGGCCTGGACTACGCCGGCGTCTTTTCCAACTCGGACGCGGTCGCCGATCCGATCCTGGCGGCGTCGAAGAAGGTGGGCGAGAATTTCTGGCGGATGCCGATCCCCGACATCTATGAACAGCACATCGACTCGAAGATCGCCGATGTGAAGAACACGGGCAACGGCCGCGCCGGCGGCTCGATCACCGCCGCCCTGTTCCTGCAGCGCTTCACCAACGGCGTGCCGTGGGCCCACCTGGACATCGCCCCGACCGCCTGGGCCAACAAGAGCCCCAGCCCCACCGTGCCGGAAGGCGGCGTCGGCTTCGCCGTGCGCACGCTGGATCGCATGGTGGCTGACGCCTACGAAGCCTGAGTTCCGGACGGTAGAGCCGGATGAGCGGCAAGCCCGAAATCTGGTTCTACCACCTGGAGCGTTCCACGCTGGACCAGGTGCTGCCGACCCTGCTCGAGAAGACCCTCGAGCGGGGCTGGCGCGCCCTGATCAAGTCGGCGCACGCCCATCGGCTGGACGATGTCGACGAGCGGCTGTGGAGTTTTCATGATGAGAGTTTCCTGCCGCATGGCCGGGCCGATCAGCCCCATGCGGATCGCCAGCCTGTGCTGCTGAGCGAATCGGGAGAGAACCTGAACGGCGCTCAGGCGCTGTTCATCGTCGACGACGCAGAACTGGGCGTGACGGAAGGGTTTGAACGATGCTTCATCATTTTCGACGGTCGGGACGAGCCGGCGCTGCAACACGCGCGCGGACGCTGGAAGACGTTGAAAGAACAGGGCGCCAATCTGGCCTATTGGCGTCAGACGGACGAAGGGCGCTGGGAAAAGGCGGCCTGATCGCCGGGTTCGTGGGACTGGGTCTGCTGGCGGCCTGTTCGACGCCCGTCGCCGACCAGCCGGCGCCCCGCACAGTCGAACGCGCCCAGCTGAACCCGCCCGTCGGCAGCCGCATGCCGACCGGCCAGACGACCGACATCTGCAAGGCCGGCGAGATGCAGTATCTGGTCGGCAAGTCCCGGACCGAGATTCCCGTGCCGGTGGATGTGGTGAACCGCCGCGTCACCTGCACCACCTGTCCTGTCAGCCAGGACTATTCGGCCTATCGGCTGAACATCTTCTACAACGCCGACACCGGCATCATCGAACAGGTCCGCTGCGGCTAGGCCGTGACGGACCCCGGAGACGACCATGAAGACCGCCTTCATCCTGAGTTCCCTGATGGCCGCCGGACTTGCGCTGTCGGCCTGCGCCCAAACGCCCGCAACGCCCCCAGCGCCGGGCGGCGAGACCGCCTTCAAGGCCTGCAAGGTCGAGGATTACCAAGCCTATGTCGGGCGCAATCGTTCGACGCTGCCCGCCGCGCCGCAAGGGCAGAGCTTCAGGGTCCTGTGCACCACCTGCGCCGCAACCATGGACTATCGCGAGAACCGGGTGAACTTCGTCTATGACGAGGCGTCGGGCGTGATCCAGCAGGTGAAGTGCGGCTGAGGCGTCAGCGGCCGACCGTATCACCGGGCCACAGGGGGCCGCTGAACCGTCTGGCCAGATAGTCCATCAGGGCCGTGACCCGCGCCGGTCGCGGCCCGCCCCCCGGCGCGACCAGGTGCAGGGCAATGGGCGCCAGTCGCCATTCGCTCATCACCGTCTCCAGATGACCGTCGGCGACGTCCTTCCAGTAGATGAAGTCCGGCTGAGGGAAGACTCCCAGGCCCGCGCAAAGCGAGGCGGTCAGGGCGTCTGAGTTGTTGGCCCGAAGCGGGCCGCGCGGTCGGACCGACACTTCCTCCCCCGCGTCATTGATGAACCGCCAGACGTCGGGGGTGGGCATATAGGCGTATCCGAGACAGGCATGACGCTCCAGATCGTGCGGATGGGTCGGGCGGCCGCGCTGGGCCAGATAGTCCGGCGAGGCCACCAGCCGGCGCTCGACAGGCCTCAGGCGACGCGCCGTCAGGGAGGAATCCGGCAGGGTGGCGATGCGCAGGGCGCAATCGAATCCGCCGCCGACCAGGTCGATCACCTCGTCCGACAGATGCAGGTCGACAGAGACGTCGGGATGGGTGGCCAGAAACTCGGGCAGGGCGGGGGCGACATAGGCCATGCCAAAGGACATGGGGGCGGCCACCCGCACGAGGCCGCGCGGCGTTACCGACATGTCCAGGGCCTCCGACACCGCCCCCTCGGCCTCGGCCAGCATCAGGCCCGCGCGCGCCGCCAGGGTCCGACCCGCGTCGGTCAGGGAGAAGCGGCGCGAGGTCCGGTGCAGCAGGGTGGTCTTCAGCTGCTGCTCCAGCCGTGTAACCGCCTTGGACACGGTCGCCTTGGACATTCCCATTACGTTGGCCGCGCCGGAAAAGGACTGGGCCTCCGCCACCTTGGCGAAGATGGCCATGGCCTCGAGGTCGGGCAGGCGGGACATGGCGGCCTCTGCGTTGGAAACGATGAGTTTCAGGTGTTTCTATTTCTGTTCGGTCGTCGATCTCTATCTTGGCGTCAAGTCAATGACGCCGGGACGGCCCGGCCTGAGGATAGACCGATGATCGAGCGTAGACCGTTTGAATCGCTGGGCGGCGCCAACCATGGCTGGCTGAACGCCAAGCACCACTTCTCCTTCGCCAACTACTATGATCCCAAGCGGATGAGCTGGGGCAATCTGCGGGTCTGGAACGACGATGAAATCGCCGCCGGCACCGGTTTCCCGCCCCATCCGCACGCCGATATGGAGATCATCACCTATGTCCGCGACGGGGCCATCACCCATGAGGACAGCCTGGGCAACAAGGGCCGCACCGTGGCCGGGGACGTCCAGGTGATGAGCGCGGGCACCGGCATCCGTCACTCGGAATACAACGCCGAGCCCGATCTGACCCGGATCTTCCAGATCTGGATCGAGCCGACCAAGCGTGGCGAGGCGCCCAGCTGGGGCACCAAACCCTTCCCCAAAGGCGAACGTTCGGGCCAGTTCGTGGTCCTGGCCTCGGGCTTTGCAGGTGATGCGGACGCCTTGTCGATCCGCACCGACGCCCGGATCGTGGCGGCGACCCTGAACGCCGGCGACAGCGCCGACTACGCCCTGGGATCGAACCGCCGCGCCTATCTGGTTCCGGCCAAGGGCGAGATCGAAGTCAATGGCGTTCGCCTGAACGCCCGCGACGGCGCTGCGATCGCCCAGGAGGATGTCGTGACCGTCAGGGCGATCTCGGACGCCGAGGTCGTGCTGGTGGACGCGGCCTGACGACGAACGGCGCCGGGCGGGACGAACCTGCCCGGCGCCGTCATTCGCCCGTTTCTGTGATCAGAGTCCGACGGCCCAGTCTGTGGCGCGGACCAGGCTGTCGACGATGCCCGGCTCCGACGAGGCGTGGCCGGCGTCGGCGACGATGTCCAGCTTCGCTTCGGGCCAGGCCCGGTGCAGGGACCAGGCGCTGGCGATCGGGGTGACGACATCGAACCGGCCCTGGGCGATCCAGCAGGGGATGTGGCGCATCCGGTCCACATTCTTCACGATCCAGCCGTCCTCCGGAAAGAAGCCCGCGTTGGTGAAGAACCAGTTCTCGATCCGGGCGAAGGCGACCGCGAATTCGGGTTCGGCGAACTTGTCCGGCCTGGCGTTGGGGCCCTCGACGCTGACCGTCTCGCCTTCCCAGCTGGACCAGGCGACCGCGCAACGTTCGCGGTCGGCGACGTCGTCACCGATCAGCCGCTTGTAATAGGCGCCCATCAGGTCGCCCCGTTCGGCTTCGGGTATGGGGGCGACGAACCTTTCCCAGGCGTCCGGGAAGATCATCGAGGCGCCGTCCTGATAGAACCAGTGCAACTCCTTCCTGGTCAGCAGGAAGATGCCCCGCAGAACCAGGGCCAGGACGCGCTCAGGATGAGTGATGGCGTAGGCCATGGACAGGGTCGAGCCCCAGGACCCGCCGAACACCACCCATTTGTCGACGCCGCACCGTTCCCGCAGCCGCTCAATGTCCTCGATCAGGGTCCAGGTGGTGTTGTTTTCCAGCGAGGCGTGGGGGCGGGATTGGCCGCAGCCGCGCTGATCGAACATGATGATCCGATACTGGGCCGGATCGAAATAGCGGCGCATGCCGGGATTGACGGCGCCGCCGGGTCCGCCGTGCAGCACCAGAACCGGCCGGCCCTGCGGATTGCCGCTTTCCTCGTAATAGATTTCGTGGACGCCGTCGGTGGTCATCCAGCCTGAGGCGAAGGGTTCGATCTCGGGGTAGAGTTCGCGACGCGGCTCGACGGGCGTGGGGAAGGCCATGCTTGCGAGGTCTTTCTATTGGGCCCGTATGCGGCCGTACTGAGGGTTAGGAACGAAATGCCGCAAAGCCCAGGCAAAGCCAACCGGCGATCATGAGCAGGCCGCCGATCGGAGCGACGGCGCCCATGACGGGCAGACTGAGCAGGGCGACGAAGGCCAGGGCGAGCGAGAACACAAGTCCGCCCGCCGCGCCCAGCCAGCCGGCGATCCGCGCCCATCGACCGCCGCCGGTCCACAGGGTGCAGGCCAGGGCGAAGACGGCGTGGGCCAGTTGATAATGGGCGCCGGTGGACAGCAGCGTCTTGACCTGCGGCCCGGCGCCGTGGGCCGCAAAGGCGCCCAGGGCGACGGCAAGAGCCCCGTTCAGGGCGGCGAAGACGATCAGATTGCGACTCGGTGTCATGCAAGGAACCTAGCCTGACGAATCCGGGAAGTCTGCTATGCGCGGGCGATGGAATTGGGATCCAGATCGCGCGCGGCGCTGCAATATGTCCTGATGTTCGGCGGATTGGGCGTCAGCCTGCCCTACGCCGGCCTCTGGATGCGCGCCCAGGGACTGAGCGGGGCGGAGATCGGCGTCCTTCTGGCCGCCCCCATGCTGGGACGGCTGATCACGGGGCCTGCCCTGGCCGTCTGGGCCGACGGCTTCCGCTATCGCCGCACGCCCATAGCCCTTCTCGCCGCCCTGGCCGGCCTGGGATACGGAGCGGCGGGTCTGTCCGAAGGATTCGCAGCCTGGGCGGTCTGCTGGTTCATCGGCGCGACAGGCGCGGCGGCGATCATCCCCCTGACGGACGTTCTCACCCTGAGACTGGCCCGTCGTGAAGGATTCAGCTTCGCCGTGCCGCGCGGTTTCGGCTCCGCCGCCTTTGTCGCGACCAATATCGCCGTGGGGTTCGTCCTGCGGGCGACGGGGCCCGAGGCGGTCATCGTCGGCGTGATCCTGGCCTGTCTGGGCATAGCGGTCGTGGCCTGGCGGGTGCTGCCCGCCGAGCCGGTGCATGACGGCCCTCCGATCCCCGGCTGGGATCGGTTTCGCGGCATGGGGCGACTGTTGAAAGATCCCGTTCTGGTGACGGCCCTGGTCGCCATAGGCGCGGTGCAGGCAGCCCACGCCTTCTACTATGGTTTCTCCGCGATTGTCTGGCGGGGGCAGGGGATTGAACCGCATCTGACGGGGCTGTTGTGGGCCTTCGCCGTGGCGGCCGAGATCGGCTTCATGTGGATTGTCGATCCCTGGCGTCGTCGGCGCGGGATTGGAGCCTGGCCGCTGCTGGCGCTCGCTGCGACGGCGGCCGTGCTGCGCTGGGGGCTGATGGCGGCGGCGCCCCCGTTGTGGATCCTGTGGCCGCTCCAGGCGCTGCACGCCCTCAGTTTTGCGGCCAGCTATCTGGCCGGGATCGAACTGATCGAACGGCTGGCCCCACGCGACAGCCAGACGGCGGCCCAGACCCTGAGCTCGACCCTGTCGGCGGGGGTGTTGATCGGTCTGGCTACCCTGGCGAGCGGTCCGTTGTACGACGCCTATGGCGCGGGCGGATACTTGGCGATGGCCGGCCTGGCCGGATTGGGCCTGATCGCTGTCATGGCCTTGAAGCCGATGCTGGTTGCTCGGGCTAGGTTCGAGGCGACAGGGCCATATGGCCGGCCATGATCGAGGCGGCGGCCTTGACCGCCTTCTTCACCGCCGTCTCATCCGCGGACGCCGGAGACCGCAACAGGCCCACGGCGGGGGTGTGCGGTCCATCGTCGAGGTCGGCGAGGATGCGATAGAGCAGATAGGAGCCCGCATCGTCCTCAGCCTCTGACGAGGCCTCGGCGGGCAGGCCGGAGGCATGAAGGGCGCGCAGGATGTCGGCGACGGGAGCGGTGGTGCGGGCCAGGCCCGGACCGGTGACAGACAGACGGTCCTTTCGGTCCAAGGCCCTGTTTTCAGCCCGCATCTGGATGCGGAAGGCGGCGCCCTTGTGCGTGCGACCGACCAGGAGAACGGCGCGGCAGCGCCCGTCTTTCAGATCCGCGCCCAAGGTGTCGGCCAGGGCGTCCGGATCGCCCATGGACACCCGGATCGTGCGGGCCCCCGGGGGACTCCAGGCTTCGCCGGAAAGATCCTCGACCAGATCCCAGCCGGAATCGCCGTCATAGGTGCAGATCGCAATTCCGGGGCGTCGGTCAGGCCGGTTGGGGCCTTCGGTCTCGTTCGTCATTTCGACCTTAAACCCCGCCCACCGCGTGACGTTTTCGTGACCGAGGCAGGTGGCTCGAACTTGGGTCCGCCGTCAAGCCTCAACCGAGGTCTCCAACGGCCGCGTCCAACAGCATGAAGGCGCGACCCCCGTCAGAGGCGAGGCGGTTCTGCACGGCCTGAGCGTCGCCGCTGCGCGCGTAGGTGGATATGTCCTGAGAGAAGACGGCCACATAACGCTCGGCGTCGGCGCGCAGTTCGGGGTCGCTGAGCACACGGCGCGAGACGCTGCGGACGGCAGCCGGCGCCACACGGCGCACGATGCGACGCGCGCCGTCGGCGTCGCCGTCGCCCAGCAGACGCGCCGCCTCTTCCACGCGTGAACGGGGCAGGAGCGCATTGGGATCGACGCCCATGCGGCGGATCGCGGCCGCGACCCGGTCCGACAGGGCGGCGGTTTCCGCAGGGCTGGCCGTCGGCGTGTCCAGATCCAGAGGCGGATCGTCGCGGCCGCCGGACACCAGATCGTTCCAGTCGAGGCCCGCGTCCGGCGCAGGCGCAGCGCGCGGCGTTTCCGTCGGGGCCAGACGCAGACGATTGCGAAGCCCGAAGCCTCTGTCGGCCGCCCTGTCTTCCGGCGAGGGCTCGGTCGGCGTGGCGCTTCGCGGCTGCCGATGGCGTTCCGGCTCAGGCGGAAGCTCGCGAATCCGGCCGGTCGGGGCGTCGCCCGAGACCACCCCCATCAGGCGCACGGCCTCGGTCAGCATGTCATAGTTGCGGCGGACCCGTTCCTGGAAGCCGACATCCAGGGCCTCCGTGTCTTCGGCGGCCTTGCGCGAGGCGGCGGCGAGGGAGGCCAGGCCTTCCTCCACGCTGGCGCGGACGGCGTCGACGCGGGCGCGCGCCTGTTCCGGCAGACGCGCGGCGCGTTCGTCCACATCGGCGACGGCGGTGTCGATCTCGGACAGAGCGGAGTTAAGGCGGTCCACCAGGTTTTCCAGCCGTTTGACCATCCGCTCGCCGGCCTCGTCCACCAGGCCCGAGGTCTCGCCGACGATGCGACGGGCGTCCTCTATACGGGCGTCGGCGGCCTGATCGGCCTTTTGGGCCGCCTCGAACAGGGCCTCGCCAAGCCGGTCGGCGCGCAGTCGCGCCTGTTCGGCGGCGTCGGCGGCGGCGGCGCGGGAATCTTCGGCCGTGGCGCGCATCTGTTCCAGCGCCCGGCGGGTTTCCTCCATCAGGGTGTCGCGGGCGTCGGCGGCCAGGGCCTCGAACCGATCCAGCGAAACCTTGGTTGCGGCGTCGAAACCGTCGGCCTCGCGTTGGGACATGTCCACCAGGGCGCGGAACTGGTCGCCGGCGGCTTCCAGGATTTCGCGCAGGCTTTCGATCGAGGTCTGAGACGTCCGGCCCATTTCATCGGCGGCTGTGCGTGTCGCCGACAGATTTTCGACGAACTGGGCCCGCTGGCTCTCGACCTGGGCGGAGAAATCTTCCTGATCGGTGCGCAGGGCGTAGGCGGCCGTGACCAGGGCGGCCCGCTGCTGGCTCAGCCCCTGTTCGACCGACTGGATCTGTTCGGCCACGCCGGAGCCGGCGTTTTCCAGCCGGATGGTCTGGCGGGCCAGGTCGTCGGCGGCGACGCGGGCGGCGTCCTGGGCCTCGCCGGCCGCGGCGGCCAGATCGGCGGCGCGAGCCGCCAGGGCGGCCTCGGCCTCGCGGAGCTGGGCCTGGGCCAGGTCGGAGGCGTCGGCGACCATTCGCGACTGCCGCTCGACCGCATCGATGACGCCTGTGGCCTGGCTGTCGAGATGGACGCCCAGGGTCTGCATCTGATCACGCTCGCGAGCGAGGTTTTCGGTCAGGCGACGCGCCGTGCGGGCGGCGTTCTCGGCGGCCGCGTTCAGGCGATCCGTCTCCTCGGCCAGGGCCTGGCGCAACAGGACCATGTCGTTGCGGGCGCGTTCGGCCGCGAGGGCTGCGTGGTCGATATCGGTCCGCAGGGAATTCAGCACCTGGCCGGTCTGCTGGGCGGCCAGGGCGGTCGGCGCGACCAGGGCCTCGGCCATATCGCGGGCGCGCCGTGTCTCGGCGGCCAGACCGGCGCCCTGACGTACGGCGTGGGCCAGCATTATGGCGAGGCCGGCCGGCGCCAGCGCCATCAGGGCGTAGATGGCGAAGCGCAACGGATCCAGGTCCGCCGCGCCGGAGCCGAACTCATACGCGGCCCATGAAGCGACGCCGCCGATCCACAGGGCCGAGGCCAGGACGGCGATCAGATAGGCGGTCCGGCCGCTCGCGGTCGCTGCAGCACGCGCGGAAACGCTCGATCTCAGGGTTTGAGGCGACGACAGCTCGAACGGCGCCGGGGGCTTGCCTGCGGCCACGGCCATCTCGACAGCGGCGGAAGATTCAAACGTCGGTTCCGGATCGATCTCCGGCGCGACGGCCGGGACGACGTCAAGGGATTCGACGGGCGGCGGGGCAGGCTCGGCCTCGGGCAGGGGCTCCGGCTTGGGTTTCAGAGCGGCGGCGGCGCGTTCCTCGGCCTGGCGCGCCTCTTCCGCCAGACGGCGGCGGCGGCGTTCGGACATGGGCCGTTCGGGCGGCCTTACGGGCAGGGGCTCCAACTCCGCATGCGGCTCGGCTTCAATCTCGGGCGTCGGCCCGACCTCGACCTCGATCTCGACGTCAGACGCAGGCGTGTCCGGCATCTCGAGGGGCGGGACGGCCTCGTCGTTGGTCAGTTTAAGCGGCGGCCGGTTACGGGATTTCATCAGGCGTCGAGCTCGATTCATGCGCGTGGCGCGCGAGAACGCGCCGATTCGACCCTAGCGGGTCAAAACCCAAGGTCCAAGCCGTACAGATTCAACAGACGTGGACTGTTCGCGATCAGCAATCGCGCCTGGTATCTGCGCTGAAGGCGGCGGACTTGTCCGGACGGCAGTCTGCGCTGCGATGGACTTCGCGTTCCGCAGGCTGGGGCGAATGGATGTCGACGCCGAACTGCGACAGTACGGCAGCCGCCAGCAATGCGATGAAGCCAGCGATCAGTTCCACCAGCGCCTGCATAGACGGCGTCTCCAACAGCCCCCATGGCCGATTGTTTTATGCGCCTGTTTGGCGAACGTCACAATCCCGCCGCGTAAAGATTGACCGGGCGTGGCGTGCATGAAACGGAGAAGAGGAGGGCGTCCGCATCGCGGTGTCATGCGAATCGGGCAGGCAGGCTGAATGACCCAAGACGGCGACAGCTATGACGGCAGTCTGCTGACCCCCGGAGCGGGCGTCTGGCGCAGCGAGATCGCGCACAGGTTTTCCATCCTGATGGAGAACGAAACCTATTTCGACGCGCTGTCCTCCGCCCTCCAGAAAGCTGAACGGTCGATCGTCGTCCTGGGTTGGCAGTTCGACCCCCGCACCCACCTGGATCCGGAGACCCGGCCCGGCGAAAGACAGCATGAGATCGGCCACCAGTTGCGCATGCTGGTGAAGCGCAAGCCGGACCTGGACGTCCGGCTGCTGATCTGGAAGTCCCCGTTGCTGATTGCGGCGTCCCAGGGCTTCTATCCCCACCGCGCCCAGCGCTGGTTCCGCAAGCGGATGGTCGAGTTCCGCATGGACGCGCCTGGCCCCATCGGGGCCTGTCACCACCAGAAGGTCATCGTCATTGACGACCGCGTCGCCTTCTGCGGCGGGGGCGACATCTCGACGGATCGTTGGGATTCCGTCGAACATCTGGACGGAGATCCGCGTCGCGCCCTGCCGAACGGCGTGATCTGCAAGGCCCGCCATGAGGTGATGTGTGTGATGGATGGGCCGGCCGCGCGCGCTCTTGGCGATCTGGCGCGCGAACGTTGGTTCAAGGCGACCTGGGAACGGACCGTGCCGGACGAGGTGGAGAGCGATCCCTGGCCTGACGGCGTGCCGGTGCAGATGACCGAGGCGCCGGTCGGCATCGCCCGCACCGAACCCAAGTGGAGCGGCCGCCACGAGGTGCGCGAAAACGAGGCCTTGCACCTGGAGGCGATCCGGCGGGCGAAACGACTGATCTATTTCGAGAACCAGTATTTCACCTCGCCGATCATCGCCGCCGCCCTGGCCGAGCGACTGGCCGAGGTCGACGGTCCGGAAGTGGTTGTCGTCTCTACCGGCAAGAGCCCCAGCTGGTTCGACAGCATGACCATGGATACGGCCCGCGCCGAGGTGCTGTACCGGCTTGAACAGGCCGACAAATACAATCGGTTCTTCGCCTTCGCGCCTTTGACGGCGGAGGGCGACCGCATCATCGTTCACGCCAAGGTGTCGATCATCGATGATCGGCTGTTGCGGATCGGATCGTCCAATCTGAACAACCGGTCGATGGGGCTGGACACCGAATGCGACGTCGCGGTCGAGCCGACCGATGCGGCCGGCCGCGCGGTCATCGTCCATCATCGCCATCGCACCATCGGTCACTGGATCGGCGTCCCAGCTCAGGATTTTGCGGCTGTGGAGGGGGTGCTGGGGTCGACGGGCGCGGCCATCAGCAGTTTCGGCAGTGACCGGCTCAAGTCCTTGGGTTCGGATCCGCCGACGCGGATCCAGCGGATCTTCGCCGAATGGCAACTGGGCGACCCCACCTCATCGACCGACGCCTGGCGGCCCTGGAAAAGGCTGAACCGTTCGCACCGCACGCGGCCCGCGTCGGAAGGCGGCCAGGCCCCCGGCTAGGGGCCTCGTCCTAGCGGGACGGCTGGACGATCTCGAAGTCGATGATCAGCGGCAGGTGATCCGAGGCGACCCGAGCCAGGGGCGAGAAGTCCGCCTTGACCCCTGTGATGCGGATCTCCGGGCTGACGAAACAATGGTCGATACGGATGGCGGGGAAGCCCGAGGGGAAGGTCTTGACCGACGGCTTCAGGTTCAAAAGGCGCTGACAATCGCCCAATCGGCGCGCCAGCGTCTGGTAGGGCCGGGTGATCGAAGTGGCGTTGAAGTCGCCTGCCAGCAGGGTGGGGCCGGTGCAGCCGGCCAACCAGCCGTCGCCCGCAAGGGCCGCCGCCTGCAGGCGTTGTTCACGCGGGACCAGGCCCAGATGGGTGGTCAGCACATTGACCCCGACGCCCTCGATCTGGATCTCGGACCAGATGGCGCCGCGCGGCTCCAGGCCGGGGATGCCGCGCACCGTGGGCAGGGCGTCGGCGCGGATCAGCTTGTCCGGATGCGGCGTCAGAATGGCGTCGCCATACAGTTCGGCCTCGACCCTCATGGCCGGATGGAACCGCGAGGTCATGGCCAGGCTTTCGGCGATGGCTTCGGCCTGATCCACCTTGCCGGTACGGGCCCGGCCCACGTCCAGCTCCTGAAGGCAGACGATGTCGGCTTCGTGCTCGCCGATCACGGCGACGATGCGATCGACATCCAGACGCTTGTCCGTCCCGACGCAGCGATGGACGTTATAGGTCAGAAGGCGGGGCATGATTTCCCAGGGACGTGTCCGAATCCAGCGGACGGCTAGGCCTTTTGGCCGCCGATTGCGACCCCTGTGCGACGATCAAAGCAGGACCAGATGATCCGGCAGTTCATTGGGATTGTCGGCGCGGGGCGGGAAATGGGCCGCCAGGACCCGGCCGCACTGGTCGATGGCCGCCTCGAACCCGGCGACCGGTCGGCCGGCCTTCAGTTGACGGGTCAGGGCGGCGACAGCGTCGGCCCACACCCCTTCATCGACCTTCTGGTGGATCAGTTCGTCGGCGATCAGTTCGACCTGATGTTCTTTCAGGGCGGCGAAGATCAGCACCCCGGTTCGCTCGCGCGTGACGTGGACGCCATGCGCCAGGAACTGCTGCAGGGCCGCCTTGCGCACACGGGCCTGACGCAGACTGCGCGGCGTGATCCAACGGAGCACCGGCGGGATGCGGGTCAGCAGGAAGACCGCGACGAAGATCACCGCCTGGACCAGGGCGTAGAAGGCCAGGGCTTGACCGACGCCGACGGCCTGGGCCGTGACGTGGGCGGCTTCCCAACCGTCTCCGACCGGCCAGGACAGGGTGAAGCCCAGCGGGATGAGCGCGGTCGGCGCCAGCAGGGCCGCGGCGGCCGCCCAGGCCAGGCTGACATCCGCGTAAGACGAGACCCCGCGCGAGACGACGCAGAATATCTCGCCCGAGGTGCCGCGCTCGGCCGAGGCGATGGCGTCGGCGACCCGCGCGCGGTCGTCTTCGGTAAACCGCATCACCATCCTCCCGAAGCTCCGCCGCCGCCAAATCCTCCGCCGCCGCCGCCGAAGCCGCCCCCGCCGCCCCCTCGACCGGCGTTTCTCAAAGCCTCCGACGCCGCCCAGATCAGGATGGGGGTGACGCCGTCGCGACGATGACGACGCCCGCGTCCGCCCGAACCGATCACGCCGACCAAAAAGATGGTGAAGATCAAGCCGATGATGACAACAGGCAGGATCACCGCGCCGCCCGCGCCCTCTGGTTCGGTCGCCGCGGCGGCCGCCCGCGCCTGGGCCTCGGCCGGATCCAGCTCCAGCTGGGTGATCAAGGCGTCCACGCCCCTGACGACGCCTGTCTGATAGTCGCCGTCGCGGAAGGCCGGCAGGATGTCGTCGCGGATGACCATGGACGAGAAGGCGTCGGTCAGGATCGGCTCCAGCCCGTACCCGACTTCGATCCGCACCTTGCGTTCGGTCGGGGCGACGATCAGCAGGGCGCCGTTGTCGCCCTCCTTCTGTCCGATGCCCCAGGCCCGGCCCAGCTGATAGCCATAGTCCTCGATCTCCTGATCCTGCAGGCTGCGGACCGTGACCACCACCAACTGGTCGCTGGATCGGGCTTCCAACGCGGCCAGCTTGTCGGTCAGCGCCTGTTCGGTCGCCGTATCCAGCAGATCAGCCTGATCGACCACGCGTCCGGACAGGGGCGGAAAGTCGAGCTTCGTCTGCGCCGTCGCCGGCAAGGCGAACAGCAGGACGGCCATCAGACCGAACAGACTGGCGACGACGCCCGCTGGACGTCCTGTCCGAACGGGGCGAAGGCTCACGGGGCGGGCGGGGTCGAGCCCGGCGCGACCGGCGCGGCGCCGCCGCCGGGCGTGGCGGCCGGAGCGCCGTTCAGGTTGAAGTTCACCTGGGGCGCCGACTGGGCCTCCGCCGTGGCGGTGAACAACTGCATCGGTTGCGATCCGCTATGCACCGTCTTGGCCCAGATCACGTTCGGGAAGGTGCGCAGGGTGGTGTTGTAGTCGCGCACGGCCTCATTGTAGTCGCGGCGCGCGATGGTGATCCGGTTTTCGGTGCCTTCCAGCTGGGACTGCAAAGTCAGGAAATTCTGATTGGCCTGAAGCTGGGGATAGGCCTCGACCGAGACCAGCAGGCGCGACAGGGCGCCGGACAGTTGGCCCTGAGCCTGCTGATATTGCTGGAAGGCCTGCGGATTGCTGAGGTCGGCGGCCGAGACATTGACCGAGGTGGCGCGGGCGCGGGCGTTGATCACGTCCGTCAGGGTGGTGCGTTCCTGGATCGCCGCGCCCTGGACGGTGGCGACCAGATTGGGCACCAGGTCGGCGCGACGCTGGTACTGGGCCTGGACATCGGCCCAGGCCGCCTCGGCCCGTTCCTGCTTGGTCGGAATAGTGTTGTAGCCGCAGCCGGTGACGGCGGGCGCCGCGACGAGAACGGTCGTCAGAGCCAGAGCGCGAGCGTTGAAGCGAGCCATGGATTTTCCCCTGTCGGCGATTGCGCCGGTGCGGCGACTATCGCCTCAGGACCGCAACGCTTCAAGCGTCCAATGGCTCCGGTTCGACGCCGATCGAGCGACAGGCCGCCGAATAGGTGTTGGCCAGCAGGCAGGCGATGGTCATGGGGCCGACGCCGCCGGGGACGGGGGTGATGCGTCCGGCGATCTCGACGGCTTCCTTGAAAGCGACGTCGCCGACGACGCGGGTCTTTCCTTCCGCCGCCTTGACCGGGTCGGCCGAGGGAACGCGGTTGATGCCGACGTCGATCACGGTCGCGCCCGGCTTGATCCAGTCGCCCTTGATCATCTCCGGCCGGCCGACGGCGGCGACCAGGATGTCGGCGGTGCGGCAGAGGGCAGGCAGGTCGCGGGTCCTGGAATGGGCGATGGTGACAGTGCAGCTTTCGCCCAGCAGCAGTTGCGCCATCGGCTTGCCGACGATGTTGGACCGGCCGACGATGACGGCGTTCAGGCCCGTCAGATCGCCCAGCTGGTCCTTCAGCAGCATCAGACTGCCCAGGGGGGTGCAGGGGACCAGGCCCGGCAGGCCGACCGCCAGGCGTCCGGCGTTGACCACGTGGAAGCCGTCCACATCCTTGTCGGGATCGATGGCGTCCAGCACGACCGATGAATCGATGTGTTTCGGCAGGGGCAGCTGAACCAGGACGCCGTGGATGCCGGCGTCGGCGTTCAGACGGGCGATCAGGGCCAGAAGCTCGTCCTGGGTCGTGGTCTCGTCCAGACGGTGCGTGTCGGACCGCATGCCCGCGCGCAGGGTCGTCTCGCCCTTGTTGCGAACATAGATCTGGCTGGCGGGATCCTCGCCGACAATGACGACGGCCAGGCCCGGCTTGACGCCCTGGCTGGCTTCCAGACGCGCGGCGGCGGCGGCGACGCGGTCCACCAGGTCGACCGAAAAGGCCTTGCCGTCGATCAGGGTCGCGCGTGCGGGCTTGGCTGACATGGGGAAGACTCCGGGGGGATGAGGATGCGGCGATTTACAGCCGTCATGGTTCGGCGTCTATGATCCGCGACAAACTCCGGAGTGTTCTTGATGAAGCGTTCGTCCCTCGTCGCCGCCGCCAGCGCCCTTGCCCTCGTCTGGGCCGCCTCGCCCGCCTTGGCTCAGGACGTACAGGGCCTGCGCATCGGGGCTGCGGTGGATGGCGCATTGACCGAGACGGACGCGGCCACGACCGGCGACGACGCCTATCGTTATGACGCCTACCGATTCGAGGCGCGTGCGGGGCAGAGGCTGGAGGCGGTGCTGAGGTCCGACGCTTTCGACGCCTATCTGGCCATCTATGCCGAAGGCGGCGACGAACCGCTGGCCGAAGATGACGACGGCCTGGGCGAAGGCACGGACGCCCGGCTGCGCTTCACGCCGGAAACCAGCGGGACCTATGTTCTGCGCGCCCGCACCCTGGCCGGGCTGGAAGGCGGGGACTACAGCCTGTCCCTGCGCGAACGACCAGCCCCCCCGCGCGCACCGCGTCCGGTCGGCCTTCGCGTCGGTGATGAGCGAGCCGGGACGCTGACGGACCGTGATCCGGAACAGGAAGACGGCGGCCGTTACGACGCCTACAGCTTCCGCGCCGCTGCAGGTCAGAGGGTGATCGTCACCCTGGAGTCCGAGGCCTTCGATCCGCTGGTTCGCGTCGGCCGGATGAACGGGGCCGACTTCGCCGAACTGGCTCAGAACGACGATGGACCCGACGACGGACTGAACTCGCGCCTCGTCTTTACCGCCCCGACGGCTGGGGAATATCTGGCTCGAGTCACCGCCATCAGGGATGGGGAGGGCGCCTACACCCTGGGCCTGTCGGAAGCGCCGCCTGCGCCGCCGGCCAAGCCCATCGCCGTCGGCGACAGCATTGACGGGAATCTGAACGATGAGACGGGACTGAACGACGACGGCCAGCGCGCCGAATTCTATCGGTTCGCGGCTGAGGCGGGCCAGCGCGTCGCCATCGAGATGTCGTCGAAGGATTTCGACACCTATCTGACCCTGCGCCAGGCGTCGGACAATTCGGTCCTGGATCAGGACGACGACGGCGCCGGATCGGGCACGGATTCACGCATCGTCCAGACGCTGGAGACAGCCGGCGACTATGTGATCGAGGCGCGCGCCCTGGGCGATGACGGCGAAGGCCGTTTCACCCTCAAGATCAGCGAAGTCGCCCCGCCCCCTGCGCCGTCTGCGATCACCTTTGGTCAGACCGTGGAAGGCGAGATCACGCCCGAAAAGCCCCAGAACGACGAGGGCAAACACTATGACGCCTATGTATTCACCGGCCAGGAAGGCCAGCGCGTCCAGGCCGTTCTGCGATCCGGCGATTTCGACGCCTATCTCGAGATCAGCGCCGCCGACGGCGAGTTTTCCGCCCTGTCGAGCGATGACGACGGCCTGGGCGAGGGCACGGATTCGCGTCTGAACTTCACCCTGCCGTCGTCCGGCGACTACATCCTGCGGGCCTCTCCGCTGTCGAACGAGGGGAAGGGGCTCTATTCGCTGGCGTTGATCGATCGCGGCCCGGAGCCCAAGCCGGGCAGTATTCTGGTCGGCGCGACGGCGCGCGGCACGCTGAGCCTTTCCGACGCCCTGATCGACGGGGGCGCCTATTACGACGCCTATCGGTTCCAGGCGAAGAAGGACGAGAAACTGCGGATCACCCTGGTCTCCAACGCCTTCGACGCCTTCATCGACCTGGGCGAGGACGGCGAGGACTTCACCAGCCTGGCCGCCGACGACGACGGTCTTTCGGACACCCACGCCAAGCTGGACTGGACCGCGCCGGAAGACGGCTGGTTCGTCGTCCGAGCCCGGTCGTTGGGTCCGAATGAGACGGGCGCCTATGCCCTGACCGTCGAACGCCAGCCCTGACCGCCCCATGCGGGCCACGATCCGGTCCTAGGCGAGCCGAATGACCGACGCTATTTCGCCCGGCGCTCCAGGCCGCAAGGATCAGCACCTCGACGTGGTGCTGTCCGGGCGTGGTCGGCACGCCCGCGACGCCGGGTTCGACGCGATCCGGTTCGTGCACGAGGCCCTGCCGGATCTGGATCACGACAAAATCGACCTGGGCGCCGACTTCCTGGGGCGCCGATTGAAGGCGCCCCTGCTGATCAGCGCCATGACCGGCGGTCCGGCGCGGGCCGAGGCCGTGAACGCCCGTCTGGCCGAGGCGGCCCAGCACCTGGGAATCGCCCTGGCGGTCGGGTCCCAACGCACGGCTCTGGAAGAGGGGGCCAGCGGCGGCCTGGACATGGGGCTGCGCCACCGGGCGCCCGATACCCCCATCCTGGCCAATATCGGCGCGGCGCAACTGACGCGGGGGTTCGGTCTGGACGAGGCGCGGCGGGTGATCGACATGATCGGGGCGAACGCCCTGATCGTCCATCTGAACCCGCTTCAGGAAGCCTGTCAGCCCGAAGGCGATCGCGACTGGTGGGGCGTCGGCGCCGCACTGGAGGCTCTGATCCGCAGGGTCGAGGTTCCTGTGGTGGTCAAGGAGACCGGAGCCGGCCTGTCGGGCCGAACCGCGCGCCGTCTGATCGACATGGGCGCCGCGGCCGTGGATATCGCCGGCGCGGGCGGTTCGAACTGGGCGCTCATCGAGGGCGAGCGGGCGACGGATCCCGCCGACAGGGCCCACGCCGCCGCCTTTGGCGACTGGGGCATGCCGACCGCGCGGGCCATCGTTGATGTGCGCCGGGCCTGTCCAGACGCGGTCGTGATCGGTTCGGGCGGCGTGCGCGACGGTCTGGACGTCGCGCGCGCGATCCGCCTTGGGGCCGACATCGCGGGTCAGGCCGCCGGCGTCCTGTCGGCGGCGATGGTGTCCACGGAGGCGGTGGTCGCCCACTTCCAACTGGTCATGCGCCAGTTGAGAACCGTCTGCTTCTGCACGAATTCCGCTAATCTTTCAGCCCTGCGCCGGGCCCCGCTTCAGCCGCTGGACGAATAGAGGTCAGCGACCTATGCGGACGGCAGCAGGTCGTGCGCGAAGAGGCGGTACCGTCCCGCGCGCACGCCGTCGGTGGCCCTGGCGATATCCGGCGCGAAATAATGGTCGCTGGCGTAGGGCGCGGCCGCTTCACGCACGACGGTGACGACCTGTTCCAGCAGGGGCGAACTGGTCAGGGGACGATGGAATTCCAGCCCCTGGGCCGCCGCCAGCAACTCGATTCCGACCACGGTCGCCGTATTCTCGGCCATGTCCAGCAGCCGCCTAGCGCCGTGGGTCGCCATCGAGACATGATCTTCCTGATTGGCGCTGGTGGGAACCGTGTCCACGCTGCACGGATGGGCCACCATCCGGTTTTCGGCCACCAAGGCCGCCGCCGTGACCTGGGCGATCATGAAGCCCGAGTTCAGGCCGCTTTCCTTGACCAGGAAGGCCGGCAGTTCGCTCATCTTCGGATCGACCAGGATGGCGGTCCGGCGTTCGGAGATATTGCCGATCTCGCACAGGGCCATGGCGATCTGATCGGCTGCAAAAGCAACGGGTTCAGCATGGAAGTTTCCACCGGATATGACATCGCCGTCCTCGATGAAGACCAGGGGATTGTCCGTCACGGCGTTGGCTTCGCGCTCCAGCGTCGCGGCCGCCGTGGCCAGGACGTCCAGCACCGCCCCCATGACCTGAGGCTGGCAGCGCAGCGAATAGGGATCCTGCACCTTGGCGCAGTCGTCGCGGTGGCTGTCACGGATGGCCGAACCCGCCATCAGGGTCCTGAGCCGTGCGGCCACGGCGATCTGACCGGGTTGACCCCGAAGGGCGTGGATGCGGGCGTCGAACGGCGCGTCCGATCCCTTCAGGGCGTCGACCGACAGGGCCCCCGCCGCCACGCCGGCGGCGAAGACCGCCTCGGCTGCGAACAGACCCGCCAGGGCCAGGGCGGTCGAACACTGTGTCCCGTTCAGCAGCGCCAGTCCCTCCTTGGGGCCCAGGACCAAAGGCTTGAGCCCGGCCCGCTCAAGTGCGGCCTCGGCCTCCAGAGTCTGGCCTTTGCACCGGGCCTCGCCGACCCCGATCAGGACGCAACTCATATGGGCCAGAGGGGCCAGGTCGCCCGAGGCCCCGACCGAGCCCTTGGAAGGGATACAGGGCAGGATGTCGGCGTTGACGAGCGCGATCAGGGCCTGGAGGGTTTCGCGCCGAACGCCCGAGGCGCCGCGTGACAGGGAGGCGATCTTCAGCACCATCAGCAGCCGCGTCACGCTGTTCGGCAGCAAGGGGCCGACACCGCACGCATGGCTGAGCACCAGGTTGCGCTGCAAGGTCTCCAGGTCGGCGGGCGCGATGGAGGTGTTGGCCAGCAGGCCGAAGCCGGTGTTGACGCCATAGACGGTGCGCCCCTCGGCCACGATGGCGGCGATGGTCGCGGCGCCCCTGTCCACATCGGTCCAGGCTTCAGGGGCGACGGCGACCGTCACGGGGCCGTCCAGGACGCTGCGCAACTGGGCCAGGGTCAGGGGCGAACGGCCGAGGGTCAGGGTCGTCATGGAGGTCAGGCCTTCAGGCTGGGGAGGTTCAGGCCGTGTTCGCGGGCCGCGGCGCGGGCGATGTCGTAACCGGCGTCGGCATGGCGCATGACGCCCGTCGCCGGATCATTCCACAAGACCCGCTCCAGCCGCTGCGCCGCTTCCGGCGTGCCGTCGGCGACGATCACGACGCCCGAATGCTGGGAATAGCCCATGCCGACCCCGCCGCCGTGGTGCAGCGAGACCCAGCTGGCGCCCGAGGCTGTGTTCAGAAGCGCGTTGAGAAGGGGCCAGTCCGAAACCGCGTCTGATCCGTCCATCATGGCCTCGGTCTCACGGTTCGGGCTGGCGACCGAGCCGGAGTCGAGATGGTCCCGGCCGATCACGATCGGTCCCGACAGTTCTCCGGACGCCACCATGTCGTTGAACATCAGGCCCGCCCGGTGGCGCTCTCCCAATCCAATCCAGCAGATTCTCGCCGGAAGTCCTTGGAAGGCTATACGTTCGCCGGCCATGTCGAGCCAGCGATGCAGACCTGCGTTGTCCGGGAACAGCCGCTTCATCGCCGCATCGGTCTTGCGAATATCGTCCGGATCACCGGTCAGGGCCGCCCATCGGAACGGTCCGATCCCGCGGCAGAACAGGGGGCGGATATAGGCGGGGACGAAGCCGGGAAAGTCGAAGGCGTTCGTCACCCCTTCGTCAAAGGCGACCTGACGGATATTGTTGCCATAATCGACGACAGGAACCCCGGCCGACTGAAAGTCGAGCATGGCGCGGACGTGGGCCACGATGGAGGGGCGGGCGGCCGCCGCGACCGAGGCGGGTTCGCTGACCCGCTTGTCTTCCCACTCGGCGACGGTCCAGCCGGCCGGCAGATAGCCGTTCACCAGGTCATGGGCGCTGGTCTGGTCCGTCACCAGATCCGGCCGCACGCCGCGTTTGACCATTTCAGGCAAGATATCAGCGGCGTTTCCCAACAGGCCGACAGATATGGGTTTTCCAGTCCGATTTGCGTCTTCGATCAGGGCCAGGGCTTCGTCCAGGCTCTGGGCCGCCACATCAAGATAGCGTGTCTTCAGCCGCATCTCGATCCGGCTTTGCTGGCATTCCACCGCCAGGCAGGACGCCCCCGCCATGGTCGCGGCCAAGGTCTGGGCCCCGCCCATGCCGCCCAGGCCTGCCGTCAGGATCCATTTTTCCGGACCAGTCGCCGCCGTAGTGCTGGCGGCCCGCCTCCATGAAGGTCTCATACGTGCCTTGGACGATGCCCTGGGTGCCGATGTAGATCCAGGATCCGGCCGTCATCTGGCCGTACATCATCAAGCCCTTGCGATCGAGTTCCGAGAAATGCTCCCAGGTCGCCCATTTGGGCACGAGGTTGGAGTTGGCGATCAGGACCCGGGGCGCATCGGCATGGGTGCGGAAGACCCCGACCGGCTTGCCAGACTGGACCAGCAGGGTCTCGTCGGCCTCCAGCGTCTTCAGGGTCTCCACGATCCTGTCGAAGGCGGCCCAATCGCGCGCCGCCTTGCCGATGCCCCCATAGACGACAAGATCCTGAGGGCGTTCAGCCACTTCGGGATCAAGGTTGTTCATCAACATTCGCATGGCCGCCTCGGCCGCCCAGGTCTTGGCCGTCCTTTCCGATCCGCGCGGGCTTCGGATGACGCGAGCGTTGGGCTGGTTCATGTCTGGCTCTCGGCGAAGGCGATACAGGCGGTCAGGACGCGGTGCAGGTTTCGACGCATCGCCTCGGCCCGCTCCGGCTCATAGGGACTGGGCCAGTTGTCGGGCGACAAAGGGCTCGCCGGGTCGCCCATGTAGCCCCGGTCCGCCAGTTCCATCTGGATAGCGTGAACGCCGGCGTGGGGCCGGCCGTAGTGACGCGTGGTCCAGCCGCCCTTGAACCGGCCGTTGACGATCAGGCTGGAGCCGCTGATCGCGCAGGCGGCCTCGACGGCCTGGGTCAGTTCGGGGGCGCAGGTGGTCCCGTCGTTGTCGCCGATGTTGAACTGGGGCAACTCGCCGGCGAACAGCCGCGGGACGACAGAACGGATCGAATGGGCGTCATAGAGGACGACGGGGCCACGGGCGTGCAGCCGGTCGATCTGGGCCTTCAGCTGGGCATGATAGGGATCAAACCAGGTCGCGCGACGCTCTGCGATCTCGGCCGCATCGGGCGCTTCGCCGGCCCGATACAGGGGCTCGCCGTCGAAGGTCTCGACCGGGCAGAGGCCCGTGGTGGTCATGCCGGGATACAGGGACACGCCGGATGGATCGCGGTTCACGTCGATGACGCTGCGAGAAACTGCGGTGCGCACCAGAGTGGCGCCCAGATCCACGGCGAAATCATAGAGCCGGTCCACCCACCAGTCGGCGTCCTTGCGCGCCAGCCAGGGGGATCGAAACCGCGCCATCAGGGCGTCCGGGATTTCGGTCCCCGTGTGCGGCAAGCCGATCACCAGCGGCCCCGAGCCTTCATGGACGGTCAGCCAGTCACGCGTCATCTCGGCCTCCCTCGCCAAATCCATCCGTCGTGGTATGTCTAGACATATTGATCGCAACAAGACGGACCTGTCCAGTGAGCCTTGAGCCGCAGCCTGTGGATCGCACCCTCTGGTTCGAGGCCGCCCTCTTGCCGGACGGCTGGGCGCGGGATGTGCGGATCGGCATTGCGAGGGGTCGGATTTCAAGCCTCGAGACCGGCGTATCCCGCGGACCCGCGGACGAAGGAGACGGCGTGGCCTTGCCGGGCGTCGTCAATGTCCACAGCCATGCCTTCCAGCGCGCCATGGCCGGTCTGACCGAGGCGCGTGGACCCCAGGGCCAACACGGCGATGATGATTTCTGGTCCTGGCGTGACCTGATGTACCGCTTCCTTGATCGGGGCGGGCCCGAAGAGATCGAGGCCATCACCGCCCTGGCCTTCGCCGAAATGCTCGAGGGCGGCTTCACCCGCGTGGCCGAGTTCCACTATCTTCACAACGCCCCGTCCGGCGCGGCCTATGCGGACCGGGGAGAGATCGCGGCGCGGATTGTCGCGGCGGCCCAGACGACCGGAATCGCCCTGACCTTGCTGCCGGTCTTCTACGCCCACGCCGGATTTGGCGGCCTGGCGCCGACCCGGGGGCAGAGACGGTTCATCACCGATCTGGACGGATTCGCGGAGTTGACCGACCGTTGCCGCCGCCTGACCGCCGATATGGCGGACGCTGTGGTGGGGGTCGCGCCGCACAGCCTGCGGGCTGTCAGCCCGGCTGAGCTGGCCGCCATGCCCGGTCTGGCAGGCGATGGGCCCATCCATATCCATGTGGCCGAACAGACTAAGGAGGTCGAAGACTGTCTGGCCTGGTCCGGCGCCCGGCCGGTGGAATGGCTGCTCGCCAACGCCCCGGTCGATCCGCGCTGGTGCCTGATCCACTCGACCCATGTGACCGAGGCGGAGTGGCGGGGCGTGATCGAACGGGGCGCGGTCGTCGGCATGTGCCCGATCACGGAGGCCAATCTGGGCGACGGCGTCTTTCCGGCCGCCGCCTATGCGCGGGCGGGCGGGCGGTTCGGCGTGGGGACCGACTCCAATGTGCAGATCGGCGTGGCCGAGGAACTGCGGATGCTGGAATACAGCCAGCGGCTGGCCTTGAGGCGCCGTTCGGTCATGGCGGATGCGGATCGCTCGACAGGACGCGCCCTGTTCGAAGGCGTGCTGGCGGGCGGGCGCCAGGCCGGGGGCGCGGCGAACGACCTGGTCATCGGCGGATCGGCCGATCTGGTTTGCCTGGATACGCGCGGCGCGGGCTTCCATGGCCGTTCGGGCGACGCCCTGCTGGACAGCTGGATCTTCGGCGCGCCGGCGGGCGCCGTCGCCTCGGTCTGGCGGGCGGGGCGGCAGGTGGTGCGGAACGGGCGGCATGTGGCGCGCGACGCCATCGAGGCACGGTACCGTAAGGCCCTGAACACGGTGCTGGGATGACGCCGGAGCCGCTGCACCGCCGAATCTACGCGGACCTCGAAGGCCGCATCCTCTCGGGCGAGCTGTCGCCGGGCGCACGCATTCCCTTCGAACACGAATTGACCGCCCAATACGGCTGTTCGCGCGCCACCGTCTCCAAGGCCCTGTCGGAACTGGCGGGCAGGGGGCTGGTCAGACGTCGGCGGCGCGCCGGCAGCTTCGTCGCCCAGCCCAAGGCCCATGCCGCCTTCCTGGCCATCCCCGATCTGCGAGCCGAGGTGATGGAGCGGGGCCAGGCCTATGGCTACAGGCTGCTGGACCAGATGGAACGCGATCCGGACGGCGGTGCTGAAATCGAACTCGCCGCCGGCGGTCCGCTCCTGGCCTTGACCTGTCTGCATAGCGCCGACGCGATCCCTCTGGCCCTGGAGCATCGACTGATCGCTCTGGCCGTGGCTCCCCAAGCGATAAGGGTGGATTTTCAATCTACTCCGCCTGGAACCTGGCTTCTGGACTATGAGCCCTGGACCGAGGCGGAGAACCGGATCGGCGCCATGGAGGCCGACGCCGTGACCGCGCGTCTGCTGCAGATCAAGCCCGGCGCGGCCTGTCTGTCTGTCGAAAGGCGGACCTGGCGCGACGGCCAGGGCGTGACGCGGGTTCGTCAGCTGTTCCCAGGGGATCGCTATGATCTGGTCGCGCTTTTCTCTTCCGCCCACGCCAAGGACCTGAGCCGATGAAGGCCGACCGCCTGCTGATCGACTGTCACGCCGCCACCATGGTTCCAGGCGGGGCCGCCTATGGGGCCATCCGCGACGCCGCCGTGGTCATCACCGACGGTCGTATCGCCTGGATCGGACCGCGCGCGGATTTGCCGTCCGTGGAGGCGGTCGAGACGGAGCGGCTGGGCGGACGCTGGCTCACGCCGGGACTGATCGACTGTCACACGCATCTGGTCTTCGGCGGCGACCGCTCGGGCGAATTCGAACAGAGGCTGGGCGGGGCCAGCTATGAGGAGATCGCCCGCGCCGGCGGCGGGATCGTCGCTTCAGTCAAGGCCACGCGCGCGGCGTCGGAGGACGAACTGTTCGCCTCCGCCATGGACCGGCTGCAAGGGCTCAAGGCCACGGGCGTAACCACGGTCGAGATCAAGTCGGGCTATGGACTGGATCAGGACAGCGAATTGAAGATGTTGCGGGTCGCCCGCCGCATCGGCCGGGAAGGCGGGGTTCGCGTGCGCACCACCTATCTGGGTCTGCACGCCGTTCCGCCCGAGCACCGGGCGGACCGCGCCACCTATGTCGATCTGGCCGTCGATCACATCCTGCCGGCCGCACAGGCCGAGGGGCTGGCGGACGCCGTGGACGCCTATTGCGAGCCTATCGCCTTCTCGATCGAGGAGGTGGCGCGCCTGTTCGACAAGGCCCGCACCCTGGGCCTGCCGGTCAAGCTGCACGCCGATCAGTTGTCGAACGGGGGCGGCGCAGCCTTGGCGGCGCGTTACGGCGCCGTGTCGGCTGATCACATAGAACATGCGACGGAAGACGGAATCAAAGCCATGGCGCGGGCAGGGGTGACGGCGGTTCTGCTGCCCGGCGCCTTCCTGATGCTACGCGAAACCCAGGCGCCCCCGGTCGGTCTGTTACGCGTCCATGGCGTTCGCATGGCCGTTGCGACCGACTGCAATCCCGGCACCTCTCCTGTCGCGTCCATGACCGACGCCCTGAACCTGGCCTGTGTTCAATTTCGCCTGACCCCGGAAGAAGCCCTGGCGGGCGCGACGCGGGAAGCCGCATGGGCCCTGGGGCTGCAAGATCAGATCGGAACCCTGGCGGTCGGCAAGGTCGCCGACCTGGCGGCCTGGGATGTCCAGCGCCCCGCAGAGCTGGCCTATTGGCTGGGCAAGCCCATGCTGCACGGCCGCTGGAGAGACGGCGTCAGGACAAGCGCCGACCCTGCAAGGATCGACGGTCCGCCTGATCTCTAGACCTGGGCGACGCCCATGACCTTCATCAGGGCGTCTCGAACGGCGGCCTCGGTGAAGGGTTTCTGAATGGTGGTGGCGCCGCGCCACTCTTCCGGCAATCCACCTTCGCCGTAGCCGGTGGAGAAGACGAAAGGCACGCCGCGCGCCTTCAGCGCCTCGGCGACCGGGAAGACCTGACGGCCGGCGACATTGACGTCCAGCAGGGCGGCGTCGAGATCGACAGTGTCGCGCGCCATGGCTTCACCATCGTCGATATTGGACGCTGGGCCGACGGGAATGCACTCCATGTCCTCGAGGATGGTCTCGAGCAACATGGCGACCAGGGATTCGTCTTCCACCACAAGTATGCGGCGACCGTTTAGAGGTTGGGTCATGGGGCGGGTGTCCTGTCGAGTGGAACCGTCAGTTCCGCAATCAATCCATCGCTGGCGTAGACTAGATCGATCTCCCCCGCCAGATCGTGGCGAATGTTTCGTTCAATCAATCGGCTACCGAAGCCTCTTCTGTCCGGTTGCGTAACTTTCGGACCGCCTATTTCACGCCAGACAAGCTTCAGCTTTCGGTCGCGTTGATCGGCCAAACTCCAGTCGATCAGAACACGCCCATCGGGCGTGGAAAGGGCTCCGTATTTGGCGGCGTTTGTCGCAAGCTCATGGAAGATCATGCCCAGGGACAGGGCTGTGGCGGGGGGCAGCGCCGTCGCAGGGCCGTTGAGATTGATGCGGGTGGGACCGAAGGCTTCGGTTTCGTGTTCCAGGATCGCCCGCAGATCCGCGCCTTCCCAATGGGTTCGCGTCAACAGGTCGTGGGTGTGAGACAGGGCCAGTATCCGCGACTGGAAGGTTGCGGCGAAGGTGGCGGGGTCGACGTGGGAACGCGCGGTCTGGATGGCGATCGACTGGACCGTGGCGAGGGTGTTCTTAACCCGATGGTTCAACTCGTCGATCATCAGTTTCTGGCGCTGGGTCGCCAGGACGTTGGCTGTGACGTCATGGCCCTGAACGAAGATGCCGACCACGGCGCCCGCCTCGTCACGGATCGGCTGATAGATGAAGTTGAGATAGAGGGTTTCCAGCGGGCCGCCGGGAGTCCTTTGTAATTTCGCCAGGCTTTCTCGCCCTTCGTAGGGCTCGCCCGTTTCGAAGACGGTGTCCAGAAACTCGTAATAGCCCTGTCCGACCAGTTCCGGCAGGGCGTCGCGTATGGACTTGCCCGCGATGTCGCGATGGCCGATCAACTGGCTGTAGGCGTCGTTGTGCATCTGGAAACAGTGGTTGCGGCCGGTCAGGATGGCCACGAACCCCGGCGCCTGCATGAACATCTCGACCAGACGGTTGCGCTCGCTCTCCAGGCGACGATTGTCCTCCTGAACCGACTGAGCTCGCCGCAGGACCGACCCGCCGACCAAGGCGTCCAGGGCGGTTGTCGGTTCATCTGTCCGGATCGCCGGCGACAGATCGGTGATGTCCATGGTGTGCTGAAGAAGCAGCACGACCTCGCCTTCAGCGTTCAGGACTGGCGTATGGGTCGCACTCCAGATTCGTTCCTCGAACACCTCCTGGCCGTCGGACAATTTGCGCGGCATGGCGTATCGCACGACGGCGAGGTGGTCGCGCTGGCAGGTGTCGCGCGCCTTTTCGAGGGACGCCCGGACCTGACGCACGTTTTCGGGCGCATCTTCGCCGGGGCCCGCGTCGAAGGTCGTGAACAGGGGACGGCCCAGGATCTCCTCGCGGCGAGCGCCTGTGACCTCGACATAGGCCTGATTGACCTCGGCGATGCGCAGATCCGGCGTAAGCAGAAGATAAGGATTTGGCGACGCCTCGAAGGCCGCCGCCAAATCGACTACGGAAGCGCCCGGTTTCACTTGTACTGTCAATCTACACCCCAGCCCAACCGGTGCCGAACGCGCGAGGAGGCAAAGAGTTCGCTACCGTACCCAGAATTCGCCTTTCACCTGATCGTCATTGGCGTGTCAGGAGAATTTGCTAAGGACGGGACATGACATTTGCCGGCGCCTTGGCCACCCTCTCCCTCATGATGGCTCAACCGACAGATCAGCCGCCTCCCGAACAGCCGGTCGTCCAGTTGGCTCAGGGCGTGCTGGCCGGGCGGGCCGACGACACGGTCGCCGCGTTCAAGAACATTCCCTATGCCGCCCCGCCGGTGGCGGAACTGCGCTGGCGGCCGCCGGGCGCGGCGCCGACCTGGGAAGGGCGGCGCGACGCCTCGACCTATGGGCCGATCTGCATCCAGGCCACGCCGCAGGGCGACCCCGGCGTGGGGCCCTTGCCGATGAGCGAGGACTGCCTGAACCTGAATGTGTGGCGGCCGACCGACGTCGCCGCGTCGCCGGCCCCGGTCATGGTGTGGATCCACGGCGGGGGCCTGGTCAATGGATCGGGCACGGCGGCCCTGTACGACGGATCCCATCTGGCCCGTCAGGGCATGGTCGTGGTCTCGATGAACTATCGGCTGGGCCGGTTGGGCTTCTTCGATCACCCGGCCCTGGCGGCGGAACGACCGGCGGACGAGGCGGCGGGCAACTACGGCCTGATGGACGTCATCGCGGCCCTGCAGTGGGTCAGGGCGAACATCGCGGTCTTCGGCGGCGACCCGGCCAATGTGACGATCTTCGGGGAGTCGGCGGGCGGGGCCATCGTCACCCGGATGATGATTTCGCCGCCGGCGCGGGGCCTGTTCGACCGCGCCATCGTGCAGTCGGGCCTGGGGCGCGAGTTGCAGACCCCGCTGGACCGGCGCGGCGCCTACGACCTGCCGTCGGCGCGTGAGCGGGGCGAGGTCTGGGCCCACGGTCATAACCTGTTGACTGCGGCCGATCTGCGCGCTGCGCCGGTCGAGCTGCTGCTGACCCCGGCGCCCGTCTTCGCTAACGGAGATCTGTCCCTGATCGACGGCCGGATCGTGCCCTCGACCGTGGAAGCGGCCTTCCGAGCCGGGCGGCAGGCGCCTGTGCCGATGGTGATCGGGACCAACAGCGCCGAGTTCTGGTGGATGAAGCCGACGGATCGCAACGGCTACGGCATGATCGACGACGACCTGACCTGGCTGGAGCGGGCCACGATCACGGCGGCCTATGGCGGGGAGGCGGGCTTCGACCGGGGCTTCATCACCGACGCGGTCTTCTCCGAGCCGGCGCGGCGGCTGGCGCGGCTGCACGCGGCGGCGGGGCATCCGGCCTATCTATACCGGTTCGACATCTCGTCGCCGGACAATCCCGAACCGCACGGCGGGGCGACCCACGCCATCGAGCGCCCCTATGTGTTCGGCACCCTGCCGCTGCTGCCCTATCCGGTCCGGGAGGCGGATGTCGCGGCCTCGGCGGCGATGATGGGCTACTGGACCGCCTTCTCGCGGTCCGGCGACCCCAATGGGGTGGGGCGGCCGGACTGGCCGATGGCCGGGGGCGGCGACACTCAGCTGATGCTGTTCCGCAACGACGGCCCCAGCGCCACGCCGGTTCCGGACAGCGCGCGGCTGGATCTGATCAAACGGTTCCGGGAGCGGCCTCACACTATCAGCAAGTCGCCACAAGTTACTGTAAAAACGCACTATTAGACAGATGTCCGGCCGTCAAAGACGCCGCCGTCACCCCGCCGAGGTCGCGCCCGATTGCTTTTCTCTCATCGTGACCAGTTCCTCGGCCATGGTCGGGTGGACCGCGCAGGTGGCGTCCCATTGGGCCTTGGTCAGGCCGGCCTTCACGGCGATGGCGGCGAGCTGGATCATTTCCGGGCTGTCGGGCCCCACGATGTGGACGCCGACCACCCTTTGGCTTTCGGCGTCGACCACCAGCTTCATGAGGACGCGCTCCTCTGATCCGGTGAAGGCGTATTTCATCGGCCGGAAACGGGTCAGATAGACATCGACCCCGGTGGAACACGACCGACGCGCCTCGGATTCCGTCAGGCCGACGATGCCCACGGGCGGCTGGCTGAAGACGGCGGTGGCGACAGCCTCGTAGTCGAAATGCTGGGGATTGTCGCGATAGACGGTCTGGTGGAAGGCGACGGCCTCGCGGATGGCGACGGGGGTCAGGTTCATCCGGTCGGTCACGTCGCCGATGGCCCAGATGTTGTCGGCCGTCGTCTTGGACCAGGGATCGACCCTGATCGCGCCCTCGTCGTTCAGTTCGACGCCGGCCGCCTCCAGGCCGAGGTCCTTGACGTGGGGGATGCGGCCTGTGGCGAACATGACCACGTCGGTCTCCAGCTTCATCCCGTTCTCGAGGTGGTTGACCAGGCCGGTGGCGGTCTTCTCGATCTTCTCGTGCTGGCAGCCCAGGACGACCTTGATCCCGCGCTTCTCGATCTCGCCGGCCAGGTGGGCGCGCACATCGTCGTCGAAGCCGCGCAGGATATTGGGGCCCCGGTAGATCAGGGTCGTCTCGACGCCCAGGCCGGCGAAGATCCCCGCGAACTCCACCGCGATATAGCCGCCGCCTGCGATCAGGATGCGTTTGGGCAGTTCGGGCAGGTGGAAGGCTTCTTCGGAGGTGATGGCGTGTTCGATGCCCTCCAGGCTTTCCGGCTTCCACGGGCGGCCGCCCGTAGCGATCAGGATCTTCTCGGCGGTGAAGGTCTGATTCTTGCCGACGATCTCGACCGTATGGGCGTCCTTCAGCACGGCGCGGCCGTGGACCAGCTCGACCCCGGCCTTGCCCAGATTGGCGGCGTAGATGCCCGACAGGCGGGCGATCTCGACGTCCTTGGCCTCCAGGAAGGTCGGCCAGTCGAACCGGGCGTTGTCGAAGGACCAGCCGTAGCCCTCGGCGATCTCGAGCGCGTGGCTGACCTCGGAGGCCATGACCATGAATTTCTTGGGCACACAGCCCCGGATGACGCAGGTGCCGCCGACGCGGTATTCCTCAGCCACCGCGACCTTCTTGCCGCCCAGGGCGGTCAGGCGCGCGGCGCGGACGCCGCCGGAGCCGGCGCCGATGACGAAGAGGTCGTAGTCGTAGTCGGCCATCGGGTGCTCCGTTCAGACTCAAAAAAACAGCGTCTGAATAGTCTGAATCGTCTGAAATCGGTTCCGGTCACACCGGGGGCGAGGCGTGGGACTTAGGCGCCGGGACACCCAGGAGCAAGGTCGCCAGGTGGAGGGAGATCAGGGCGTCAGGGTTTCGACCCCGCTGTCCGTGCCGATGATCGCCAGGTCGGCCAGGTCCAGAAACAGGCCGTGTTCGACCACGCCCGTGATCAGTTTCAGATCATCGGCCAGACGGACCGGATCATGGATGGCCTTGCAGCCGGCGTCATAGATCAGATTGCCGCCGTCGGTGCGGACCAGGCCGCGATCCGCCTGGCGCACGCGGGCCGGCGAGTTGATGTCGTGGTCGACCAGGACGTCGGCGATACGGTTGGCCGTGGTCTTGTGACCGAAGGCGACGACCTCGATCGGCAGGGGGAAGGCGCCCAGGACCGGCACCACCTTGGCGGCGTCGGCGATGACGATACAGCGGCTGGACGCTTCCCAGACCAGTTTCTCACGCAGCAGGGCCGCGCCGCCGCCCTTGATAAGGGCCAGGCCGGGACCGACCTCGTCGGCGCCGTCGACGGTCAGGTCGATGCGGGGCGTGTCTTCCAGCGTCGACAGGGTCAGCCCCAGTTCGCGCGCCAGATCGGCGGTCTTCTCGGAGGTCGGGACGCAGCGCAGCCCAGAAAGGCCGCGCGCCGCCAGGGCCTTGACGAACCAGGCGGCGGTCGAGCCGGTGCCCAGGCCGACGATCATGCCGGCCTCGACATGGGCCGCAGCGGCCTCGCCGGCGTTCTTCTTCTGTAGATCGCTCATTTCAGCTTGGCGGCCTTCGCCGCTTCCTTCCTGGCTTTGGCCTTCTCGCGGAAGGCGGCGCCGGCGTCCGGCTTGAGGGTTTGACGGGCGCGGCCGAAGGCGAGGGCGTCGGCCGGCACGTCCTCGGTGATCACGGAGCCCGAGGCGACGATGGCGCCGTCGCCGATGACGACCGGGGCGACCAGGCTGGAGTTCGAACCGACGAAGGCGCCGGCGCCGACCTCGGTCTGCGCCTTGTTGAAGCCGTCGTAGTTGCAGAAGATGGTTCCGGCGCCGATGTTGGCGGCCGCGCCGATCGAGCCGTCGCCCAGATAGGCCAGGTGATTGGCCTTGGCGCCTGCGGCCATCTTCACATTCTTCACCTCGACGAAATTGCCGATCTTGACCCCCTCGGCCAGGTCCGCGCCGGGCCGCAGGCGGGCGTAGGGGCCGACCTCGGCGCCGGACGCCACGCGCGCCCCCTCGATATGGCTGAAGCTGCGGATACGGGCGCCGCCCTCGATCACCGCGCCGGGACCGAAGACGACGAAGGGCTCGATCACGGTTCCGCCGCCGACCTGAGTGTCCCAGGCGAAGTGGACGGTGTCGGGCGCGGCCATGGTGACGCCGGCGGCCAGGAAGGCGTCCCGCTGGACGCTCTGGAACAGGGCCTCGGCCTGGGCCAGTTCGGCCTGGGAATTGACGCCCATGACCGAATCCTCGGCCGCGAAGACGGCGCGGGTCGGGCGGCCGGCCTTGCGGGCCAGTTCGACCACGTCGGTCAGATAGTATTCGCCCTTGGCGTTGTCGTTTCGGACATCGGCGAGGAGGGCGAACAGCAGGTCCGCCGGAGCGGCCATGACGCCGGAGTTGCAGGCCGTGATCGCCAGGACCTCGGGCGAGGCCTCCTTGGCCTCGGTGATGGCGGCCAGGGCGTCGCCGTCGAGGATCAGCCGGCCATAGGCGCCCGGATCGCGCGCCTCGAAGCCGATGACGGTCAGGCCCTCGGGGTTGAACACCGGTTCGATGTCGGCGGCCTTCAGCAGAGGCACGTCGCCATAGGTCACGACCACATCCCCGTCGAACCCGGCCAGGGCCTGTTCGGCGGCGCGGACGGCGTGGCCGGTGCCCAGGGGCGGGTCCTGAACGGCGATGGCCGCCTCGCCAAGGCGTTTGACGACATGGGCGCGGACCGCGGGCGAATGGGTTCCGACCACCACGATGATCTTCTGACAGCCCAGGGCCTGGGCGGCGTCAATGGCGTGGTCCAGCATGGCGCGACCGCCGACCGGATGCAGCACCTTGGGCAGGGGCGATTTCATCCGGGTGCCCTGGCCGGCGGCGAGAATGATGGCGGCGCGAGGGCGCGTCTGGCTGGTCATGAATCGTTCCGGCGTCTAGTCGTCCTGCGATCTAGCCCATCATGCGGGCCAGCGGGAGATGTGGATGACCGATCGCGACCTGGAAGGCTGGACCATTGTCTTCGACCTGGACGGGACCCTGGTCGATTCCGCGCCGGACCTGACCGGAACCCTGAACCGGTTGCTGGTCGAGGAAGGGTTGCCGCCCGTGCCGATGGAAGCCGCCTCCACCCTGATCGGTTCGGGGGCGCGGGCGCTGCTGGTTCATGGGTTCGAGGCGGCCGGGGCATCGGTCGAACGGGCGCAATCGGACGAGCTGTTCGAGCGGTTTCTGGTCGATTACACCGCCCACATCGCCGACGGTTCGCAGCCGTTCGAGGGGGTGGTCGAGACGCTGGAGCGGCTGAGCGAACGCGGGGCGATCCTGGTGGTGGCGACCAACAAGCGGTCGGACCTGTCAGAGCTTCTGCTCGAGAAGCTGGGCCTGACCCGGCATTTCGCCGCCATCGTCGGGCCGGATCGGGTCAGCGCGCGAAAGCCCGCAGGCGCTCATCTGAAGGAGGCCGTGGTCAAGGGCGGCGGCGACCCAGAACGGGCCATCATGGTCGGAGACGCAGCGCCGGACGCCGAAGCGGCGCGGGACGCAGGCATGCCCTGTATTCTGACGACCTTCGGCTACACGCCGGTTCCGGTCGAAACCCTGGGCGGCGACGTCCTGATTGACGCCTTCGAGGACGTCGAGGAGGCGATCGACGGCGTCCTGTCCGACTTCTACGTGATGAGAGCGCTGAAATTCTGAGGGCGCCGGACAGTAAATCTGGGGTCTGAACCCGCACTCGCGCGGTTGCGGATAGCCGGCGCGATGACCAGTTTGGCGCACCCCTTGTCGAAAGCGCCTCCATGTTCGCTCGTTTCTTCAGAATACCCCTGTGGCAACGCACCTTCGCCGGCCTGGCCCTGGGCGTTGTCGCGGGGCTGATCCTGCGCGAACGGGCCGAGGTCTGGCTGCAGCCCATCGGCGACGTCTATCTGAACCTGATCCGGATGGTGGTGGCGCCCCTGGTGCTGTTCACCATCGCCAGCTCCATCGCCAAACTGGGGGAGGGGGCCGGGGCGGTGCGGCTGGGGGTGCGGACCATCATCTGGTTCGCCATCACCTCACTGCTTGCCGTGCTGGTCGGTTTCGCCTTCGGCCATATCATCAATCCGGGCGTGGGCCTGTCCAACCTGCCGCTGGGCGAGGTCAAGGACCGGGTGATCCCGACCCCGCTGGAGGTGCTGATCGGGGTGGTGCCGACCAATCCGTTCGCGGCCCTGGCCGAGGGCAAGGTGCTGCAGATCATCTTCTTCTCGGCCCTGGTCGGGGTGGCCCTGGTGGCCCTGGGCGACCGGGCCCAGGGGGTGCGGCGTCTGGTGGACGAAGGCGCCGCGGTCATCTTCCGCATCACCCGCTGGGTGATCCAGCTGACGCCCATCGGCGTGTTCGGCCTGATCGGCTCGGTCGTCGGCGGCTATGGCTGGGAGGCCCTGCTGCCGCTGCTGAAGTTCATCGTCGCCATCTATGCGGCCTGCCTGTTCCATATCCTGGTGGTCTATTCAGGCCTGCTGAAATTGCATGGGCTGAAAGTCACCAGCTTCTTCCGCGGCGCCTTCGCCGCCCAGCAGACGGCGTTCGCCACCTCGTCCTCGCTGGGCACCTTGCCCATCACCCTGCGCCAGACGGTCGAGCGTCTGGGCGTGCCCCAGGCCTATGCCGCCTTCGCCGTGCCCCTGGGCGCCAATGTGAAGATGGACGGGTGCGGGGCCATCTATCCGGCCATCGCCTCGATCTTCATCGCCCAGTATTTCCAGATCGACCTGACCCTGACCCAATATATCCTGATCGGTCTGACGGCGGTGCTGGGCTCATTGGGCACGGCGGGGGTGCCGGGGACCTCCATCGTCATGCTGACCCTGACCCTGTCCACGGCGGGCCTGCCGCTGGAAGGCATCGGCTATATCGTCGCCATCGACCGGATCATCGACATGATGCGCACGGCGACCAACGTGACCGGCCAGATGCTGGTGCCGGTGCTGGTGGCCAAGGAGGAGGGGATCCTGAACGAGGACATCTACAACGGTCACGTCGCCTGGCTGCCCGGCGATCCGGAGGCGGAGACGCCCGAGGCGGTCCGGGCCGCAGGAATCTGAAACGGACGCTTGCGCGGGGCGGGCGACCGGGCTATGTCGCCGCCTCCGCAAGGCATGGATGCGTAGCTCAGCGGGAGAGCACCTCGTTCACACCGAGGGGGTCACAGGTTCAATCCCTGTCGCATCCACCATCTTCTCCGTTCCCGCCCGTTCCCGATAGCCGCGTCGCCGCGCGCAGCCGCCGATGGAAACGCCGATGCCCCAGGTCAATGACACCGTCCACATCCGTTTCTCGCTGAGAGGCCTGGGCGGCCCCTTCTGGCAGACCAACGCCACCGTCGCCTCGGTCAGCCAGGGCGTAGCCCTGCTGGATGGGCTGGACCGGCAGGTGCCCGCCGCCGTCAGCGAGCTGAAGCGGGCCGGCGCCAATCGCTGGACCCTGGACTGGGAAGTCCGAAGCCGGCCGTAGCCGGCTCCCAAACCAATTGGGAGAATCAGACGTCGGGCACGTCCCGGCCGGGGGGCACGTTGACGCCCATGGACTTCAGATAGGTCTTGATGTTGCGCCCGGCCTGACGGATGCGCTGCTCGTTCTCGACCAGGGCGATACGGACGAAACCCTCGCCGTTTTCGCCGTAGCCGACCCCCGCAGCGACCGCGACCTTGGCGTGGGTCAACAGTTGCTTGGAAAACTCCAGGCTGCCCAGATGGGCCAGGGCCGGGGGCAGGGGCGCCCAGGCGAACATGGAGGCGGCGGGCTTGGGGATCTCCCAGCCGGCGCGGCCGAAACTATCGACCAGCACGTCACGGCGACGGTGATACAGGGCGCGGTTCTGCTCGACGATGTCCTGCGGCCCGTTCAGGGCGGCGACGGCCGCCGCCTGGATGGGCGTATAGGCGCCATAGTCGAGATAGGATTTCACCCGCGCCATGGCGGCGATCAGCCTGGGATTGCCGACCGCGAAGCCGATCCGCCAGCCGGCCATGCTGTAGGTCTTGCTCAGCGAGGTGAATTCGACGGCCACATCCTTGGCGCCCGGCACCTGCAGGATCGAGACGGTCGGCTTGCCGTCATAATAGAGCTCGGAATAGGCCAGGTCGCTGATGATCCACAGGTCGTTGGCCTTGGCGAAGGCGACGACCCGTTCATAGAAGGCCAGATCGACCGTTTCCGCCGTCGGATTGGACGGATAGTTCATCACCAGCACCTTGGGGCGCGGCACGGTGTAGGCCATGGCCCGTTCGAGGCTTTCGAAATAGCGCTCGTCCGGCGTGGTCGGCACGCTGCGGATCGCCGCCCCGGCGATGATGAAGCCGAAGGTGTGGATCGGGTAGGAGGGGTTGGGCGCCAGGACGACGTCGCCGGGTTCGGTGATGGCCGTCGCCAGACTGGCCAGACCTTCCTTGGAGCCCATGGTGACGATCACCTCGGCGTCGGGATCCAGGTCCACGCCGAAACGGCGGGCGTAGTAGTTGGCCTGGGCGCGACGCAGGCCGGGAATGCCGCGCGACGCCGAATAGCCGTGGGCGTCGGGCTTGCGCGCCACTTCGCACAGCTTATCGATCACGTGCGGCGGCGGCGGCAGATCGGGATTGCCCATGCCCAGGTCGATGACGTCCTCGCCGGCCGCGCGGGCGGTGGCGCGCATGGCGTTGGTCTCCGCGATCACATACGGAGGCAGGCGTTTCATGCGGTAGAATTCTTCGGACATGTCGAACTTCGCAGGGGCAGGAAAAGAGGGCGTCAGCGATGCCATCAATGGCGACGCTGCGATACCGAAAGATCGTCCGTTTCCATGGTTTTTACGCCAAAAACATCTGATCCGGCGCCGGAGGGCGCCGTCTCCGGCATGAACCGTGCGTTCTGGCCGGTCAGTCGGCGAAGTTCTGGGGCTCCGGAGCGACGACGTCGTAACGAACGGCGAAGCCGGAGCCTGCCGTCGGGCCAAGCCCCGGACCGCGACGCCGGCGTATATGCTCGGACAGACGCCGCACCTGGGCTTCAGCCACGCCGTCGCGATCCATCAACTGCCGCACCATGGGGTCGGCCAGCATCTCGTCCAGGGTCAGGTCATAGGGCCTCATATCGCACCTCTGGTCTGTCGACTCGCCCCCGATCACAGATGGGCGAGGCGAGGGCGAGCGCCAGAGTCGTCCGGTCGATGTCGTCGAAAATTCACGCCCCGCTACGTCCATCCGGCGCGGACATCCAAGGCGCGGGCCAGATCGACGGGAGGGTGCGGCCGATGGGTCGGCGGATGAACATCAAGGCGCAAGAGGCGTTCAGACCGCATGACAATCTTCGCCGAGATTCTGATCGTGCTGCACCGCCTGGCCAAGTTTCTGACCCGCAAGGAGCGCCTTCTGTAGGCTCACGTCAGCGGACGGAGCGATTTGGCGATTGCGTCCCGCGTGGCGGGCCGTCAGTTTGGGGCCAGACTATCGACCATACGAGGACGCCCATGGCCCGCAAGCCCAACTACAGTTTCGAACGGCAGGAACGTGAGCGCGCGGCGGCCATAAAGGCGGCTGAAAAGGCGGCCGCCAAGGCCGAACGCAAGGCGGCGGATGCGGCGGAAAAGGCGCCGCCCGCCGAAGACTGAGGCTCAACGGCAAAATCCATTCGTGTTTTCGTTGTTTGAGCGGCCGCAAAGCCCTATTCTTGCCCGATGACACGCTGGACCCCCGAAAGCTGGAGAACCAAGACCGCCCTGCACATGCCGGCGGACTATCCAGATCCCAAAGCCCTCGCCGCCGTCGAGGACGAGTTGCGCGCCCTGCCGCCGCTCGTCTTTGCGGGCGAGGCGCGCCGCCTGACGTCGAAACTGGCCCAGGTCGAGCGGGGCGAGGCCTTCCTGCTCCAGGGCGGCGACTGCGCCGAGAGCTTCAAGGAGTTCTCGACCGACAATATCCGCGACACCTTCCGCCTGATCCTGCAGATGGCGGTCGTTCTGACCTTCGCCGGACGCAAGCCGGTGGTGAAGGTCGGCCGGATCGCGGGTCAGTTCGCCAAGCCGCGCTCGTCGCCGCTGGAAGAGATCGACGGCGTCGAACTGCCCAGCTATCGCGGCGACATCATCAACGGCATGGGCTTCACGCCGGAAGAGCGCGCGCCTGATCCGCAACGGTTGATCCGCGCCTACAACCAGTCGGCCTCGACCCTGAACCTGCTGCGCGCTTTCGCCGGCGGCGGTTACGCCGATCTGTACAACATCCATCGCTGGACCCTGGGCTTCGCGGGCGACAACGCCGCGGGCGCCCAGTATCGCGAACTGGCCGACAAGATCACCGAGGCCCTGGCCTTTATGGAGGCCGTCGGCGTCACGCCCGAGAGCCATCCGGACCTGAGCCGGGTCGAGGTCTTCACCAGCCACGAGGCCCTGTTGCTCAACGTCGAGAGCGCCCTGACGCGGCTGGACGGCGGTTCGGGCGAATGGTTCGACACCTCGGCCCACATGCTGTGGATCGGCGAGCGGACGCGCCAGCTGGACGGCGCCCATGTCGAGTTCATGAAGGGGATCAGGAACCCTATCGGCGTCAAGTGCGGACCGACGATGACGGCCGACGACCTGTTGCCGCTGATCGACGCCCTGAACCCGGACAATGTCTCGGGTCGCCTGACCTTGATCGGCCGTTTCGGTCACGACAAGGTCGGCGAGCGCCTGCCCAAGCTGATGCGCGAAGTGAAGGCCTCGGGCCGCAAGGTGATCTGGTCGATCGACCCGATGCACGGCAATACGCTGAAGGCCGGCAACGGCTACAAGACCCGGCCGTTCGACCGGATCTTGGGCGAGGTGCGGACCTTCATCGACGTGGCTGAGTCCGAGGGCGTCCACCCCGGCGGCGTCCACCTGGAGATGACCGGTCAGAACGTCACCGAGTGCATCGGCGGCGCCCAGGCCGTGACCGAGGACGACCTGTCCAACCGCTATCATACCCACTGCGACCCGCGCCTGAACGCCGACCAGGCGCTGGAGCTGGCCTTCCTGGTGGCCGAGCGGCTGAAGTCGGGGCGGATCAGCCGGTCGGAAGCCGCCTGATCGACGGAAACAGCGGGGCGACGAGGCCGATGGTCGCGTTCGCCTCGTCCCGGTCCGGCGTCTCGTCGTCGATGCCGACGCCGTTCATGTCGTTGCGCGTGGCCTGAACCACGATACCGTCCGGTCGCGACAGCACGGTCACGCCCCGGAAATGCAGGCCGTAGTTCGCCTCCGGCTGGGGCGCGAGCCAGGCGATCTGACCGCGCACCGGGATCATCTCCTTGTCCTCGAACAGGGCTTTTGCGCCATAGCCGGTGCAGTTGATCACGATCTTCTCGGGCAGGGTGGTCAGGTCCGCCGGAGCGTTGAACGTGCGGGTCTCGATCCGCCCGCCCTGGCTCAGAAACTCGGTCTCCAGCCGATGCGCCAGTTCGGCGACATTGAACTGCATCGCGCTGACCATCCGGGTTTCCCGGACCGGGAAGGGCGAGGCCGAAACGGGGAGGGGGAAGGATCGCGGGGCCAGCCCGTCCAGCCTGTATTCGGCGAAGCGGATCGGCTTTACGCCGGGCGCGGTGCGGATCGGCGGCGGTTCGGCCGTACGCGGCAGGTCCGCTGCGCCCGACAGGATATAGCGGTCGCTGAAGACGACCGGATCGCCTTCCGTCCCCAGATAGGTCTGGTGGGTCGCATAGGTCTCGCGCGCCATCTGTTCCCACAGGGCCGGAAATTCGGCCGAGACGCGGTCGGCGTCGGCGATGCGGCTGTCCGGCGTCCAGCTGCCGGTCGCGCGCATCGAACGGGTGAAGGCGGCGCGCTCTCGGGCGTAGATGGTCACCCGCGCGCCCATCCGCTGAAGCTGGAGCGCCGAGGTCAGACCCAGGGCGCCGCTGCCGATCACCGCGATGACGGGCGGACCGCCGACAACCCCGGCCAGGGCCATGGCCTTGCGCGCCGCTATGGCGCTGGAGCCCCAGGACAGGGACCAGCCGCTGCCGCCGTGGCCGTAGTTGTGAACCACCTTGCTCTCGCCGACCGTCTCCACGTCCAGACGCGGGCCGGCGGGGCGGAAGGGGCGGGTGCAGACGGTGATGCGGATGATTCGTTCGGGCTCCATCAGGATCGGGGCGATCCGGCGCGGGGCGAAACCGGCCGCGAGCGGGACAGGGGGCGTCGCGGCGCAGCCGGCGACGGTCCCCGCCAGGCCGGTCAGTACGGCGCGACGGCTGGAGCGAGAGACGACGGACATGAAGCCTCCAGGAACGGGAACAGCAAGGCTAGCGCGCCCATAGCCGGTTCGATAGCCGGCCGGCGCCATATTCGGCTTGTCGGAACAGGGGCGGCGCCGCAGATACGCTCGGATACGGCCATGGCGCGGACAAGGATGTTCCGTCTGATCAGCGGCCAACGACAAGGAAGGGCGTTCGGGGACGATCCCGGACGTAACGAATATGGATACGCCTGCGCACCAAGACGACAAGCCCGGCCGGGTCGCCTACCAGGGCGCGCCGGGGGCGTTCAGCCACGAGGCCTGCACGGCCCTGCGGCCTTGGGACGTGGCCGTGCCCTTCGAGACCTTTGCAGCGGCAATTGAAGCGCTGAAGACCGGGGACTGCGACTGCGCCCTGATCCCGGTCGAGAACTCGTCCATCGGCGTGGTCGAACCGGCGGCGACCCTGGTGCGCGAATCCGGTCTCCCCGTGGTGGCGGAGGCCTGGCGGCCGATCCGTCATGCGTTGATGGGCCTTGAGGGCGCCCGGATCGCCGATCTGAAACGGGTGCTCAGCCATCCCATCGCCCTGGCCCAGTGCGAACAGACGCTGAAGGGCATGAGGCTGAACGTGGTCGAGCATTTCGACACCGCCGGCGCCGCCCGCGACGTCGCCGAGGCCGGCGATCCGACCCAGGCGGCCGTAGCGCCGGTGGGCGCGGCGGAGGTCTATGGCCTGTCGATCCTGCGCAACGATCTTCAGGATTCCAGCGACAACCGGACGCGTTTCGTCCTGCTGGGCGTCTGAAGGGCTTGACGGCGCACGGTCTTTGCGTGCTTTAAGGCCGCACGGATCGCAATCGATCCGCATAACCGGACCCGGACCCATGTCCCGCCAGCGCGTTCTTTCTGTTTCCTTCGACCGTTCGCGCGCGGTTTCCGGCCTCTATTTCGGCTACGGCTTTTACGGCTTTCGATACGCCGGCTGAGGCGTCGGGCGCTCTTCGTCCCTGACTGTCTCGCCGGCGACCGCTCTGGACCAGAGCGGCTGTCCGCCCCTGCACATCGAAATCCCCCTTTGCCGAAAGCCCGAACCCATGCCCAATTCCAACGTCCAGCAAGTGTGGCCTGACGTGGTCGAACTAACCCCCGAACAACAGGCCCTGGCCGCCCTGCGCGCCGAGATCGACGCCATCGACGATCAGATCCTGGCCCTGTTCGAACAACGCCTCGCCGTCGCCGCCACCGTCGGCCGCGCCAAGGACGCCCCCACCGGCCCCCACACCAAGCTGCGCCCCGACCGCGAACAGACCGTTCTGTCGCGCATGCTGTCCAAGGCCCAGCCCGAGAACGCCGAAGCCGTCGAACACCTGTGGCGCGAAATCATCGGCTGGGGCCTGGCGCGCCAGGGGCGGCTCCAGGTCCAGGTCTGGGCGCCCATCGAGCCGACCCGCGCCTATGACGGCGCCCGGCTGCGTTTCGGCGCCGCCGCCGACATCAAGATGGTCCGCGACCCGCAAAAGGCCCTGGCCTTCGCCGCCGAGGGTCACGGGGTCGCCGTCCTGGCCATCAACACCGAGGACGCCTGGTGGATGGGCCTGCGGCGCGAATGGTCGATGCTGAGCGTATTCGACGGTTACGGCGGCGAGACGCCGACGTCTCTGGCCGTGGGCAAGATCGACCCGCCGGCGCTGCCCAGGGGCCGCCGCGTCGTCGTCACCGCCGGCGGTGATGCGGGCGACGGCGGCGGCGCGCGTCGCTGGGGTCTGAACACCCACCACGGCTGGACCATCGCCCTGACCGAGGCGGAACTGACGCCCGGCGAGGCGGAAGGCTGCGTCGGCGCGATCGGCTGACCGCGCCGACTGATGCGGCTCAGGAAGCGTGCGCCTTCTGGGCCTTGGTCAGTTCGATCATCCCCTGGGCGGCGCCCATCTCCGGCACGATCTCTTTCGACCGGTCGGAGATGGCGTCGAACCGGGCCGCCACCTGTTCCGGCGCATCCTCGCCGGTGATGTGGACGCCCTCGGTCAGGGTGACATAGGCGCGCTCGAACCCGCCGGCGCCCGCCGCCAGGATACAGCGGCTGGGCGCGTCCCGGCTCAGTAGATACAGCAGGCCCGGCGTGACCAACTCCGGCCCCAGGGCCTCAAGGGGCAGGGCGGCGCCCAGGTCTTCGGTCATGCGCGTATGGGCGGTGGGCGCCAGGCAGTTGACGCGGATGTCGTTCTTGGCCCCCTCGATCGACAGGGTCTGCATCAGTCCGACCAGCGCCATCTTGGCCGCGCCATAGTTCGACTGGCCGAAATTGCCGTACAGGCCGGACGACGAGGTCGTCATGACGATCCGACCGTAATTCTGAGCCCGCATGATCTCCCACACCGCCTTGGTGCAGTTGACCGCTCCCATCAGATGGACGTCGACGACGAAGCGGAAATCCTCCAGCTCCATCTTGGCGAAACTTTTGTCCCGCAGCACCCCGGCGTTGTTGACCAGCAGATCGACCCGACCCCATTTCGCCACGGCCGCCTCGACCATGGCCTGAACGGCGGCGAAGTCGGTCACCGAGGCGGCATTGGCGATGGCCTCGCCGCCGGCCGCCTCGATCTCGGCGACCACGGCCTCGGCGGCGGTGGCCGAACCGCCCGAACCGTCGCGGGCGCCGCCCAGATCATTGACCACTATCTTGGCCCCGCGCGCCGCCAGGGCCAGGGCGTGTTCCCGCCCCAGACCGCCGCCCGCGCCCGTCACAATGGCCACCTGGCCGTCAAATCGGATCGTCATCTCGTCGTCTCCACCCAAGGCCTGAGGCGTTCGGCGCTACGGCCGGCCCCTTGGTCCGGTTTTGACGAGACTGGAGGCGGTGCACAAGCCCGGCTGGCGTGCTCAGCCCGCGCGGTTCTGGACCAGATCCTCGACGACGGACGGATCGGCCAGGGTCGAGGTGTCGCCCAAGGCTCCGATCTCGTTCTCGGCGATCTTGCGCAGGATGCGGCGCATGATCTTGCCCGACCGGGTCTTGGGCAGGCCGGGGGCCCACTGGATCACGTCGGGCGTGGCGATCGGACCGATCTCGCGGCGGACATGGGCCCCCAGGGCCTTGCGCAGATCCTCGGTCGCCTCGACCCCCTTGTTCAGGGTGACATAGGCGTAGATGCCCTGGCCCTTGATGTCGTGGGGATAGCCGACCACGGCCGCCTCGGCGACATCGTCGTGCAGCACCAGGGCGCTCTCGATCTCGGCCGTGCCCATCCGGTGGCCCGAGACATTGATGACGTCGTCGACCCGGCCGGTGATCCAGTAATAGCCGTCCTGATCCCGGCGGCAGCCGTCGCCGGTGAAATACCGGCCCGGGTAGGTCGAGAAATAGGTGTCGAAGAAGCGCTGGTCGTCGCCATAGACGGTGCGCATCTGGCCCGGCCAGCTGTCGGTGATGCACAGATTGCCCGAGACGGCGCCGACCAGTTCCTGGCCCTCCGCATCGACGATCTGCAGTTCGACGCCGGGCAGGGGCAGGGTGGCCGAGCCAGGCTTCAGGTCCGTGGCGCCGGGCAGGGGGGTGATCAGATGCCCGCCGGTTTCGGTCTGCCACCAGGTGTCCACGACGGGGCAGCGGCCGTCTCCGACCACCTCGTGATACCAGCGCCAGGCCTCGGGATTGATCGGTTCGCCGACCGTGCCGAGCACCCGCAGCGACTTGCGCGAGGTCGCCTTCACGGGCGCGTCGCCTTCGCGCATCAGGGCGCGCAGGGCCGTGGGGGCGGTGTAGAAGGCCTCGACCTTGTGCTTGTCCACCACCTGCCAGAAACGGCTGGCGTCGGGGTAGTTTGGCACGCCTTCGAACATCAGGGTGGTCGCCGCATTCGCCAGCGGCCCATAGACCAGATACGAGTGGCCCGTGACCCAGCCCACGTCGGCGGTGCACCAGAAGACCTCGCCGGGACGATAGTCGAAGGTCAGCTCATGGGTCCAGGCGGCCCAGAACAGGTAGCCGCCGGTCGTGTGAAGAACGCCTTTCGGCTTTCCAGTGGAGCCTGAGGTGTAGAGGATAAACAACGGATCTTCCGCGTTCATCGGCTCGGACGGGCATTCGGTCGCGGCCTTGGCGGCCTCGACGGCGTAGTCCACGTCGCGGCCCTCGATCATCGGCACGTCGGCGCCGGTGCGACGGATCACCAGGACGGTGTCGACCTTCACCTTCTCCAGGGCCGCATCGACATTGGCCTTCAGCGGCACGATCTTGCCGCCCCGCACGCCCTCGTCGGCGGTGATGACCAGGGTGGAGCCGCAGTCCTCGATCCGGCCGCACAGGCTGTCGGGTGAAAAGCCGCCGAAGACCACGGAATGGACCGCCCCGATGCGGGCGCAGGCCAGCATGGCGTAGGCGGCCTCGGGGATCATCGGCATATAGATGGTGATCCGGTCGCCCTTCCTGGCGCCATGCGCCTTCAGCACATTGGCCATGCGGCAGACTTCGTCGTGAAGCCGGCCATAGGTGATGTGCTGGCTGTCGGCCGGGTCGTCGCCTTCCCATATGATGGCCGTCTCGTCCTGGCGATGGGGCAGGTGACGGTCGATGCAGTTGGCGGCGACGTTCAGGACGCCGTCCTCGAACCAGCGGATGCGGAAATCTTCCTTCTTGAAGGAGACGTCCTTGATCTTGGTCGGCGCCTTGATCCAGTCGAGGCGCTGGGCCTGCTCGGACCAGAAGGCTTCGGGCGTCTCGCGCGCCGCAACCCGCGCCGCCTCATAGGCCTGCCGGTCCATGTGGGCACGGGCGGCGAAGTCTGCGGGAACGGGGTAGAGTTCGGAATCGGGCACGCGAGACGTCTCCAGCATTTTCAGAATCCGTATTTGGCGAACAGGATCAGTCGGGTCATGTCGCCGCTCGCGCCGGATTCGATTTCGCGATCAGCGAACATCAGCTCGGCCCCCACATCAAACGCCGTAACGGGCGACCAGATCAAGTTGGCGTGGATGCTCTGGGCGGACCGGTTGACGGCCAGACCGGTCACGCTGGTGTCGTTGTCCACCTTCTGGGCCGACCAGATCAGGCTGGAACGCCAGCCGGGCGCCCAGACGTGACGATAGGCGGCGAAGCCGGCGACGACGCTGATCGCATCCAGTTCGCCCGAGGCGTCCAGCACAGCGTCGTTAGAGAAGTTCAGCCCCACATAACGGCCGATGCCTTCGCCGCCCGTCACCATCAGTCGGAGGTCGTCCTTGGCCCCGACCTTGATCTTGGTCGAGGCGGACAGGCCCCAGCCCGTGGCGGTGGAATCGATGTCCGTCGCCGGGTTCTGATATTTCAGCTGACGCAACAGACCGGCGAACTGCAGATCCCCCCACGGCTGCGCCACGGCGTAGCGGGCGGTGAAGTCCGGAAGACTGCTGTCGTCGGCGATGATCCGTGCTCCGCCGCTGAACGGGGTGACGGTCGTCTCGGGGTTCTCGACCGAGATCGAGAAGGGTCCGCGCGTGTATCGCACCTGAACCTGGCGGGCGAAGACCGTGCCCTCGGCCGCGCCGATGAAGTCAGCGGATTCCGGCAGGACAGCGGTGTTCTGGAAATTGGTCCACTCCTGGCCGATCAGCCAGTTGTCGATGGTGACGAAGGCGCGGCGCAGGGCCGGGTTGGCCGGGCTGGTGGTGCGCTGGTCCGCCGTGCCGGGCAGGGTCTGGAAGTCCATCTCGAGCCGCGTGCCGACCTTGTGGCCGCCGACCAGTCCATCGGTCGTCAGCCAGAAGCGGGTCTGGCGGGCGTTGAAGTCGGTCGCCGTATCCTCGTCGGCGCCGCCGATGGGAATGGAGCCGGGAATGTGGAACTCGCGCAGGGCGTCGCCGTTGGCCGGATCGCCGCCGGAATAGTTCGAGGCCGAGGCGTCGACCTTGACGAAGCCGCCGAACTTCACCGTGTGGTCGCCGATGCGGAAGCCGTCGCTGGGCGCGGCCGCCTGCGGGACCGGGGGCGGGGGGGCAGGACGGGTCTCCAGCCGGATGATGTCCTGCTGCTGCGCCGCCTGCTGGGTGCGGGCGGCGACGACTTCGGTCTTGAGGCTGTTCAACTCGGCTTCGAGCTGGGCGATACGGGCTTCGAGCGCGGCCTGGGCGTCCTGGGCGAAGGCGGCGCCGGGCGCGAGACTCATGGCCGCAGCCACGCACCCGCCCAGAAGACTGGACTTGATCATCATGGTTCCTCCCGCGCCCATCTGATGCGGGCGTCCTGTGTGAACCTTTCCTTTTGGGCCGTAGGCGGCCATTAGCCATTGGTCTAGTTTCGACCAAAGTCGAACCACGCCATGCTGTCGACGACGCGGCCGACAAGCATGCCGTGCAAGGGAAGGACGCCTTATGGATCGTATCGTCGTCGCCGACGATCACCCGCTGTTTCGCGCCGCGCTGCGTTCGGCTGTCGACAAGGCCGCGCCAGGGGTGCGGATCGACGAATGCGCCAGTCTGGCCGAAGCCCGAACCGCCCTGAACATCGGGGGGGTCGATCTGCTGCTGCTGGACCTGAAACTGTCGGACAGCGAGGGCATGGCGGGTCTGGCCGCCATCCGCGCCGAACATCCGACCGTGCCGGTCGCCGTGGTGTCGGCCAGTGAAGACGCCACGGTCGTGCGCCACGCCCTGGGTCTGGGCGCCGCCGGCTTCATTCCCAAGTCGGCAAGTCTTCCGCAGATGGTCGAGGCCATCGCCGCCATCCTGGCCGGCGACGGCTGGGCGCCGGAGACGCCGGACGTCGCGGACGACGACCTGCCGGCGCGGGTCGCCAGCCTGACGCCGTCGCAGTTGCGTATCCTCGAAGGCCTGAAGGCCGGCCGTCTGAACAAGCAGATCGCCTTCGACCTCGGCGTGTCCGAGGCCACGATCAAGGCGCATCTGACCAGCGTCTTCCGCAAACTGGGGGTCCATAACCGCACCCAGGCGGTGATCCTGGCCAAACAGATGGATCCCGCCTAGCTCGACAGGAAGGCCTTCAGGGTCGCTGGCTTGATCGGCTTGGGCAGCAGCACGGCCCCGGCGGCGGCGGCCTTTTCGTTCAGCCCGTCCCGGGTGTCGGCCGTGACCAGGGCGATCCGGCGCACCCCGCGCGGCCGCAGCCAGTCGATGACGGCGAATCCGTCCGGCCCGTCGCCCAGGTGCAGATCGACGACGGCGGCGTCGAACGGCCCTTGCGCGGCCATGGCCGCCTCGACCCCAGAGACCAGGGTGGGGCGCGCGCCCCAGCGGGTCAGCAGGGCGTTCAGCGCGTCCAGGATCACCGGCTCGTTGTCCACGCACAGGACGCGCAGACCGGCCAGGGGCAGGCGGACCTCATGCGTAGGCGCGGTCTCGACGACCCGATCCGGCGGGCTGCGCGGCACAGTGATGCGGAAGATGGTGCCGCGCCCGAAGCGGGAGTTCAACTCCAGCGGATGGTCCAGCAGGCTGGACAAGCGGCGCACGATAGCCAGACCCAGTCCGGCGCCCGGCTCGTCGACAGGGGCGCCGGGCAGGCGCACGAACTCGCCGAACACCATCTCCTGTTCCGCATCGGGGATGCCGCGTCCGGTGTCGCAGACCAGCAGCCGCACGGCGTCGCCGCTCCGCCTCGCCCCGACCAGCACCCGACCGGCGTCCGTATAGCGGATGGCGTTGGCGATCAGGTTCTGCAGCATGGACCGCAGCAGATCCCGGTCGGACGAGACCCACAGGCGGCTGGGCACAAGGGTCAGAACCAGTCCCTTGGCCTCGGCCACCGGCGCATATTCGCGTCTCAGTTCGTCGAACAGACCGTCCAGCGACAGGCGGGTCACGGCCGCCTTGACCCCGCCCGCCTCCAGCTTGGACAGGTTCAGCAGAGCGGTCAGCAGGCGGTGGGCGCTGTCGATGGCGCGGTCGGCGTTGACGGCCAGGGTGCGGCTGGTCGGTTCGGCCCCGGGGCCGGAAACCGCCGGCTCCTCCTTCAGGGCGGCGATGAACAGGCGGGCGGCGTGCAGGGGCTGCAGCAGGTCATGGCTGGCGGCGGCCAGGAAACGGGTCTTGGACGCCGTCGCGTCCTCCGCCACGCGCCGGGCCTCGTCCAGCCGGGCGGTGCGATCGGCCACGCGGGCTTCCAGACGTTCGTTGGCCTCTTCCAGCTGACGGGCGGCCCGGCGCAGGGCGGTGATGTCGGTGTAGCTGGTGACATAGCCGCCGCCGGGGATGGGGGCGCCGGAGGACCGCAAGACCCGGCCGTCGGGCTGGCGCCGTTCGTGATCGTGCGGGATACGCCGGCTCAGGGCCTCCAGCCGGCGCTCCACCCAGGCCTCGATATCGTCCGGGCTCTCGCCGCGCTCGGCGTTCAGCCGATAGATGCTGGCGATCGACAGGCCGACATGGACGAAGCCGACGGGCAGGCCGAACATCTCGACATAGCGGCGATTCCAAGCGGTTACACGTAGATCTTCGTCCACCACAATCACGCCCTGGTCGATATTGTCCAGGGTGGTCTGCAGCAGGTCGCGGCTGAACTGCACGGCCTGGGAGGCCTCGTCCAGCATCCGCACGACATCCTCTGGCGCACGACCGCCGCCGGCCAGGGCGGCGGCGATGACCCGCCGCGCCGAGGCCGCGCCGATGGCGCCGGCCAGCATCCGTTCGGCGGCGCGGGCGAGGCCGGCGTCGGCCGGGTCGGCGTCGCGAAGCCGGATGTCGGTCTCCGCGCTCCAGGCGGCGAAGGCCCGTTCGGCCCGCTCGTCGCCGATGAAGCGCGCGACCAGGGCGCGCAGGTCGCCGACCGAGGCGCCGGACGGCGACGGCTTCGACTCCAGCCAGTCCGGCCCCAGCCGATCCACGAAGGCCCGCGCCTGCACCCGATCGATCAGACGCGGCTGGGCGAAGCGCGACACCCCGACATAGGCGACGAGGTTCAGCCCCAGGCTGACGAAGACGCCCAGAGCCAGCGGATCCTTCACCCCCATCATGACATGCAGATGCCAGGGGGCGCCGGGCGCCAACTGGGGCAGGGCCAGCATGACGATCCACACGAAAACCCCGACGCTCATGCCCGCCAGAGCGCCATGGGCATGCCCGCCGCGCCACAGCACCGCCCCGAACAGGGACGGCGCCAACTGGGCCATGGCGGCGAAGGACACCAGACCCATGGCGGCCAGCCCGCGAGACTGGTCCGTCGCCTGATAATAGAGCCAGGCCAGCAGAAGCACGGCGACGATGGCGCCGCGCCGCACCTGCAGGATCGTGCCGGCCATGTCCGACGAGTCGCCTCTGACCCGCCATCGGTCGCGGGCCAGGAAGGGCAGGATCAGACTGTTGGAGACCATGGCCGACAGGGCCACGGCCTCGACGATCACCATGGCCGTGGCGGCAGAGAAGCCGCCCACGAACACGATGGCCGTCAACCAGGACTCACCCCGCCCGAACGGCAGGGCCAGCACCAGAAGATCGGGGTTCGCCGCCGGCGCGAACAGGGCCCCCGCCGCGACCAGGGGCAGGACGGCCAGGCTGGTCAGAAGAAGATAGATCGGAAAAATCCAGCGGGCCTTCTTCACGTCCGCCGGCTGGGCGCCCTCGACGAAGGCGACGTGGAACTGGCGCGGCAGGCAGAAGATGGCCAGGGTCGAGACTAGGGTGATGGCCGTGAAGCGCGGCGTGATCTCGGGCGGCGAGGCGAGGGCGCCCAGCCCCTCGACGATACGCGGGCTCGATCCGTCGTGGATCAGCAGGATCAGGGCGAAGATCGCCACGAACAGCAGGGCGCCCAGCTTGACCAGGGATTCCAGGCCGATGGCCTGGATCAGACCGCGATTATGTTCGGTCAGGTCCGGGCGTCGGGCGCCGAACAGGATGGCGAACCCCGCCAGAACCCCGGCCAGCGCCAGAACAGTCAGCCGTTCTCCCCCCGCCACCGGCGTGCCCGCGGTCAGCAGGGCGCCGGCCATCGACAGGGATTTCAGCTGCAGCGCGATATAGGGCAGGGAGCCCAGGATGGCCACGATGGTGACTGCGGCGCCCAAGGTCTGGCTCTTGCCGTAGCGTGACGCCACGAAGTCCGCCATCGACCCCACGTTCTCGCGCCGGGCGGCGGCGGCTATGCGTCGCCATAGGGGGAAGAGCAGGGTCAGACCGATCACGGGTCCGATATAGATGGGCAGATACTCCCACCCATCGCGGGCAGCGGTGCCGACCGCCCCATAATAGGTCCAGGACGTGCAGTAGATGGCCAGCGACAGGGCGTAGACCCAGGGCGCGAGCGCGCGGCCCCGCGCCTGCGCCGCAGGCCGCTCCTGCCACCAGGCGACGGCGAACAGGATCGCCATATAGCCGGCCACGAGGCCGAGGATCACCAGGCTGAACATGAGCGGGATGTGAACCGTGCAGGGTGGGTTTCACAAGGGCGGACAGGCAAATGAAAGGGCGGGCTGTCCGAAGACAGCCCGCCCCTCATCACGCCCGAAAGCAGGATCAGGCGTTCAGATCGACGTCCTTGCCTTCCTTGACCAGCAGGAAGCCCAGCACGACCGTCGCCAGCGCCACGATGATCGGATACCAGAGGCCGGAGTAGATGTTTCCGGTCGCCGCCACGATGGCGAAGGCCGTCGTCGGCAGGAAGCCGCCGAACCAGCCGTTGCCGATATGATAGGGCAGGGACATGGAGGTGTAGCGGATATTGGTCGGGAACATCTCGACCAGGGCGGCCGCGATCGGTCCGTAGACCATGGTCACATAGAAGCCGAGGATGAACAGGATCAGCACCACCATCGGCTTGTTGACCAGGGCGCTGTCCGCCTTGGCCGGATAGCCGGCGGCGGTCAGGGCCTCGCTCAGGCCCTTGTCCCAGGTCTTCTTCTGAGCCGCGAAGTCCGCCGGGGTCATGGCGTCGCCGCGGAAGCTCTGGACGACCGACTGATCACCGATGCGAACCTCGGCCACCGTCCCGGCAGGCGCCGCGACATTGGTGTAGGTGACGCCGGCCTTGGCCAGATGCGACTTGGCCACGTCGCAGGACTGGTTGAACACCGTCTTGCCGATGGGGTCGAACTGGACGTTGCAGTCCGCCGGATCGGCATAGACCACGACCGGCGCCGAGGCGGCGGCGGCGGCCAGGCGCGGATTGGCGGCCTGGGTCAGGGCGTTGAACAGCGGGAAATAGGTGAGGGCGGCGATCAGGCACCCGGCCAGGATGACCGGCTTGCGCCCCACCTTGTCCGACAGCCAGCCCCAGAAGATGAAGAAGGGCGAGGCCGCGACCAGAGCGATGGTCAGCATCACATAGACCAGGGTGGCGTCCAGCTTCATCACCCGTTCCAGGAAGAACAGGGCGTAGAACTGGCCCGTGTACCAGATCACGGCCTGGCCGGCGGTCAGGCCCAGCAGGGCGATCAGCACCAGCTTCAGATTGGGCCATTTGCCGAACGAGTCCTTCAGCGGGGTCTTGGAGCCCTTGCCCTCGGCCTTCATCCGCTTGAACGAAGGGCTCTCGGACAGCTTCAGGCGGATCCACAGCGACACGGCCAGCAGCAGGATCGAGACCAGGAACGGAATCCGCCAGCCCCATTCCGCAAAGGCTTCTTCACCCACAGCGACGCGAACGCCCAGGATGACCACCAGGCTGAGCACCAGGCCGGCGGTCGCCGTGATCTGGATGAAGGAGGTGTAGAAGCCGCGTTTGCCGTGCGGCGCATGCTCGGCGACATAGGTGGCGGCGCCGCCGTACTCGCCGCCCAGGGCCAGGCCCTGGATCAGGCGCATCAGCACCAGGATGATGGGCGCCGCGATGCCGATGGCGGCGTAGGGCGGCAGAAGACCGACCACGAAGGTCGAGAGGCCCATCAGCAGCATGGTGACCAGGAAGGTGTTCTTGCGGCCCCACAGATCGCCCAGGCGCCCGAAGACGATCGCGCCGAACGGCCGCACCGCGAAACCGGCGGCGAAGGCCATCAGGGCGAAGATATAGCCGGTCGTCTCATTCACGCCGGAGAAGAACTGCACGGTGATGATCGCGGCGAGCGACCCGTACAGATAGAAATCATACCACTCGATGACAGTGCCGACCGACGACGCCAGGATCACCAGCTTGTCGTTCTTGCCGACCACATATTCATCATCGACCGGCGCACCAATGGCGCTGTCCGTCATTTGCGTTAGCCTCCCAGCTATCAGGTCTTTCCGACCGTTTCACGCCGCATACGCTGCGCATTGCAGGGACGTTGGCATCGTCGCGCGGCAAGCGTCAGGGAGACTTTGGTCGTATCCATTATGCGCCTAAGATATATTATGCGCAATTTAGCCCTCGGCGAGTGACTATACTGTCAGTTTTCCCCAATCGCTGGATTCTCCCGCCGACACGGCTTTTGTTCCCAAATGTCTGGACTCAGGTGCCTGAATCCCTGGACTCGAACTCCGATCATCCGACGCCTGGGGCGGCCGTAGCGTCGAGCTCCCGCAGTACGGCCGTGTAGATCAGTTCGTTGGGACTGACTCGCCGCACATTCGCGGCCTCGCGAACCGCGCGCACAAACGCGCCGGGTGTGCTGATGGTGATATGCACAGCGTCGTTCTCGACCGCGAAAATGTGCTGATCGTCGCTCAGATGGTCGCGGATAAAAGCCTCGACCGTATCGATATAGGTTTCAGCCGCACGGGAGCCGCGGCGCGAAGCCAAGGCTTTCATGCGTTCATGGATCGGCCTAGGCAGACGAAGGCTCATCGTCTGGTAGTGATCCGGGAGCGAACCGTTTTTCGGTTTCATCACCCTGACTCCTGGAACATTTTTTGACTTTAACTCCTAGAGAGTCGCAAAACTGGAGTCCGGCGTCTAGGCGGTGGCGATATATTCTATCCTATATAGAACCTAGGCACCGGAGCTAACGAAGTCGCCGCATGTCGGCGGTCGTCTAGTTCCCTATGGGATATAAAGCGCGACGGCAGCGGCGTTGCGTATTCGGTTTGCCAGAGGCTTGGCCATTCCAGGTAGGTTGGCTTCGAGGCGCTCGATCTGCTCGACCCGCGCGTACGCCAGGATGGTGCTCAGCGTGTCGGCGGAAGCCATCCGGCCGAGAGCGCCGTGAGCCCTCACCGTGCCGCCCCCCCCAAGCAGATCAGCATGGGGCGTGTACCGCCGTCCCTGATCCAGATGCTCATACCGGTCCGGATCAATCAGAAGCCGAGCACAGCTTTCGAGGATGCGGCGTTGCCAGAGGCTGCCCAAAACAGGGAAACCCCCTGTGGTGAAAAACTGCGTGTGGCTGTACGGGATCAGGTCTTCATCAGCGACATAGTGGATCAGACGTTCGCGCCCGGTACGAGAGGGACTCAGTAGCAGATCGGCGAGACCTATCAGGGACCGCCTCGCCCGCGGCCAGTCCGACCCCAAGCACCAGAGTGCGGGAAGCCGACGCCCATCGAGGGCGGCGTCAATGTCAGCCTCCAAGCATAGCGCGGCAGCCGGGATAATTTGACGGTTGAAGCCCCCTCCCCGCGCCCGCCTCAGGAAGCGATCCACGGTTTTCTCGAAATTTCGCAACAACCGCACCCGGCGTTCGCGCTGGCCATTGATTACGACCGGGACGAGGTCGAAGGTCTCCACATCGACTAGCGGCGAACCGTGCCGTCGGCAGCTCATCCGCCAAGCCAGCCGCCAATCCTGCCTCAGATAGTGATCCCGCCCTTCAGCTGAGTCCTCCGCGAGACAGAACTCGCATGCCTTTCCCAACCGGTCGGACTCCTCGGCGGGGCGGTCGAGATCGTCGGCCGCGAGCAAGGGCCAGCGCCGGTCCAGCGCCAAGGCGTCGGTTTGCTCCAGAACCTCATCGCTGGCACCCGCCTGCCGCAAGGCCATTAGCGCCACCTGCGGGGTCTGAACGTCGTCCTGAAACGCGATCTGACCCAGCGCGCGCGCTACGCGGCCCCGTGCGGCCCAGCGCATCAGGACTGATCCGGGGGCTTCGTCCGGATAGGGCTTGAGCGTCAACGGTCTCCCCCAGATCGGCGACCCCGCCTGCCGGCGCGCATTCGCGCCTGGCGCAGCGCGGCCAGGCTCTCTGCGAGCTCGTCGCTGTCTAGGATCTCCGGCGTGATCTGTTCGATGCCGGATAGAACTGCCTCGGTCGCCGCGTCGTGGATCAGGTAAACCGTGCGCCCGACATAGCCGCCGGTCATCTCGTATGCGCGCTCCAGCATCGCTGGCGACCAGACGGTGGGCTGGAGCAGCGGCATGGCGCTGGTCATCAGGTCGACAAAGGTGGTGAATTCCGGCGGAGTCAGCGGTCGCAGGTGGAAGATTTCGAGTCGGTTCTCGAGCTGCTCGTCGGCCTGCATGGCGGTCATTGCGGTCGCGGTGCCAAATCCCAGCAGAGCGACCTTGTGGACGTTGCACAGCCGCCGCAGCGCGTTCAGGCAGATGGCGCCACGGGCCCCGGTATAGGCGTTCAGATTGCCGACCTCATCGAGGATCATGACGTCGGGCCTGACGTCCTCGAAGTAGGGCTCACCTCAAGGTTTGTTCGCCAGAACACGCTTTGAAGTACAAACCAAGAACTTCAGCGCTACGGGCGCAAAAACCTTGAGAACGCTACCACTTCGGGTCGGGCCACTCGGCCCCGCGCCAAAGCTCGATCTCAGCCGGGTCTAGGAGCGGCCGTTCTCCTCTGCCAACTTTCACCTCGTAGGCAAAGGCGTACAAGGGACTGAAGCTTTCGAGCAGGTTGGCGAAGTCTCGCCTCCGGCGCGCTTTAGGCCAGGAGCAGAACAATGCGCCGCGGGCGTCCAACTGGTCGTCGGCCTCGGGCTGCACGGGGTCCAGATTTTGCCACGCGCTGACGACCATCGGTGCGAGGTCGTTAAAGGCTGCCTCGATCGCGGTCTGGACCGTGTGCTCAAGGGCGTAGACTAGAGCTTGGTCGCCGGGTCCATGCGGCACCCAGGCGAGCGCCCGGCGGAGCAATCGGGTTTGGAACAGCAGGACCGGCCACAGAATCTCCACGCCAAACCTTGGGCCGATCTCGGGGATGTGCTCGGGCGGATCAATGACGCGCCGCTGCTGCTCGTAGGCTTTTCGTATGTCGTAAGCCAGGCCGAGAAACGGCCCCTCCTTGTCGTGGATCATCGGCGAGTCCTCGTTGACTTTGTGAACGAGGGTATGGAGCTCGCGAAGCGTCAGGTAGTCGCCGATCAGCACCATGCCAGCGTGGTTTTTCAGCAATTCAAACTGTAGCACGGTGACTCCGTCGGGTTGCCGGCCGAATAGACGATGATTGGCAGATGCCGACAATGCGGGTCGCGAAAGCCAGTAGCCGCGCGGTTCAAAGTTTGTGCGCTAAAGTACGCTAAGAAGTACGAAGCAGGAACACACGGCTACGCTGCTCGGTACAGCCGGTCGGCCGGGTCGTTCAGCGGCCTGAACCCGCCTGCGGTCGCGGCGTCGGCCCAGAGATAGTCGCCCGTCAGGCCGATATGGGCCCAACTCATTGGCGACAGGTGCGCCAGAAGCTCATCTGGCACCGCGACCTCCATGTCTTGGAGATGCTCGACGGCGCGCTGCATATATAATGTGTTCCACAGGGCGATGGCGGCGATCACCAGATTGAGGCCCGAGGCGCGGTGCTCCTGGTTTTGCAGGGTGCGATCGGCGATCCGGCCCTGCTTGTGAACGAATACCGCCTGGGCAAGCGCATGGCGGGCCTCGCTCTTGTTCAGGCCCGCCTGGCAACGCCGGCGCAACTCGGGGCTCTCCAACCAGTCCAAGGTGAACAGCGTCCGCTCAATCCGGCCCACCTCGGCCAGGGCCATATCCAAGCGGTTCTGTCGCTTAAACGCCGACAGCTTCTTGAGCATCACCGACGGGGCTACCGAGCCGGCCTTGATCGACGCGGCCAGGCGGACGACGTCGTCCCAGTTCTCCTCGATCACGTCGACGCGGATCGGTCGACCCAGTAGAGGCTCAAGGATCTTGTGGCGCGGCTTGGGGCCGATGATGGCCAGCCGACGATCCTGCAGATCGCGCAGACGCGGCACGAACCTGTAGCCGAGGAGATGGCAGAGAGCGAACACATGATCGGTCGCCCCGCCGGTGTCGGTGTAGTGCTCGCCGCCCCCGCGTCCGATCAGACCGTCGAGCACATAGGGCGCTTCCGACGAGGTGGCCGACAAGACACGTGTGTGAAACGATCCGTGCATGTCCGACAGGTGGGTATAGATGCGCAAGCCGGGCTCGGGCCCATACTTGGCGTTGACCTCGCCGGCCCCGCCGCGCCGCCGGCCGGATCGGAAGAATTGTCCGTCGGACGATGAAGCCTGGCCGTCGCCCCAATGGCGGGCGAACGGCTGAGCGTGGTGGACCTCGATGATCTTGGCCAGCGCGGCCTTGTAGTTCTCTTCACTCAGATACCAGCTCTGGGTCCAGGCAAGCTGGGCGTAGGTGACGCCTTGGCTGGCGTTGGCCATCCGCTCCAGGCCCAGATTGGTGGCGTCAGCCAGGACGGCGGCCAGGATGCAGCTGGGATTGTCGTGGACCTTGCCCGACCGCAGTTCGCGGAACATCGACGAGAACCCGGTTAGGGCGTCGATCTCCCGCAGTAGTTCGGTGATCCGGACGCGGGGCAGTAGCGCGTCAATCGCCCGGTCAAGTGACCGGGCCTCGTCGGGCGCGTTGGCCTTGACCGGCGTGACCGACAACTCCTCGCCCTTCAAAGTCACGCCAACTAAGTCATCCTTGGAGAGGCGCCGAGAGAAGGCGGTCAGGCGCTGATCCAGGAGGCCTGCCCGTTCGGCCAAGTATGTTCCCATCTCTACATTGATCGGCAGGGCCTCCGCCTCGGCGGCGACCTCATCCTTGGGCAGCAGAAAGTCTGCAAAACGCTTGTAGGCTCGCGAGCCCTCGATCCACACATCGCCAGACCTCATGCGGTCGCGCAACGTGGCGGCCAGCGCGGTCTCATAGAGCCGCCGGTTGATCGGGCCGCCGACCGGCTTGACGAGGGCCTTCCAATTTTTGGACGCGAACGGCAGGGGCGCGTCGTTGGGCAACTCCCGTCGGCCGGACTGGTTGAGGTCGCGCAGGATCTCCAACGCCTTGAGCAAGGGCGCGCCACCGGTCCCGGCCCTGAACCGCATGTGCTCCAGGAAAGTCGGGACAAACCGGCGCAGCGCCCCGTAGCGGTCGGCGGCGCTGACCAGCGGATCCTCGATCGCCAGGGCGGCCAGTGCGTCGATCTTTGGCTTGGCGGCCAGCACCTTCCACCAACCGACATGGGCGTCGATGCGGTCGAGAACGTCGCCGCCATCGACCCGGGCCTGATCAACGGCGCCGATCACGCCGCTGAACAGACGCATGATCTGGCTGACCTCGCGGCTGCTAGCCTGGTACTTGCGCTCGCGGCCGCGGCGGCCCTTGGCGAACAGCGAGCCGACCATCTTATCGAACATATCGACGGCGGCGTCACTCAGGCGGCTTTCCAGGAAGATCAGTTGCGCCACAACGGTCGCGCGGCGTCGGCCGACGCTGTACCCGCTCAGAAGAAACGCCGGTGCGACCGATCCCTCGCGGGCGTATTGCTCGAAGCGGTGCTCGTGGATGCTGCTGGTGATCGCCGGATCGATGGCGATGGCCCGGACATAGGCCAGTCGCTCGGTGATGCCCGCCATGCTGGCGGCGCTGGGCGATTCCGGAATTTCCCGGAGCCAGGCCAGCGGCGATTTGCGCAAAGCCGGATCGTTGATCAGCAGTTGGTCGATGCGTTCGAACTGCGACAGGGTGATCGAAGCAAGCAGATCGTCGGCCGCCTTGCGCCTTGCCTGGGCGCGGCCAGCCAGGCCGATGCGCTCCAAGGTTTCCGCCGGGGGTAGGATGATCCGTTGCCGACGCAGTTCCGCGATCAACGCCTCGACGATCGGCCCGCCCTTGTCGGTAGACCGCGCCGCAGCGCTGGCGATTTCCACTGCACGGCGAAGATCGGTTCGGTTGAACGGCCGCAAGGCCAATCGTTCGTGAAGCTGTCGAACATGGGTCAGGCGGGTCTGCGGTCGCCGTGCATAGTCATCCAGCGCCGACGGCGCCACGTGGACCTGGTCGGCCAGGAAACGCAGCACTGCGGCCGGCACGGTCTCGTCCAGACGCCACCCGAACCCCGGATGGCGCAACAGCGCCATTTGCACCGCGACACCCAGCTGATTGGAGGCGCCATGACGCGCCTCGATCCATAAGAGGTCTTCGGCTGAGAAGGTATAACAGCGCGCCACCTCCCGGTCCGTGACCGGAGGCTCGAACAGCTTTCGCCGTTCATCACCCGTGAGCAAGCTTCGCCGCGCCATGGGAATGTCCCCGCCGCTTCTGCGGCGGCTCACAATTCTTGAAAAAAGAGACGCTGACCAGCCCCAACGATATCAGCGGCTTGCGTGTCTCAGATTATAGTCTCAGAATCAGGCCCATGATTTGCGGATATGCACGGGTTTCGACCGACGGCCAGAGCGCCGCCGCCCAGATCGCCGAACTGACGGCGGCTGGCTGTGAGAAGGTGTTCAGCGAAATTGCATCTGGAGCCACGACCGACCGCACCCAGCTTAAAAAGGCGATTGCGTCGCTCGGCACCGGCGACGTGCTTGTGGTCACCCGACTGGATCGGCTGGCCCGCTCCACCCGCGATCTTCTTAATGTGCTGGCCGCGCTCGCGGACAAAGACGCGCAATTTCGGTCAGTCCGCGACACCTGGGCTGACACTACAACCCCGCATGGCCGCCTGATGCTCACCGTCCTAGGCGGTCTCGCCGAGTTCGAACGGGAGCTCATCCGGTCTCGAACCAGCGAAGGACGGGAACGAGCAAAGGCCCGGGGCGTGAAGCTGGGGCGTCGCCACAGCCTTACTGTAGCGCAGCGCGCCTTTGTTGCTCAGCAACGTGCCAATGGCGAAAGTGTTCGCCACCTGGCTAGGGTTCTAGGTGTCAGCAAGGCGACCATCGGCCGTATCCCTGCGTCAGAGGCATAGGCTGGGTCCGCTGCAGGGCAATGGCCAAAAGTTCAGACTTGTTCACCGTTTGTGCATTTAATCGAGGTTTAGCGCACAAACCTTGAGGTGAGCCCTCGTGCTGAGAATTCAGTGATGCGCACGCAGGACGTTGATTAGCGTGACGCCGTCCGTGACCAATAGCCATAGCGCCAAGCCCCCCAGTCCCAACCCCACCGTCTTGGCGACCCCCCGCAGCGGGGGCCAGCAGCGCTCGCCACGCAAGGCCAGCCGCAGCACGTCCGGCAGGCCGAAGACGAAGCCGCCGATCCCGCCGACCAGCACCGCCAGGAAGGCGCCCAGCCGCCAGGGCCGGGGCGCCGGGGCGCGCTGGGTGAATTGGGGCCCCGTCGGCGCGCGGAAGGTGATCGTCAGTGGCGAGGCTTCCAGGCGTCCGGTGGCGTCGGGCGCGCCGTCGATCGTCAGGCGATAGGTCTCGCCCGGCGTCCAGGGCCGGGCCGCCTCGACCTGGAACACCAGGTCGGTGTCGTGCTCGCCGTCCTGAAGATAGGGCCGCACCATCGCCGGAATCGCACCCGACCGCTGGCCGGACAAATGCACCCAGGCCGGGTCAAGCCGGCTGACGGTGAACCGACGACGCGCCACCACGGTGATCTTGCCATAGGGGGCCTCGCGATCGGTGCTGGCCAGCACGCCCCCGTCGCTGGGCAGGCTGTACACGAAGACAGGGGCGGGTCGACCGTGCAGTTGGGCCCAGATCGCCTCCCAGCCGGCCGCGACGGCGGCGGCGTTGGACTCGAAGCCGCCCGGCGCGCGCTCGATATTGGCGTAGCCCCAGGGGAATTCCCGCCGGGCCCAGTCATAGGTCAGGAACGACAGGAACTTCAGCTGCCGGTTCTGGATCGCGCCGGCCTCCATGCCCTTGCGCATGACCGTCGGCAGCGTGGCCGCGTTCAGGCGCCTGTCGCCGAAATAGCCGGCCTGGGCATAGACGCGGGCGAGGTCGGCCTGGGGCATGAACGGCGTGTAGTCGCGCCGCAGATAGCCCTCGCCGGCGATCGCCAGCATACCGTTCTCCATGTCGTCGCGGCGCTCGCCCACGACCTTGGCCTGTTGCTTCAGGGTGCAGTCCAGAACCCGGTCCTCGACCACGTGGGCGTAGGCGCCCAGATAGTGGGCCAGGAAGGCGTCGTAGCCGGGCCGGGCGCGCGCGCCCGGGGCCGTCAGGTCGTCGAAAGCGACATCGAGATAGCGCGCGTGCAGGGCTTCGCCATGCGGCTTGATCGCATGGCCCCAGTCCGGGAAGGCCGAGCCCGACTGCACGGCGTCGCGATGGGCCAGCAAGAAAGCCTTCAGCTCCGGATCGCGCACCCGGGTGACGGCCTGGTCGGTGATGTGGCCATGGGTGACCTCGTCCCAGGCCAGGGCGTGGCTGGCGGGCACGAGCCATAGAAGCGCGACGGCGAGGGCGACAAGACGCTTCATCGCCCTACCCCGTGATGGCGTGAAAACCGGCCACGAAGGCCCAGAACCCGGCCAGGACCAGGCAGGAGACGCCGCTGACCGCAGCGCCCACGCGTCCTGGCCCCTCTCGTCGCGCGACGAGGCGCAGGATCGCCAGGGCCAGGACGAGGCTCAGCAGCCCCAGGCCCGCGGGAATTCCGATCAGCGGCAGGTCGCCCATGCTAATAGCGCGCCTCCAGCGACAGCCCGACCACGCGCGGCTCGCCCAGCAGCGGCCGGGCGGTGCTGGCGTCCTTGACGTAGTCGACGTCGAGCAGGTTGCGCGCGAAGGCCGCCACCGTCACGCGGCCCAGATCCGCCCCGACGCGCGCCGAGACCAGGGTGCGGGCCCCGTTCTTGTGAGTGTTGGCGGTGTCGGAATAGCTCGTGCCCTGATAATTGGCGTTGACGCTGGCGAAGGTCCCGCGCGGGCCCGTCCAGGTCCCGCCCAGCACTGCCGTCCAGCGGGGCGCGTAGGCGAAGGACTTTCCTTCCAGCCCGTCCAGCTTGGCCGGATCGACCGTCAGGCCCAGAGCCGCGGCGGCGGCCGGCAGGGTGACGTTGAACTGGGTGAACTCGGTATGGCTGTAGCCCAAGCCCGCATGGACCTTGAAGCTTTTGGTCAGGTCACCCTCCAACTGGGCCTCGAAGCCGTAGAGCTTGGAGCGACCGGCGTTGACGCCGATACTGTCGTTCTCCTTGTCGGAAAGGTCGATGACGGCCTGCTGGTCCTTCCAGTCCACGTAGTAGACGTTGGCGCTGAAATGGGCGCGGTGATCGAGCAGATCGGCGCGCGTATAGACCTCGTAGTTCCAGGTGTATTCAGGCGCCAGCGGGGTCACCAACTGGCGCACCACGTTCACGCTCACGCCGCCGGCGCGATAGGCCCGCTGGGCGACCGCCCCGACCGTCACATCGTCGCTCAACTTGTAGCGCAGGCCTGCCTTGGGCAGCCAGGCGTGGAAGCTCTGGTCAGCCACGGACTTGGCGGTCGTGAACGGGTTCAGGGCGGCGTTGATGCCGGCGGCCAGCTGGCCCAGGGCCGGGCTGATGGCCGCCAGTTGGGTCGGGTCGGCCAAGCCCAGCACCGTGCCCGACACGGTCACGCCCGAGGTGTTCTCCTCATGATCGTAGCGCAGGCCCAGGTTCAGGGTCAGGCGTGGGCTGAGGTCATACTCGCCCTCGCCATAGCCGGCGTAGTTCTCCACATCCACCGGCTGGGCGTTGAAGGTGTAGAGCGGCGCGTCGTTGCTGTAGGCGCTGGCCAGCAGGTTGGCGGTGGCCGTGTTCAGGCCGTAGCCCTTGGCCGTCGAAGCCACCAGCGACTGGACATTGCGAAAGACGTAGAGGGTGAAGTTGTCCTCGCGCTCGTGCTCGCGCGTGTAGAAGACGCCGCCCAGCAGGCGCAGGTTCTGGCCCGCGTCGTACTTCAGCCGCAGCTCCTCGCTCCACAGCCGGTAGCGTTCCTGCTGCAGGTCCACTGGGTCGGCCGTCGTCGTGCCCGAGGCCAGGCGGTCGAAGTCTCCGATCTTGTGGGGGTTGGACAGGGTGATCGCCCCGCCCGTGTAGTTGTACTTGAAAGACCCGCCGTCGCCGTCGCGCTGCTTGTAGTTGTCGCTGTAGGAGGCCGTGGTCTCGGAGGTCAGGGTCAGGCCTGGCGCCAGGCGCCAGTCGGCGGTCAGGGCGCCGGCCGTGGTCTTGGTGCGGTCGTATTCTGGGACGTTGACATAGGTCACCCGACGCTCGGCCGCGGCCGCGCCGGTGACGCCGGTCTCGAAGCCCGAGCCCAGCGAGGCGTTGCCGGGCAGATAGCCGTCGGATCCCAGGGTGCGGGTGTCGGACGGCGCGTCGCGGCGGTCGATGTCGGCGTAGTTGACGGCCAGGCGCACGGTCAGGTCGTCGTTCGGCTTGAACAGCAGCTTGCCGCGCAGTTGCAGGTCGTCAGCGTAGTCGGCCTTGTCGGTGTGGAGCACCGGATTGCTGGTAAAGCCGTCGCTCTGATGTTTCTCGGCCGTCAGGCGGAAGGCCAGGGAGTCGGCGACCAGCGGACCGCCCACCGCCACGGCGTAATCGCGGCCGCCGCCGTCGGTGGCCATCACCCGGCCCTTGGCGCGCCAATCGAAGGTGGGGTCCTGCGAGGTGATGTAGATCGCGCCGGCCAGGGCGTTGCGGCCCTGCAGGGTGGACTGGGCGCCGCGCAGGACCTCGACCGACTGGACGTCCCACAGGAGGTCCGGCCCGAAGCGCGTGCTCTTGTCGCTCATGCGCACGTTGTCGACATAGATCGTACCCAGAGCGCCGAAGCCCGCGCCGGTGACGTTGTCGAAGGCCACCCCCCGGATGGCGAAGCGGCCGTTGGCGCCGGCGGTGTTGACGTTGACCAGCCGCTCGAAGGCGTCGCGGCCGGAGATCATGGTCGAGGCCTCGATGTCGGCCGCAGACACGTAGCCCACGCTGGTGGCCGTGTCCTTCAGCGTGCGGCCGAACTTCTCGCCCGTGACGATGACCTCGGTCAGCTCGGTCAGCTCGGTCGGTTCGGACTTAACCGGAGCGGCCTGGGCGGCCGCGTGGGTGGCGGCGGCCAGGGCGATCAGGGAAACGCAGGCCGCGAGTCTCGTCTTCATCTCAGCACCTCGAGTTCGGCGACCAAAACGCCGTTGATGTCAGTGGCTGACATAGTCGGTTATTGTGACGGTTGTTCGAACCGTGCGCGACATCTCGACCTCACGCGGCGATCAAGCGGCGGCGGAAGGCGGCCAGGATCGTGGGGTCGATCCCGCCCTCTTTCGTCAAGTAGCCGTCGATCCCGCCGAACTCGCCGTCCACTGTCCGGTAGACAGCGTCCAGGAACAGCGGGTGGGCGTCGGCCAGGGCGTCGATGACCGCGTCGGGCACCCCGCTCAGGTCGTATTGCGACTTGGCCCCTCGCGAGCGCAGCTTCAGGAACGGCAGACTCAGGATCCGTCGGTTGGTGCGATCGAAGTCGCGGGCCACATGGGCGCGCGGAACGCACAGCGCCATCAGCAACAGGGACGCGATCACGCCCGTGCGGTCCTTGCCCGCGACGCAGAAGAACAGCGCCCCGCCCTGCTCATGAGCCATCAGCGCCTCCAGCACCTGCACCACCTGCGGGCGGCGGCGGCGGACGGTGTCGGCGAACTGCCCGGCCATCCAGTGGCGGGCGTCAGCAGCGCTAGCCAAGCCGCCGAGTAGATCGGCGGCCGAGCGCGTCTCTCCGTCAGGGATGATGTCGGTCAGCGACACGGCGAGGCCGCGCAGGTCCGGCAGGACCGCCTCAAGGCGCTGGGCCGGCGCGGCCTTCTCAACGTCATGGCGCAGGTCGACGGCCAGCGAAATGGCCTGGCCGGCGATCAATCGAACCTCTTGGGCGGTCGGACGATCAAACTGGGCGGAGCGGAACAGCAGGCCCGTGCGGACTCGGCCACTGGCGGCGGGTGTGCCGCCCAGGTCGCGGAAATTGCGGGGCGCGTAGGCAAAAGGCTTGGTCATCTTCACTCTGGCTGGTCGGGGAAACGGGAGACCTCGCCAGCGGCGAGGCGGGCCTGGATGCGCGCGAGGTCGGCGCGCGAGAGGTCGAAGCGCAGCAGGACCAAGGCGGCCAAGCCGTTCAGTAAAGGCGGCGCGAAGGCGTAGAACAAGGCCGCGATTCGGCTGTGATCCGCCGCATCGACCGCTCCGGGCGTGAAGCCGCATAGGGCTAGGGCCGGATAGGCGATGCCCACGCCCACCGCCTTGCCCAGGTTCGAGATGACGTTGAACGTGCCCTGGAAGACGCCGGCCTGCCGCACGCCCTTCTCCAGGGCGTGCTGATCGACCACGTCGGCCACCATGGACCGCAACAGCGACGACTCCGCCCCCAGGCTGAGGCCCACCGCCGCCATGAACAGCGCCGCCGCACCGAAGCCGCCATGCGGCAGCACCAGCAGCAGCGGGGTCAGCAGCACGCGCCAGCCCATGGCGAGCATCGTGGCTCGGCGCTTGCCCAGCCGGTAGCTGGCCATCGTCCAGACCGGGATGGCCACGAAGCCCATGGCGATGTGGATGGCCAGCAGGGTCGAGGCCTGGCCCGCAAGGCCCAGCACGTCGGCGGCGACGAACACCCAGAGGGCCGAAGCCATGGCCTCGGCGACGCTGTTGACGAACTTGACGATCGACAGGGTCAGAAAACGGCCGTTGCCCAGGACGGCGGCGGCGTGGAGCCAGCGGCGCGGCGGCGTGGCCGTCCGGATCGGCGCGGCCTCGACCCGATCGGGCGCGGACCGGAGACAGAAGGCCACCGCCACGGGCGCGCTCAGTGTCACCAGCCAGCCGACCGCCGCCATCTGTCGCGCGAGGTCGGCGCGGACCGCTTGCTCCAATCCCGCCGCCAGCACCGCCACGGCCAACACGCCCAGCAGGTTGAACCACTCATTGGCGCCCAGCACGCGGCTGCGCTCGTCATAGTCCTGGGACAGCTCCGAGGCCCAGGCGGTGTGCGGCACCAGGATCAGGGAGGAGCCCAGATAGGTGGCGAACAGCGTGACCAGGAAATAGACGACGCCAGCGTCGGCGGGCGGCCGGAACAGGAACCAGGCGCCCAGGCAGAAGATCGGCGTCCCCGCCAGCAGCCATGGCCGCCGCCGTCCCCAGCGCGTGCGCGTGGCGTCCGAGGCCGCGCCGATCATCGGGTCGATCACGATGTCGAACAGGCGCGAGGCCATGGCCGCCTGCCCCACCAGCACCAGGCCCAGCCCTACGTGGCCGGCATAGAGCGGCGGCAGGAACACTATGGCGGGCAGCGTGATCGCGCCCATCGGCGCCCACGGCGCGACGAAGGCGATCAACCGCGCCCATCCCAGGCGCTGGTTCGACGGCGAGGTGGTCATGACCGAGGATCCGCGAGCAAAGTCGCCTTCTCATGTCAGCGACTGACATTAGCGTCCATCTTAGAAATGTGACATTTGCGCGGGGACGCTCAGCTCGCCTGGGCGGCCTCAATGCGATCGAAACCGGTGGCGTCGGCATAGGCCCGTGCGGCGCGGCGGACCGGATCGACATGGGCCCAGCCCACCTCTGCGTAGAGCCGTAGCTCGCCTGTCAGCTCGCCGTTCAGCCAGGCCCGGAACATGGGGCGAATGGTGGCGAACAGCACCGCCGCTTCGATCCGGGCATGCATGGACGGCGCGGACGCGCGGGCCAGATAGGCCTCGCGCCCATCAAGGGCGCAGGCCACCAGCCGATCGATCCGCGCCTGGTGTCCTCGCTCGACGACGGTGAGCTGGGGCGAAGTCTGGATGATCGTATAGATTGCGGAGATACGCTCGCGATTGGCGTCGAAATAGGCGGTCAACGAGCGAAAGGCCGAGCGGATAGCCTCGCCGGGATCGTCCCAGACCCGCATGGCCTCGTCAAGAAACCGCTCGAACCGTGCGACATAGTCGTAGTCGCCGTCGTAGAGGATCAACTCCTTGCGCGGAAAATGCCGGAACAGGGTGCGCTGAGTGACCCCGGCCTCGCGGGCGATCTGGTCGGTGGTGACCGCGTCGAACCCTTGTAGGCGAAAGAGCCGCAGGCTGACCTCGATGATCTGGGCGGCGGTGCGCTGCTTGGCCAGCGCGCGGGCGCCGTCCGCGGGCTTGGGCGGCTCGACTCGGATATCGTCTGGCTTCACCACTCACCTCACCCTGCTCGATGATGCCTACCGTGCGTTCGGCTTGATGTCAGCCTTTGACGCGAATTTCCGCTACCTGACTGCGTAAAGAGTTAAGCGAGGCCCGCCATGCCCTTGCCCAGGCGGTATTCGTTCACAAACAGGGCCGGATCGCCGATCGCACCCTGCAAAACCAGGAGCACCGCGCCTCGGGCCTCAATCTGGTGATCGCCGCCATCGCCCTGTGGAACACATTATATATGCAGCGCGCCGTCGAGCATCTCCAGGACAGGGAGGTCGCGGTGCCAGATGAGCTTCTGGCGCACCTGTCGCCGATGAGTTGGGCCCATATCGGCCTGACGGGCGACTATCTCTGGGCCGACGCCGCGACTGCAGGCGGGCTCAGGCCTCTCAACGACCGCGCCGCATAGCCCATATTCATGGTTCGTTCTTCAAAGCGTGTTCTGACGAACAAACCTTGAGGTAAGCCCTGTGGCTCTCGGCCTGACCCGCGGAACATTCGCCTACCTGTCGACCGAGAGTGCCCTTTCAGAGGACGGCGAAAGTGAGGGCGATGACGACGACGTTGATCCCGCCGCAGACGATGCGTCCCAAGCCGATCCGGCGACGCCGCGTCGGGTGACCCCGCTGGAGACCTGCCTGATGGGCGCGTTGTCTTCGCCGGGCGGTGAGGGCCGCGTGGTCTGGATCGATGATCGGATGACCAGCGGCTATCGCCGTAGCCAGGACAACCCGATCGTCACCGTCGTCGAGGTGCTGAACGCCCTCGTCAGCGCGGGCCGCATGACAGCCGCGGAACGCTTCGGCGCGCTGATGCGCCTCCGAAGAGGCGGCGCGGCATTCATCCCCATGACCGCGGACGAGGTCATGGCGTCGCTGCGACCCGCACCGATCCGTGGCGGTGTGCTGCGCGAGACGCCCGACCTCGCCGTCCTGAGGCGCAATCTCGCCTCGACGGGCCGGCTGGATCGCCACTTGTATGTCAGCCTGACCGGCGAACGGGCCAGCGAGCAGACCTTCTTCAGCACCCAGATGCGTTTGATGGAGCAATGCCTGCGCGCGGTCTGGAGCGAGGACGGCGTGACCGAGGAGGATCGCGTCGCGCGATCGGACTGGATCTGGGCGAGTCTGAAGCTGGAGCGGTGCGTGCGCCCCCTCCCGGTCGATCAGCCCGGAGATGGCAACCGCCTGATGGCCTCGATCTCGTTGGCGGGGCTGTTCGCACTTGGCGCGCAGATCGACGGGGGCCAGTATGCCGAACGCTTGGCCCGCCGAAAGGCCTACATCGACTGGCTCAGCCGCTGCGCCTTGGCGCCGCGCATGGGCCGCTCGAACAGGGCGTGGGTGTCGCGGCTGGTCGAACAATACCGGTCGCTCTACCAGGCGACCTTCGACCTGAAAGTCGCGCCAGAGGACATGAGGCTGGTCCGCAAGCTGCGCCACGACGAGATCATGGCTCTGCCGGACGCCTTGCGCGAACCCCTGATCGCGGATCCCGTATTTGCCGCCTCAGTAGGCCTGACGTCCCACACCCGGTTGTCCACCGGTGAACATGTCTTCGACAGCCAACCCTTGTGGTCCGCCTGCGCACGCGCTGTCCGGCAGGGCCAAGCCACCGTCAAGTCGGTCGATGGTCAGTCGGTCCCGTTGAGTTGGGCGGACCAACGGCTCACGGTCGGCGCGCCTCCCGGGATCGTCATGAACCTCCCCTTCGCCGAGGCGCTTGCCCTGACGGGCGAACCGCGCAGTGCGGCAATCCGGGCCTATGTGCAGACCCTAGACCTGCCGGCCGGAGTGCGTGACGAAGCCAACGCGACGGCGATCCGGTCGCGGTCGAAGACCGCCTTGGTCCAAACCCTGTTGCGAGCGCGGGAAAGCGTCGTCGAGCATCACTACAGTGAACTGGCCGAGGCCTTCGCCGGGTCGGGAGACATCCCGCTGCAAGGTCTGTTTCCCCCGCCGGCTCGAGCCGCCCTGCACGCTCTGCGGCTCGACGGAACCGGCCCCATTGAGGAACGCGTCCGTCAGGCATGGCTGAATCTTTCGACGTCCTTGGGCGATGATCAGGCGCTCTTGAGACTAGGTGGTCTGCCGGTCGACCTTTCCGACCTTGTCCCGGCCTTCACCCCAAGCTTTCCGCTCAGCGTTGTGGCCGCTCTGCATCTGACTGCGGCGCGTCGCAGGGCTGGAGCGGATGACGTGGTGTCGATCGAGGCCGTGCTGGCCCATCCGGACGAGGCGCACGGACTGCTGCTCGACTTGGTTGCCTGGTCCCGCAAGGCGTACGCCTCCGACCCGGACTGGCGCGCACTTCCGCTAGAGGAGCGGCTTGCCCTGTGCTGGGCGCATGCCCACCGCCTCCAGACCGTCCTGTGCGGCTTGACCGACGATTATGCGGACATCCGCCGACGGTTCGCTGATCATCAGCCCAGCACTCCGAGGGATGACCAGTTGGCTGGCGACCCGGCCTTCCACCGCGATCGCGCTGGGCCTGCTCTTCTGAGGCCCAGCTCCCTCGTTTATCACGGCCTCGCTTATGTGTTGGGGGGCGCGCCGGACTGGATGCGACTGCCGACGCCGCTCCAAGGCGAGTTGGCCACCCGCGTCCTTGCGTTCGCACCGGATCAGATTGGGCCCGACGCCGGGCTGCTTCTGGCCAGCGAGCACAGCACTAATGCGCTAGGGTCATGGCTCAATCGTACGCCTGAGGGCTTGCTCGCCTCCGACCTGGTGCCCGGAACCCTCCGGCGAGCCTATCTCCAAGCGGCCTTGAGCGAGATCGAGACAGGATCCGGCGCGCTGGACGCTTGGCGAATGGCGAGCCTCCTAGCCCGCCCGGGCTGCGCAGAGGCCGAAGCTGAGCGTTACTCCGCTGCGGTGGCGGCCCTCGATTTCTCGACCCTAGCCCTATCCCAAGATGGAATGACCCTTTGCCAAATAGCAGTCGAGGGGCTTCAGGCGCATCCTCTCGACGACGACGCCTTCTTCAGGATGATGCACGCCATCGCTGGCGGAGTTGCGAAGACGATGTCCAGCGCTGTTCGTTTGGACGACCCACGAACCGCCGATGTCGTGGATCCCGTCCTTATGGTTCTGATCGCCGGCTCCCGCGAAGACGATCCCGCCTCCACATACCGCCGGCTCTATTTAGGTGCCTTGGCCTGTGCGCGTGCATGGCCAGCGCTGGCTGTCGTTTTCCGTGCCTTGTTTGATCGCTGGTACAGCCAAGCAGACCCAGGCGTCGATGACCTTTGGGCGGCTGTGGTCGAGTTCAGGGCTTGGCCTTAACACAAGAAGTTGTCCACTCATCCGCCCTTAGCGATTAGATGGCCACTGGTCCGGCAGCGGACCTTCTCTCCGTCTGCAATGAGTCGAGGCTGTGTGAAAACGCCTCCGGAATGAGCGAATTAGGTTAGCCTCCTGAGGTCAGCAGGAGGTGGGTTGTGAGCCGCTTCGTTCAGGGTGCAGATCGCCGGCAGCAGACGCTGCTTCCCGAGTGTCTCGATGACTATGTGGCCGAGGATAATCCGGTCCGGGTGGTCGATGTCTTCGTCGACGAATTGGATCTGATCGGTCTGAGCTTCGAGGGTATGACGCCGGCGGCGACGGGCCGTCCGGCCTATCACCCGGCCATGCTGCTGAAGCTCTACGTCTACGGCTACCTGAACAAGGTGCAGTCGAGCCGGCGGTTGGAGCGCGAGGCGCAGCGCAACGTCGAGCTGATGTGGCTGACGGGGCGGCTGGCCCCGGATCACAAGACCATTGCCGACTTCCGCCGCGAGAATGGTCCGGCGATCCAGGCGGCCTGTGCGCAGTTCGTGGTCCTGTGCCGCCAGCTTGGCCTGTTCGGCGCGGCCTTGGTCGCCATCGACGGTTCAAAGTTCAAGGCGGTGAACACCCGCGACAAGAACTTCACCGCCTACAAGGTGAAGCGGCGGATCGAGCAGGTCGCCGAGCACATCGCCGGCTATTTGCGGGACCTCGACACGACCGACCGTCACGAGGGAGATGGCGTGGAGGCGCGATCGGTGAGGCTGGTCGAGAAGATCGGTCGCCTTCGCGCTCAGATGGCGATGTTGAAGGTCATGGAGGCTGAGGTCGAAGCGTCGCCTGATGGCCAGGTATCCCTGACCGATCCCGATGCTCGCGCCATGGCGACATCAGGCCGGGGGAGCGGCATCGTTGGCTACAACGTCCAGTCCGCCGTCGAGGGCGAGCATCACCTGATCGTCGCCCATGAGGTGGTGATGACCGGATCGGACAAGCAACAGCTGGCGAACATGGCTGGTCTAGCCAAGGACGCCATGGGCGTGGAGAGGCTCGATGTGCTGGCGGACCGGGGCTACTTCTCCGGCGAGGAGATCCTGGCCTGTGAGGCCCTGGGCGCGACGCCCTTCGTGCCAAAGACGCTGACGTCAGGCGCAAAGGCGAATGGGCGCTTCGGCAAGCAGGACTTCGTCTATCTGCCTGATCAAGACGTCTACCGTTGCCCGGCCGGCTCCCTGCTTCCATACCACATGACCGTCGTCGAAAGAGGCATGAAGCTGCATCGATACTGGGATCGGGCCAGTTGCACAGGCTGTAGCATCAAGGCTCAGTGCACGCCTGCGGTCGAGCGAAAGGTCACGCGCTGGGAGCATGAGGCGGTGATCGATGCCCTGCAAACCCGAATGGACCTGAGGCCCAAAGCCATGCGCGAGCGGCGAAGCCTGGTCGAACATCCGTTCGGCACCATCAAGGCCTGGATGGGCCACACCCACTTCCTGATGAAGCGGTTGCCCAACGTGAAGACCGAGATCAGCCTCCACATCCTGGCCTATAACATGAAGCGGGCGATGGCGGTGTTGGGGGCCAAGTCGCTGATAGACGCGATCAGAGCCTGAGAATGAGGCGCTCTGCGCATCATGCCGCTCGCGCACGCCCGCAGCTCAACTCGTTTTTACACAGCCTCAGTCACGAACGGCGGTTAAGCCTCAAGGTCTCAGAAGCGCCAGAAGCGGTCATTCGCCGGCTGCCGCAAACACGACATTCAGTGTGATCGAAAGTCGTAATTCCAGCTGACAGCCCATGACGGTTCCCGACCCGTTGCGGACATTCGGGACGTCCGTTCAGGCACCGCCTTTGGTTTTATCGCCCTATCGTGGTCTGCATGCGACTGGCGAACACGACCAGTCGTTGTAAGGTCGCTGAGCCAGCATGGAGACGAACGTGAACATTTTGCCTTACATTCTGATGATCGCGCTTAGCGTCGGGTTTCTGGCTTTGATTAGAAACCGTCCAGTTATCGAGGCGCGACCCCGCGGAGCAGCCCTTTATCGCGGCTTTCAGACCGCATTGGCGCTGGCGTGGGTCGCTCTCTTTGGCTGGCAAATGTTTGCACAGGGTTTCGAAATGGGTGGTGACGTAGCCCGTCGCGACGCCCGCGCCGAAGCGAGGGCTGCATCACGCGCGTAGCGATATGAGTTAGGTTGGATAATCAGCTCTCGGCCCAAGTCCAACGTCCGCTTCCCACCCGGAGCGGACATTCCGGTGAGCCGACCTAGACGCGAGCTCGTGCCTCGAGTCAGACACATGCGGGTCCGAAAAACGCCAGCCAATCAGTAGCCCGAAAAGCCGGAACCTGGCTGAGCGGGCTCAGACCGCCAATGTGGATGCCAAGCCCGCTCATTGCGCCGCCGGTAAAGGTAACTGAACTCGGAAGGTCGTGCCGCTGCCTACCCGGGTATCATACTCGATGAGCCCGCCCATTGAGGTCACCAGGCGCTTGGCCAGGGCCAGGCTCAGTCCCGCGCCATCAACAGAGCGGGTTGCGGAATCATCGCCTTGGCTGAAAGGCGTGAAGAGGCGGGACTGCGTTTCTTGCGACATGCCGACCCCAGTGTCGGCCACGATGAAGATCACGCTTTTCTCTGTCTGCTCCAGCGTCAAACGAACGGACCCCTGCGGGGTAAACTGGATAGCGTTGTCGATGATAGCGTGTAGAACTTTCGAGACCCTGCCGGCATCGCCGAGTCTTGGTCCTGCAGAACTGTAGTCCTCCATCAGCGCGAGCCGTTTGGCGACCGCCTTGTCTCGCAGACCTGCCACCACCTGAGCGAAGACCGTAGCGGGATCCATCGGCCGGACCTCGGGCTCCGAGAGCGCACTGTCGATGTGGGCCATCTCAAGGATCCGCTCGATCATGCTCAGGAGGTGCTCGCCGGATTGTTTAATAATATTGACCTGCGCCCGCTGCGGCCCTGTCAGGCCGCTCAGCAATACAATCTCGGCCATGCCGAGCACCCCATTTAGCGGCGTGCGCAGCTCATGGCTCATGTTGGCGAGGAAGCGCGACTTGACCACATTAGCAGCGTCGGCCGCGACTAGCGCTCCGCTGAGCGCCGCTTCGCTTTCGCTCAAGCGACGGACGTTTCCAGCAATGCGCCGCCACATCGAAGCGGCTGCGATCAGGAAGGCGATGAGGAAGCCCGCGAAAACGGGGACTACCCTGATCAGCACCTGCCGTCCGGGACGTGCAGGCGTCCACGACAGACCGGCCAGGGCCGACCCATCAGCGGACCGCAACACGGCGAGATGAGGCGCGTCCAACGCGGTCAGCCGGGGGGCCTGCAAACCCAGGTCGGCGCTCATTGAGGACATCAGGGCCTCAACAGGCTTGGCCGAGATCACGACGGCGTCCCGGGCCGGTCGCGCAACCGGAGCCTCTTCTTCTGGAACGATGGTCGCCGCTGCCACAAGATAGAGTTGCCCGTCCGCCCGCACGACACCCGATCGGGTCGCCACTCCGCTGAAACCCACCGCCGTGCGGCGCGGGGCCTCCGTGGAGTGTTTCCTGACCTCGGCAAGCAGCATCTGCGTTGCCGTGATCAATGGCGCCTCGCGGGCCGCGCTCACAGTTTCGCTGTCGCGCGACGCTTGCAGAAGCTGGCCCTGCTCGTCGAAGACCAGGGTGACGACGTGATCCATGTAATCAGCATAGTAGTCGCCGAAGTTGATCTGCATCCATTCCAGATCCCGGCTTTCAATCGCCGTGACGGCGTCGTTCCAGATCGTGGCGGAGGTGATGTCGTCGGTTATGCCAGTCAGGCTGCGCGCGATGCGGCGCTCGACCAGAGCTTGCTCATTCATGAGCGCACTGGCGTCGATGGCGCGGCTTACCAGCAGGAGAGCTATGACCATGCCCAAACAGACGACGCCTAGAACGAGAGCCGCGCCGGCTTTCATCAGCTGCATCTCGCGCCGTAGCGCAGGCAATGCATTGTTCATGTCGGACTCCCAACCCTTCCGTAGTGGGATGATCCATAGTCAGCCTTAAGACTTGGATACTTCTGACAAACTTAACCTCCTCGCAGTACCCGTTCCCCAAAAGGGGACTGGTTATGAAGCGCTTGGTGATAATCGCCGCGGGCCTGGGTGTCGCTTTGCCGGCTGCGGTGTCGGCGCAGGATGACGGCGGCGCTTGGAACGTCGAGGCTAGGATCGGAGCGGTCAGCGACTATCGCTTCCGCGGGTTGAGCTTGTCCGGGGGCGATCCGGCGTTGCAAGCGGGCGCAACCCTGTCGCACGCTTCTGGCTTTTACACTGATGTCTATCTGTCCAGCATTGAAGAATACGGTGCAGGGGATGACAGCGATGGGTCGGAACTCGAGGTGACGCTTACGGGCGGCTGGGCAGGTTCTTGGTTAGGGTTGGATTGGGACGCGGCCTTGTCGGCCTACCGATATCCCGGTGGCGACGAAGTCGACTATGTAGAGGCGCCGGTGCAGGTCAGCCGCGCTTTCGGCCCCGTCACCACAACCTTTGGCGTCGCTTTCGCTCCCGAGCAGCGGGCGCTCGGCGACGAGGACAATCGCTACGTCTGGACTAGCGTGGACTACGCGCCTGAATCCTGGACCGTCAGTCTGACCGCATCGATTGGCTATGAGGACGGCGCCTGGGCGCCCGACGGAAAGACCGACTGGCGTGTTGGCGGGTTCATGCCCGTAGGTGTCCTGACTGCCGGACTCGAGTGGATAGACAGCGACGTTGATAAAGGCGCGTTGGTCGCGAGCGTTTTCGCCAGCTTCTGAAGTTAGCCAGACGGGTTTTCGCTTTTGAGCCCATCGGCAGGACCGCTTCCCACCCCTAGCTGACATCGACCGCGACCGTTTTCCGGCCTGGAGGCCAACGTCCGCTCTCGGCCGTGAAGCCCAAGACTGAAATCGACCCATTGCGGACAGTTGCGGGTTCAAAGATGCTGATCGCATGACCGATCGTTTGTCTCTGATCCTGCTTATGGGCGCGGTGCATCTCGCAGGATGCGCCAAAGCACCTATTGAGCAATCGCTTACTGGAGTAAAATCCCGCCCTCCAGAGCGCTCTTTGGCTGCAACGCTTTCTCCCGGGCGCTACTGCCTCAAACGCGAAATGCTTGGGTACACAGGGACCGGCAAAGATGTGCCTCTTGGACCATTCCTCATGCAGATCCGTGTGACCGAAACCCCGGCCGGGTATGGAATGTCGTTCTGGAACAAGATGCCCGACAGCCCGCAGATACTCACTGCCCAAACTGACGTTGCCCGGATAACGACCGATGGCGGACTTGTCTTTGATTTCACAGACGGCTGGAGCAACCAAGGACGCATTCAAGTAAGCGCTGATGGAGAGGTTGTTCTGGTCCAGACGAGAACGGCTCCCGGGAACCAGATTGGTAGGAACTACGGTCGTTATACTGTCTCGACCGAGAACTGCTCTGCTCCGGAGTTCAATGATAAGGGTGACTGAGGAGGTGGGTACGTCCGCTAACCACCCTTAGCTGACATCGACCGCGACCGTTTTCCGGCCTGGAGGCGAACGTCCGCTTTCGGCGGCGAAGCTCAAGCCTGAAATCGACCCTATGCAGACATTCACGAAAAGACGGGACGACTTCAGTTGAACGGAATCCAACAACTGCCTTTCGGAAGACCAATCCCTTAGTGATTTATTTAGGCCAGTTGCCCCATGAACGTCCGGAGGTGCTGTTCTGTCTTTTCACATGCCCAGATCGCTGGAACTGACCATGGCGCCGCTAGCAATATTGGCCAGCACGGTCGCTATTGTGCTCATTTCCGCCCCGCCAGCCTCAGCGTTCGTGGTGACGGCGGTGTTTCCACCATGGTGGAGCGCTGCAGAAGTCCGTCGAGTGGTGACGCCGATGGGGGCGGCTGCCTCGTTTGGTCGGACGCCTAATATCGTCACGATTTATGGCGGGACCGATCTTCAACCCCAACTTCGCCGGGCAGGCGTCTGGCTTATTCTGGATCCCGGAATGCTGACCTGCGGCCCCGCGCCGGATGTCTCCAAATGACCTTTCAAACCCGTGATCTTGCTCATCAGCGTGCGGTGGGAAGCGATCTAATCACGCTGCTGTCATGGGGTCTTGCCGCAGTCGGGTTGGGTCAGAGCCTTCTGATGGGATCAGATCTCGTTAGATCAGTATTGCCTGTGCTGCTGCTCGCAGGCCTGCAGACGATGATCTGGAAGATGTTTCGATCCCGCTCGATTGGGCGGATGCTCTCGTCGATACTGCTGATGGCGCTGGTTTCGACCCTCGTGGCAGGCCTCGCGGGGCATGCCTATCAGATCGACATGCACATGGCCTATTTCGCGGCTCTCGCTGTCGTCGTCATCTACTGCGACTGGCGCGCCATCGTCGGCGCGGCCGCGACGGTCGCGGTCCACCATCTCGTCTTGAGTTTCGTCTTGCCAGACCTCGTGTTTCCGGGGTCAGCGGACCTGGGTCGCGTGATCTTCCACGCTGTTGTTCTGATTGTCGAAGCCGCCGTCCTTGCCTGGAGCGCAGCCAGCGTGACCGCTATGTTCGGTGCCAACGCCCTGAGCCAGGCAACGGCGGACGAGGCGACGGCACGTATCGTTCATGCCTCTGCGGCTTTGGAGGTTTCGCGTGTCGAAGCCGACCGCGTTGCCGGGGAAAAACGTGCCCTCGAGCTTGAAGTGGCTCGTGAGCAGGCCCTCATCGTCGAGCAAACTGCCGCAGGTCTTAGCGCGATGGCCCAAGGCGATGTTACCTACCGTATTCCTGGTCAGTTCCCCGCCCAATACGCCAAGCTCCAGGATGACTTTAACTTGGCGATCAGCGCGCTCCAATCCGATCTGAGGGTCATCAATACCAATGCTCGTTCCATTGTGTCTGGCGCGGTTGAAATCAGTAGCGCATCTGACGACTTGTCCCGCCGGACGGAACAGCAAGCCGCTAGCCTAGAACAGACGGCGGCAGCACTGGACCAGATAACAGCCACAGTTAGTCGCACGGCATCTGGCGCGAAAGAGGCGTCGGCAACCGTCCTTGCAGCCCGGAACGATGCAGAAGCCAGTGGTGAGGTGGTGCAGGAAGCGGTTTCCGCGATGGACGCGATCCATGCTTCCGCTCACCTGATCGGTCAGACCATCAGCGTGATCGACGAGATCGCATTCCAGACCAATCTACTGGCTCTGAATGCAGGTGTTGAAGCTGCACGCGCGGGCGAGTCCGGTCGAGGCTTTGCCGTGGTGGCATCTGAGGTCCGGGCACTCGCCCAGAGATCGGCAGTCGCGGCAAAGGAGATCAAAGTTCTGATCACCGGCTCAACAACGCAGGTTAACACCGGCGTCGCGTTGGTCGGCCAGACTGGAGAAGCGCTTAAGCGGATCGTGAGCCGGGTAGCCGAGATTGATAGCCTTGTTTCCGAGATAGCGGCATCCACCCAGGAGCAGGCAACAGGCCTTCGGGAGGTTAACACGGCCGTCAACATGATGGATCAGGTGACGCAGCAGAACGCCGCGATGGTGGAACAATCTACGGCGGCCAGCCAGAGCCTCAGCAACGAGGCTGGACAGCTTGTCGATTTGATTGCCCGCTTCAAGCTGGATGACCAGGCGCGAGAAATGCCTTCGAGACCTCATCAGAGTTCATCTAAGCTGCGTGTGGTTGCTTAGCCTGAGGGGCTCGACCCAACAAACTTCAGGCTTACAAGAGCGGCTTCCATGCCGGTCACCATCGACACGAACGAAAAGCTTCAGCGGGTGATCGTCACCGTTTCAGAAGGCACTCGCTAGGCGTCATTCGAGGCGGCTACGCTGGCAACAATAGCCAAGGAGCCTGATCCTATCGGAATGGACGTGGATCATCGACGATAGGGGTCCAATAGAAGATATCGATGTCGCGGGGGTGGCGCGCATCGGCGCAGATTTTCAGCGCCGAGTTCGTGATCCTCTACTTCGCACCTATACAGTTGTCGTCACGACCGACCGCTTCTTCGACACATGGCTTAGGGTGGTGGACATGAACCATGGAGCCCGGAATCACCTGGCAGCGCCAACGCTGACCGCAGCCTGTGCTTTAGTCGACAAACTCACGGCTGACTAAACTCCAAGCCAATCACAACAGATTGCCCAACTAAGCGCAGGCCCGCTGCCCACCCCTGCGAGACATTAGGGCAGTCCGCTTTCCGGCAGGCTGCCCCAAGCCGACTCAAAGGTCGATCTGCTCCGAAATCTCCAACGCGTCGTCCACTTCGATGCCGAGATATCTAACGGTGCTCTCCAGCTTTCCTTGGCCGAGCACGAGTTGGCAGGCGCGCAGGTTTCCGGTCTTCTTGTAGATCAAGGCTACCTTTGTCCGTCGAAGGCTAAGGGCCGGAGGTTCCGCAGATGCCCCGGCCAGTCTTCCAAATTTGCCAAGCCGTGCCGTGAGGCGATACGGCAGAGCTGTCGCGGCTCATGCCCGAACTGCGTCACGCGGCCCGGCTGGGCGAGGACACATTGGCCGGGCCGCATTACTGCGATGGGGAGTTGCAATGGATGACGGGACGCTGGAGCGGCGCGCTATGGGGGCTGAGCAGCTGGTCGCCGCCAAGATCACCGAGTTCGGGGCGCACTTGACGGCAGGCGACCGAGCAGCTGCCGAGCGAGCGCGGACGGAAGCCCTTGCCGCCCTGGAGGTTCACCTCGACCTGACCGATCAGTTGATCAGCCAGACGTTCGCGTAGGCCTGATCATCCATCAGAGCAGACTTGCGGGTTGAACAACGCGTTATCTAAAAGGCATCCGGGAGGAAACATCCGAACCGGCCTGTTCCGAACCTTCAGTGGCTCAGGGGCGGGCCAAACTTTGTCAGTCGGGTTGTGCGACTGGCGGCGTCCATCTGAATACGCGGTGGACCGCAGGCATGATCTCTTCAGATGATGGGCCCGCTTCCATCGCGGGGCTTCGATTGGCTCGCATCGGAGGAAGGCGGACATCGACCCGCAATCCAGCTTCCGCGAATTCCGCTTTAGGCGCAAAGCGCCCTACCCAATTCTGCTCCGGCGCGTCCGAAGTGCGCCAGTAGCGGACTTTGGCTTGGTGCCGGATTCCAGACGTTCAGCCAAGCTGGTCGATGCCAGAAGCGGAGGTCGCATCGGAGAGCAAATCCAAAGCCAGCATTTTAGCTTGGATTGGCCGCTACACGGCCATGAGGGCGGTTTGTGATTTGTGAGAAGTCTACTGTCGGGCGGCTTTAAGCTGCCCCGCCAACGCTTGGGCATGTCACGAACCCGGCCAACAAGCCCCCGCCTTGCAGTCAAAGGCAGGGGCCGCTCGGAGCCTCAGTCCCTGACCTGACCGTCTTGATCTGTAAGCTTGTACGCGAGAACCTGTGCATCCTCGATCTTCGGCAGGCCATCGAGCAACTCAGGGGTCTTGGCAACGAGCGCACGCCCGACCTTCCCCGCGAGATGGGTGAGCCGTCCGGCGTCACTCGGGAAGGTGTCGAATATGGCGAAGTCGTCGTGGCCGAAGCGGACCGCATACCATGTCGTCGTGTCCGGCTCCTCCATCACAGCCGCCAGCCCGTTGCGCAGGAAGGCCTCTAGATCAGCCTCCTTGCCAGGCTTTGCGCGCAGTCGCACGAACAGGGCCTTATTCACGGGTGGACGGGATTCAACATCGGCCATCTCGGTCTCCTTTCGAGTCTTTGGGCGTCACGCTAACTTGTCTCCACTCAACGTCCCCGCAAAGGGCTGATCGGAGACAGATTTCGTGAAACCGCTGTCGTTCAAGCGCCACCGTTTCCCGGCGGAGGTGATCCGCCATGCGGTGTGGCTGTATTTTCGCTTCAGCCTCAGCCTGCGCGATGTCGAGGAGATGCTGGCTCAACGCGGGATCGAGGTCAGCTACGAGACGATCCGTTGCTGGACGCGCAAGTTCGGCCCTTTGATCGCCAAGCGGCTGAGGAAGCGCCGGCCGGGGCCGTCGCCACTCTGGCATCTGGACGAAATGGTCTGTTGGATCGGCGGGCGGCGGATGTATCTCTGGCGCGCCGTGGACGACGAAGGCGAGGTGCTCGACCTCGTCGTTCAGCGACGACGGGATACGGAAGCGGCGTTGAAACTGCTGGGCCGCCTGCTGCGCAACCAGCCCGTTGAGCCGGAAAGGATCACGACCGATGGCTTGGCGTCATACGGTGCGGCGCTTCGGGAGCTTGGCCTCTCTCAGCTTCACCACCCAGGCCGCCTGCGAGAGAACAACCGGGTCGAGAACTCCCACCTGCCGATCCGACGACGAGAACGGCAGCAACAAGGCTTCAAGTCCCAGGCCTCGGCCCAACGTTTCCTCACCACCCACGCCGCGATCTACAACACCTTCAACGTCCAACGGCACCTGATCAGCCGCCCTACCCTTCGGCGCTTCCGCGCCCAGGCGGATGTCGCTTGGACGGCGGCTGTCGCCTAGATTGGACGGGGTTGAGCAAACTTCGTCCGAAGGCGGTTAAGTTGACAGCACCTGCAGGCTGGACACTCGCCTCAGCGCTGCAACCAACTGACGGCGACCTTCAAGTCCTGACAGTCGCGAAGCGATCGCGCGAGCAGGCACTCAAGACGGGTCCGGAGTTGCAGGCGATCCGCGTCGGAATGAAGATCCAATCCCATGCAGACGGCGACTTCGGGGCAGGTCAGGCCCAGCCGTCGAAGCGTGACTATTCTGCGAGCCCGATCCAGGGTGACTTCGGAGTAGAGACGCGAGCCGCCTCGCGTGCGAGCGGGCGCAAGAAGGCCGATCGTTTCGTAGTACCTTAGGGCGCGAGGCGTGGTGTCCAGTCTCCGGGCCAGCTCTGAAATCTTGATGGTCGTTGACCGCGGAGCCGCCGCTTTCGCAAGCGGTCGGCCAGACCGGGCCTTGGCAGGCGTCGCCTTCGACCTAACCGGCGTGCGCAAGGCCGCCGGCTCCTGAAAGTCCTCTAAAGATCAGATTCCGCTGCACCTCGCTGGTGCCGCCAAGAATCGTGTAGGCCCGCCCGAAGAGATATTGCAGCATGGCCAGTGCGCCGCCCTCCCCGCCAAGCATGGCTTCCGGACGATAGTCTTCGATGAAGCTGGACTGATCTCGCAAGGCGTCGTTGCCCAGAGCCCTGACGCCGATTTCCGCGATGTCCTGCTGCAGTTCCGTCACCGCCAGCTTCAGAATCGACGGACCCGCCGAGGAAGCCGCACCACGCTGCGCAAGAGCGGTCTGCCGTTGGTTGTACCCGTCTATTGCCAACAGGGTGATCTCGGCTTCCGCGAGCGCGGACTTCAGCGCATCACGCTCAAAGGCCAAATCTGGATCGCCAGCGGGATAGGTCTGATCGATCAAACAGGAAACCGCTTCGATCTGAGACCAGACCGTCAGCAGGGATCCCACGCCGTTCCGTTCGTGCTCGAGAAGGAATTTGGCGATGGACCATCCCGCGTTTTCCTGCCCGATCAGGTTTGCGACCGGGACATGGACCTCTGAGAAGAAGACCTCGTTCAAATGATGAAGGCCGTCGATGGATCGGATCGGCCTTACTTCGATACCCGGAGTCGCCATATCGATCAGCAAAAAGGAAATGCCCTGTTGGGCCCGCCCCTCGTCGCTCGTCCGGACGAGTGCGAACATCCAATCGGCCCGGTGCGCATAGGTTGTCCAGATCTTCTGTCCGTTGACGACATAGTGGTCGCCCACTCTCCGAGCACGCGTTCGCAGAGACGCCAGATCCGAGCCGGATCCAGGCTCCGAATATCCCTGACACCAGATCACCTCCCCGTCTCTCAACGGCGCCAGATGGCGAGCTTTCTGGGTCTCGTCGCCAAACGTGTAGAGAACCGGACCGATCATCTCGACAAAGACGCTGATCGGCGGCGCCTTGGCGCGCGCCAGCTCTTCCTCGAAGACAGCGAGATAGCCGGGCGGCCAGTCACATCCGCCATGCTCGACCGGCCACGTCGGAGTCGCCCAGCCCTGTTCGGCGAGGATGCGATGCCACGCCTGCTGGACCGTGTGATCGATCAACTGAGTGGTTCGAGGCGCTTCGGCGATGGCCGGGGGGAGCCTTTCTGCAAGGAACGCCCGCACCTGCGCGCGAAAGGCTTCAACGCCTGACGCCGAATTGGACGAAACGGACGCGGCTGGGGACATGAAACGCTCCTGACAGATCACTGAAGCGAACTTAGCGTGCTGCCCGACGTCGTTAGTCCCTCGCTGCAGGGACAGAGCGCCAGCCCGCTTCCCCCCACCTGTCCCGTTAGCCGGGACAGCGCGAAATTTCCCCACGTCCTAACATGGTCGGGATCTGGGAGAATTGTTCATGACCTTCGACGCCTCGCCCGAACAGCACATGCTGAGAGAAGCCCTGCAATCCTACCTGGGCGCCGCCTACGATCTCGAGAAAAGACGGCGCATCGTCCAGTCGTCGCAAGGCTGGTCTATGGAGGTCTGGCGCAGTTTCTCTACCGATCTCGGCATCCTCGGTCTGGGCTTTGCTCCCGAATGGGGCGGCGTCGGCGGCGACGGCGTCGACCAGATCCCCGTGATGGAGGCCTTGGGACAATCGCTGGTCGTCGAGCCCTATCTCGAAACGGTCATTCTCTGCGGCAGCCTTCTTCAGATCGCGGGCACGGCGCAGTCGCAAGAGCTTGCCGCAGCCGTCATCGCCGGAGAAGCGCGTCTTGCTCTGGCCTATCAAGAAACGCCGGCGTTTAAACGGGGTCGGATCAGCACGACCGCAACGCGTACAGGCGAGGCCTGGCGGATCACCGGCGCAAAGTCGGTCGTCGCCGGCGGCGCCTGGGCGACCCATATTCTGGTGGTCGCTCGGCTGGGCGACGGCGACGACCTGGGCCTGTTCGTCGTTGAACAAGGCCAGGTCGGATTGGACATGATCGTCTATCCCACGCTGGACGGACGGCGCGCGTGCGACCTGACCTTCGACGTTCGCCTGCCCGCCACGGCGCTGCTTCTCGACCAAGGGGTGCAGGAGGCCCTCGACTTCGCTCTCGACCGCGCCACCGCGGCGACTTGCGCCGAAGCGGTCGGGATCATGCGCCGACTGTTGGGCGAGACCCACGCCTACACCTCGGAGAGGCGACAGTTCGGCGCTCCCCTCGCCACCTTTCAGGCGCTGCAGCACAGAATGGCCGACATGCTGGTCGCTCTCGAACTGAGTTCCGGCCATGCCTATCACGCCGCCAACCTGCTGGACGCTCCCAGCGCAGAGCGATCCACAGCCGTCTCGGCGGCCAAACTGTTCGTCGGCAAGGCCGCCCACCGCATGGGCCAGGCCGCAGTCCAGCTCCACGGCGGGATGGGGATGACAGACGAACTGGTCATCGGGCACCTGTTCAAACGCGCTGTCGCCATTGAGGCCCAGTACGGTTCCTCGGCCTACCATCTTCAACGTTACCGCCGTGTCAGCGCTGAGAGGGCGCTGCAGTGACGAAGGAGTTGCTCGTCTCGATTGAGGACGGCGTCGCACTACTGACCCTCAATCGCCCGGCCTCCAGCAATGCGCTGTCGCAGAGCCTTCGACGAGCACTCGACCAGACCCTAACGGCGCTGAACGACCGAACCGAGATTCGTGTGATCGTCGTCACAGGCTCCGGTGATCGTGCCTTCTGCAGTGGGTTGGATCGCGACGACCTCCCGGACCTCCTAAACCGTCTGGCGGCAGGCCTTGAGGCCTTCGATGTCGACTTGGCTGCCCGTCTCGCCCGACATGGAAAGCCCGTCATCGCCGCCGTGAACGGTACGGCAATGACCGGCGGACTGGAGTTGATGTTGGGCTCCGACATCATCGTCGCGTCACGCACGGCCCGTTTCGCAGATACCCATGCCAGGGTCGGCGTTGCGCCGATGTGGGGCATGACCCAGAGGTTGCCTCGACGCATCGGAGCGGGGCGAGCCAAGCTGATGAGCCTGTCGGGATTCTGGGTAAGCGCCGAACAAGCCCTCGCCTGGGGTCTCGTCGACGAATTGGCTGAACCTGATCAGGTCGTAACGCGGGCGTTGGACATGGCCCGAGCCATCGCCGCCGGCGATCCGTCCGTCACCGCCTTTTCCCGGCGGTTGATCGACGTGGGGAGCGATCTGGTCCTCGACGCAGCGTTGACGCTCGAACGGGATGAAGCCGCACGGGTCAACACAACCAAGGCCATGCAAGAAACGGGGAGAAAACATGAATCATTTGAATGAGCCCACGCAACTCGGGACACTCAGCGCCCTGCTTAAAAAGCATGCCGAGGACCGGGCGGACCGCGCCGCAGTGCTATTCGGCGCACGCCGACTGACCTATTACGATCTTGAGGAGACGGGACGACGGATCGCAGGCGGCCTCGTTTCGTGTGGTTTGCGGCCTGGTGCTCGCGTCGGCCTGCTCTCCAAGAATTGCGACGCCTATTACGAACTTCTTGCCGGCTGCAGCGCCAGCCGCACCGTATTGACGCCGGTCAATTGGCGCCTGGCGCCCCAGGAAATCGAATTCATCCTCGGCGACGCAAAGGTGGAGACGCTTTTCGTTTCGCAAGAATACCTGGCGACCGCCAAGCCCATCATGGCGGCGCTCGGTCTCGCCGACCGGCTCTATCTCCTCGATGGGGCTCCGGTGGACGGTGTGAAAGACTACAGAGCCTGGCGTGACGATGCCCAGCCGGTGGCCGCAGCGCCATGCAGACCTGACGATGTGCTGCTGCAGATCTACTCGTCGGGCACCACTGGCGCACCCAAAGGGGTCGAACTGACACAGGCCAATTTCCTGGCCGCAGCTGATCAGATTCGCCACGGTCTGGTCGGTAGTTGGTCGGAGCGAGATCGGCTCCTCGTCGTCCTCCCGCTGTTCCATGCCGGCGCCCTGTTGACGGCCAGCTATGCGCTTTTGGCCGGTGCGGCCGCCGTCGTCCTACGGGACGCCGAGGTAGGGACGCTGCTTCGTGTAGCCAAGGACCATCGGGCGACCAAGGTCGGGTTCGTGCCTGCGCTAATGCAGGCGGTTCTCGAGCATCCGGAGTTCGGGCCCGAAAGTCTGGACGACGTCGATACCGTCATCTACGGCGGCTCGGCCATTTCCGCGGACCTGCTGGATCGGGCCGTCGAGCGGTTCGGAACCGCGCTGGTTCAGCTCTTCGGTTCCTCCGAAACCTTCACGGCGGGCACAGTGCTTACCGGAAGCGCCCACCATGATCGGTCTAAGAGAGCCAGTTGCGGCCAGGTCATGCACGGCATCGACATTCGGATCGTTCGCCTCGACGGAAGCGAGGCCGACAGGGACGAACCGGGAGAAGTCGTCATCCGGTCTCCTACTGTGATGAAGGGGTACTGGGGCAGAGCGGACCAGACGGCCGAAGTCCTCACAGACGGCTGGTACCGAACCGGCGACGTCGGTTCACTGGACGCGGACGGCTTCCTGACGATCCGCGATCGCCTGCGAGACATGGTTATTTCCGGAGGAGAGAACATCTATCCGGCTGAAATCGAGAGCGTCCTCAGCCGCCATCCAGATGTCGCCGACTGCGCAGTGATCGGGGTGCCCGACGCACGTTGGGGTGAAACGGTGAAGGCGATCGTTGTTCTCGCTCCGGATGCGCAGTACGACCCGGACGCCCTGATCGCCTATCTGCAAGGCCGATTGGCCCGCTACAAATGCCCTCGCACGGTCGAGTTCGTCGATGCTCTTCCTAGAAACGCCACGGGCAAGGTGCTGAAGCGCGTGCTGCGCGAGACCTACGCTCAACAGGTACCTGCGTGAGTTCGGGTTCAACTCGCGATCTGGCGGATCTGACTCTCGCCGCCCTCGGCCGCAGGGGCATGCGAGTTGATGGACTGCTCGAGATGCGCCGGTTGACCGGCGGGGCGATGCAGGAGACCTGGCTGCTGCACACGTCGGCCCCTGCCCCCCTCGACCGTATCGTTCTGCGCCGCGCTCCACAGAGACAGGCGCCGCGTCTCGGCACGATCAGCCTGAGCCTCCAGGCGCGGCTGACCGCTCTTGCCGAAAAGGTCGGCGTTCCCGGGCCTGCAGTCCTAGCGGTCTTCGACGATACGGACGGACTCGGCGAAGGCTTCATCATGGGGTTCGTCGCGGGAGAAACCGTTCCACAGCGTATTCTCCGCCAGCCTCAGCTGGAATTCGCTCGCAACCGCTTGACCGATCAGTGCGCGGACGTTCTGGCGAGACTGCACGCCATCCCCACGGAGGCCCTTCCGCCTCTTCCTCAACTCTCGCCCGCCGATCGTCTCGAGGCGCTTCACGAACAATATCGTCAACTCGCGAGACCGCGCCCGGTCTTTGAACTGGCCTTCGCCTGGCTGCAGCGCCGTCTACCGCCTCCCACCCCGCGTCCCGGCCTCGTTCACGGCGACTTCCGAAACGGTAACCTCATGGTCGATGAGACGGGGCTCGCTGCAGTACTGGACTGGGAACGCGCCTTCGTCGGCGACCCCATGTTCGACATCGGCTGGCTGTGCGTGGGCTCCTGGCGTTTCGGCCTGATCGATAATCCGATCGGCGGTTTCGGCGATCTGGAGAGCTTCGCCGCCGCCTACCGCGCTCACGGCGGGGAATTCGAGATCGACCGTGTTCGATTCTGGGAAGCCTTCGGGTCGCTGGACTGGGGGGTGACGACCGTGGAACTGGCCAGGGAAGCCGAAGAAACCGGCGCACTCGAGACCGCCGCGATAGGGCGTCGAACCTCAGAGACTGAAATCGATCTGCTGCGACTGATGACGCCCCATGACTGACCGCAACGACGATATCGCCCGGCTTATCCGGCTGACCGCCCGACACCTCAGAGAGGAACTACGTCCGGAACTGCAAGGTCGGCAGGCCTTCCTGACGCTCGTGGCCGCCAACCTTCTCGACGGCCTGGCCCGGGATGTCGCGACCGGTGGAACTGCGGAGCTTGACGCCGCATCACGTCTCGAGGCCCTGCTGGGCGTGCCTCACGAAGAGGACGTCAACGTCGAACTGTGTCGATTGATCGAGAGCGGGGTTCTGGACGAACGTTCGCCGGAGCTGATGCGTCACCTGCGTGAAACGGTCCTGGACCGTCTGGCCATCGAGCAACCCACCTATGAGGCCTACCGGCGCGAACGGCCCGCCTGAGCCGCCTCTCGAAGCCACGCCGCAGTGACTGCGTCATCGCGCGGTCCCCGGCCCTCGTCCCCGGCAAGGGGACTCAGGAGGACGGTCGACGGTCGGCAAGGTCCGAAAGAAAAGGAGACGGCGCAATGATCATCCCCGAGGGCATGACCTTGAGACTGGACGCCAGAGACGAGTACCAGCACGAACCTGAGGCGGCCTCAAACTACAATGAGAGCATGTATTTCGACATGTTCGACGCGGCGCGCGGCATCGGCGCGTGGTTCCGGATCGGCAATCGGCCGAATGAAGGCCACGCTGAAATGACGGTCTGCATTCATCTTCCGGACGGTCGTGTCGCCTTCTGGTTCTCCCGCCCTGAAATCACCGACAATGCTGCGCTGGACGCCGGCGGCTTCAAGGTCGAGGTGATCGAGCCTTTTCGGCGTCTCGCCTTGTCTTACGACGGCCCTGTCCTTCTGCTCGACGACCCCGCACGGCTGACGGACGCACGATCCGCCTTTCGGGACACCCCCCGTACAGAGGCCAGTTTCCGGTTAAGTCTGGAAGGCGTGTCCCCCATGCACGGCGGAGAGATCGTCAATGCGGACGGTTCACGCTGGGATCTCGACCCAGAGACTGCAGCCTACAGGGGGCACACCGAACAGCACATCGCCGCAACCGGCCGAATCATTATCGGAGACGACGCCTTCGCGTTCGAAGGCTACGGCTTCCGAGACAAGTCATGGGGCCCCCGACATTGGGGCAACCTGTTCTGGCACAAATGGATTCCCGTCACATTCGGCCCCGACTTCGGGGTCATGCTCGCCCTTATGGGACGTCCCGATCAGCCTCCGCAGGTCGTCGGCCACGTCTGGCGCGGAGACCAGCTCCAGCCCTTAAGGGACGCGCGCCTTCATACCGAATACGACGCGGCCGGCATACAACGCGCGCTGACCCTTGAACTCACGACCGACCAGGGCGTGACTTCGCTGGTTGGCGAGTGTCTCTCTTATACGCCGCTGCAACATCGCAGAACCGCGCCGGACGGACAGGAAGTCCGGGTTCGCATCATCAAATCCGTCACCCGCTTCCAATCCGAAGGACGCGAAGCTCTCGGCATGGCCGAGTATCTGGACCTGATGCGCGACGGAATCGCCGTCTCGCGCGTGGAAGGGAGCCGGTTCGATGGCTGACGCCGCCCTTGCTTCCCCGGACGGCTTCGATCTCGCGCGACTTGCCGACTGGATCGCCGGATCTGTCGACGGGTTTACGGGTCCGATCGAAGTCGAGCGGTTCGCCGGGGGCCAGTCAAATCCGACCTATCGACTGCGCAGCCCAGGCGGCGACTATGTGATGCGAACCAAGCCGCCCGGCGAGACGCTGAGCAGCGCTCACGCGGTGGACCGGGAGTACCGCGTCATGGGCGCCCTGCAAGATTCCACGGTGCCTGTGCCCAGGGTCCGCGCGCTCTGCGAAGACCCGAGCGTGATCGGCCGAAGCTTCTACATCATGGACTTCGTCCAGGGCGACATCTTCTGGCGCCCGGACTTGCCCGAGATCGTCCGCGAGCGCCGCGCCGACTATTTCGACGCCCTCAACCGGACGCTGGCTTCGCTCCACAGAATCGACCCTGCATCGGTCGGCCTGTCCGCATTCGGGAAGGACGGCGACTATCTCCGCCGACAGATCGAAAGATGGACGCAGCAATACCGGGCAGGCCATGAAGCGGGTAGAATCGATCGTATGGATCGTCTTGCGGCTTGGCTGGCCGAGAATGTTCCACAGCCCGGCGGCAGAAGCATCGTCCATGGCGACTTCCGCATCAACAACGTCATGTTCGCGCCTGGTCAGGCGCAAACTGTGGCCGTCCTCGACTGGGAGCTTTCCACGATCGGCGACCCGGTCACCGATTTCGCCTATCATCTGATGGCCTATCGGGTTCCTCATGACATTCAGGGCGGCGGGCTCGCCGGCCTGGACCTCGATGCGCTCGGCCTACCGTCCGAAGCGGACTATATCGACGCCTATTGCGAACGTGTCGGGCGGACGACGCTCCCGAACCTGCAGTTTCACGTCGCCTTCAATCTCTTCCGATTTGCAGCCATCATTCACGGCATCAAAGGACGCGCGATGCGCGGCAACGCTTCCTCGACACGCGCTGACGAAGTCGGCGCCGCTTTGGAGACCTATGTCGATCTGGCCTGGGATCAGGCGCGTCAGGCGGGTCTCAAGTGAGTCATCTCAAGCTGGAGATCGTGTCTCCCGGCCATGCCGATTCCGAACTCGCGCGCCATCTCGATTTCACCTTCGAGCGACTGGAGGCCGATGGAGCGGTGGTCAGGCTGCCTCCCAGCCGTGCCGCCCTGGATGCGCCCGGATCAGGTCGTGTCGATGACCGGGCGCTCATCGCCACGGCGGACCACTGCATGGGCGTGGCCGTCCATGCCGCTCTTGCGGACAAAGGTCCGCTGGCCACAGTCGATCTGAAGTTCGAGAAGTTTCGCCCTCTCGAACCCGGCGATGTCTTTCTCAGGGTCGGGCGCGCCAGCATCGACAGCCGCCTTGCCTTTGTTGCGGCAAGCCTCGATCAGGGAGTCCCCGAACGACCTGTCGGTCAGGTCAGCGCGCGCTTCATCGTCGGCGCCTGGCCAGGCGGGGGGGCCATGCCCTTCCCTCCCCCCATTCCGCATGAGAAGCGCGACGACGACGTCGTTGATTTCGCCAGTTTCGCCGGACTGCCGGTCAAGGCGGCGCCGTCCCTGATCCTCGCCCCGCTGGAGCGAACAATCGGCGCACGCGCAGTCCCGGCCTTTCATGGCGGGGTTGTCGCTGCTGGTCTGATGAGCTCGGCCGGAGCCCTGGCCGCGTCGGAACGCGGCGAGGCGGCGGTGATGGCGAACTGCAGCGTTGACTACCTGCGGGCCGCCCACGCCACGCGTCCGATCCGGTACGCCTCGGAGATCGTATCGAGCGGGCGGACGACATTGCGCATTCGCACCTCGGCGTATCAGGACGTCGACGACCGTCTGGTCACACAGGCCCTCGTCCTGTTCGGTTGCGGATTGAGCTGACGTCGTCCCCGACGCAGGGACGTTCGCGCGGTCGCTACAGCCATCACTCTCCCGACCCCAAACGGAGACGACGATGCCCAGCAACTACGATGCGATCATAATCGGCGCAGGTGCGGGCGGCCTCAGCGCCGCAGCTCGCCTGGTTAAGGCCGGCAAGAGCGTGCTCTTGGTCGAGGCTCAGGACCGGCTCGGCGGGCGGGCCACTTCCTTTGAGAAGGAGGGGTTCATCCTCAACGTCGGCGCCATCGCGATCGAACGTGGCGGCGTGTTCGACGAAACTTTCCAGCTCATGGGTCTGGACCTCGACATTCGAGAGCCGAGTCCGGCGACGGTCTTCCGCATAGACGGCAAGACCGTCAATGTTTCCAAGGGCGGGTGGGCGATGCTGCTCGGCGGGCTGACGAAACAGGCGGCCAAGATCGGCGCCAAATTCGCCGACGCCCGCGCGGGCGATCTGCCTGAAGCCCGTCTGAGCACTGCAGAATGGCTGGCAGGCATCACCAACAACAAGACCGTCCACCGTCTGTTCCGCAATCTCTGCGCCGCCATCTTCGCCGCCAATGCCGACGAGCTGCCCGCACGAGCGTTCCTGGTCTATTTCGGCACCAAGGGTGCGTTCAAACGCTTCGGCTTTTGCCCGCGGGGCACCATCGGTCTGTGGAACGATCTCGGGGACGCCGTCCAGAAGGCGGGCGCAGAAATCCGGTTGAACGCCACCGTCGAAAAAATCCATGTCGAGAACGGCCTCGCCACGGGGATCACTCTTCGCCGGGGCGGATCCGTCGAACGCATCGACGCCGACCTGATCATCAGCAACGCCGGTCCGATCGCTACGATCGGACTGACCGGCGAAGACGTCTTGACGTCCGACTATGTGTCGCGCGCCAGAAAGGTTCTCAGGCCGGCGGCAAATATCGTGATCGATTTCGCCAGCCGGGACGCCTTGGTAGATGCGCCGGGCCTGGTCACATTCGGTGACACGGACAGACTCTGCAATATTGCAGACATGACCGCGACCTGTCCGGAAATGGCTCCGGAAGGCTGGCGTCTCTACAAGGCCTACGCGGTTCCGAAACCCGCAACATCGGATTTCGACGACGAAAGCGAAATCGAGGCCTCCCTGGAAGAACTCCGCAAGGAGTATCCCGGATTCCGGCAGGCGCGTCTGCTGAACATCAAGGTGATGCGCGACGAATGGCCGGCACAACGGACCTGCGCAGGCTATGACATCGAACAATCGACACCGATCCGGAACCTGTGGAACGTCGGCGACGGGGTCAAGACCTACGGGGCCGGCGGCACCGAGGCCTGCGCCGAAACGGCCCGCTTGGTCAGTGTCGAGGCGCTCGCATGGCTGGAGCGCGCGGCGTGAGCGCGCCTGCCGAAAGCCCCAGGGTGACCCTGTCCATTTCGAACGGCCTGGCCGTGATCACCCTGACCCGGCCTGAAGCCGGCAATGCGCTCGACGGCCAAGCGGGGCTCGAATTGAGGCAAGCGGCCTTGGCCTGTTCCGGATCCGAGGTGCGGGCTGTTTTGCTAAAGGCGGAAGGTCGCAACTTCTGCTTTGGAGGAGATCTGGCCCATATCGCGCGCCAGAAGGACCGCGGGTCAAGCGTTCGCGATATGACCATAGACTTCCACGCGGCCATCGCACTGCTAGGCCAGATGAACGCACCGGTGATCTGCGCCGTTCGCGGAGCGGCCTCGGGGGCCGGACTGTCGCTTGCGGCGATCTCGGACTATGTCATCGCCTCGAGCGAAGCGCAGTTCTCCTATGCCTATACGGGCGTCGGATTCAGCGCTGACGGCGGCCTGACGTGGACACTGCCGCGCTTGATCGGGCTTCGCAGTTTCCAGGCTCTCTATCTGACGGGGCGTCGTGTGAAGGCCACCGAGGCCCTGGCACTCGGCATTGTCAGCGAAGTCGTCCCGGACGAGACGCTCGACGATCGGGCCCTTGCCTTCGCCTCCGAAATCGCCGCTGGCCCAACCCTGGCCTTTGGAGCGGTCAAACGACTGGCGGCCGAGGGCCTCACCCAGTCTCTTGCGGCGCACCTCGATGCGGAGTCGCGCGCCCTGGCGGTTCTGGCTGACACCGAAGACGCCGGGCAGGCGATCGGGGCGCTCCTCGCACGCAAATCGCCGAACTTCATCGGCCGCTGATCTGGACAATCTTGATGACGGACACCCTGAATATCGACGGCGCCTTTCTGACCGAGGATCATCGCTTGCTGCGCGATCAGATCGCGCGCTTGGTGCGCGAGGAAATCGTGCCGCACGCGGAAGCTTGGGAAGTGGAGGGACGCACGCCTGCGGAGACGTTCCGACGGTTTGGCGAACTCGGCCTTCTTGGTCTGGCCTTTCCCGAAGCTGACGGCGGATCTGGAATGGATGCTGCGGCGTCGGTGATCCTGAACGAGGAATTGGGCCGTTCAGGCTTCGGCGGCCCCACCGCCGCCCTGACCGTGCACAGCGACATGTCCGCCCTGCATCTGGCCCGTGTGGGGACGGCCGAACAGAAGGCCAGATTCCTGCCCGGGATTCTGTCGGGTGACCGGATTTGCGCCCTGGGCGTGACGGAGCCGCGCGGAGGTTCGGACCTGACGCGCATCGCCACCTTCGCGCGGCGCGACGGCGACGACTATGTACTGAATGGATCCAAGATCTACATCACCAACGCCAATACGGCGGACGTCTTCTTCGTCGTGGCCCGAACCTCGGAAGACGCCAAGGGCGGAAGCGGGTTCTCCCTGTTCGTCGTCGAACGCAATACCCCCGGCTTCACCAACGGAACCGCGTTCAACAAGACGGGTTGGCTGAGCTCCGACACAGGCGAACTCTTTTTCGACAATGCGAGGGTTCCGGCGGCCAACCTACTCGGCGAGGAGGGCAAGGGCTTCTATTACATGATGAAGGGGCTCGATCATGAGCGGTTGTGCGCTGCAGGGCAGGTTCTCGGCCTGGCCCAGGCGGCTATTGACGCCACCATGGCCTGGGTCCGGGAACGGCAAGCCTACGGGCGCACCCTGTGGGATCTTCAGGCCATCCGGCAGGAGATGGCCAAGCTCGTCACGGAACTTCTGGCCGCGAGAGCGATGACCTATATGGTCGCCCTCAAGGCCGGGCGCGGCGAGGCGATCCAAATGGAGGGCGCCATGTTGAAGGCCTATGTGCCGGATCTCGGCAATCGCATCCTCTACAAATGCGTGCAGTATCACGGCGGAAGCGGCTACATTCGCGGGGTTCCCGTCGAACGCATCAGTCGAGACATGCGCCTCCTGTCGATAGGGGGCGGAGCCACCGAAGTGATGTACGACGAAGTGGCGAAACGTCTCTAGCCCGTCCCCGGCGCCGGGACGTGTCGGCCGGCGCCTCTTCGGACAGTTTGCGCGAATGACTGTCCAACCTCGCTGCTGCATCCATGACTGACGCGCCCTCCTCCCCGCGCGTCCGTATCGACCGTCCGGCGACCGGCGTCGCCCTGGTCGTCCTCAATCGCCCCGACAAGCGCAACGCCCTCGACATTCCTATGCGCGCCGCCATTGCGGAAGCCTTCAGGGATCTGGCCGTGGATACCCAGACGCGTTGCATTGTGCTGACCGGAGGCGAGAGCGTCTTCGCGGCCGGCGCCGACCTGAACATGCTCGTTGATCTGGGTGCGCAGGAAGCGGCGGACCTGGACCTGCCCGGTTACTGGCGACCGGTCCGGGATTGCCCCAAGCCCGTGATCGCTGCGGTCAACGGCGTCGCTTTCGGCGCGGGATGCGAACTGGCGATGATGACCGACATCATCGTGGCGTCGCCGGCAGCACGGTTCGGTCAACCGGAGGCCGCGGTCGGGATCATGCCCGGCGCCGGCGGTGTTCAGCGGCTGACGCGGCTGATCGGCCCCAAGGCGGCGAGCCTGATGTTGCTCTCCGGCGACCCCCTCGACGCCCCCCGCGCCCATGCGCTCGGCCTGGTCAGTGCGTTGGCGGACGGCGAAGACGCCCTGCCCCGCGCCCTCGAGCTCGCAAACCGTATCGCCGCCATGCCGCCCAAGGCCATGGGCGCCATAAAGCGCAACCTGGCCGCCGGCGCTGACCTTCCCCTGGAGGCCGCCCTCGCCCTGGAGAACCGGGAGTTCCTCCTGCTCTTCGACACGGCGGACAAGACCGAGGGCATGCGCGCCTTCCTGGAACGCCGCAAACCCCAGTTCTCCGGACGCTGAAATGATCTCGACCTCGACCAATTCCCTTTTCATCGGCGTCGTGGGCGCCGGCGTGATGGGGCGCGGGATCGCCCAGCTATTCGCCGTCGCTGGTCACCGCGTCGCGCTTTTCGACGCCAATCCCGGGGCCGCTTCGCAGTCGCTCGGCCAGATCACGGCCCTGCTCGGCCAGCTTTCGGGCAAGGGGCGCATGACGCCCGAGGCAGCGGCGGCCGCTTCGGAGCGGCTGAGCGCCGTGGACGATCTGAAGGCGCTTTCGAACTGCGACGTCGTCATCGAGGCCATCGTCGAGGAAATCAGCGCCAAGAGACAGCTCGTCGAGCGGCTTGAAGCGATCCTGTCCGATGAAGCCCTGATCGCGTCGAACACCTCCTCCCTTCTGGTCGCGGAAATCGCTGCGGGCGCTCGCAGGCCCGAACGCATCGCCGGACTGCATTTCTTCAATCCCGTGCCCCTGATGAAGGTGGCTGAGGTCATCTCCGCCGTACGCACCTCGGCGGACACGGTCACCCGCCTCAAGGCAATCACAGAAGGGGCCGGTCACCGGGCCGTAGTGGCCTCCGACCAGCCGGGCTTTCTGGTGAACCATGCCGGTCGCGGCCTTTACACCGAGGGCCTGGCCCTCCTGGAAGACCGCATTGCCGATCATGCGCAGATCGATCAGGTGCTGCGGGACGCCGCCGGTTTCAGGATGGGCCCGTTCGAACTGTTCGATCTGACAGGGATCGACGTCTCGGGCCGCGTGCTCACCGGCATTTTCGAACAGTTTCAGTTCGAGCCGCGCTTCAGGCCCTCCTCCCTGGTCCCGCCACGGATCGCCGCCGGCCTCTATGGCCGCAAATCAGGTCGCGGATGGTACGACTACAGCGCTCCTCCGACAGAGTCGGCGGCGCCCCCGGCGCCCCCCGTCGAGAGCGCAGGTCGGTTCTGGGTCGCACCGGACAGCCCCCACTACGAGGGTCTGATCAAGGCAGGGATGGAGCAGAACGGCGTGCCCGCGCCCGATGCCGAAGATGACGACGTCCTCATTCTCGTTCAGCCCTGGGGGCGAGAGCTCTCTAGCGTCTGCCGGGAGCGGGGATACGACCCGACGCGCGCCGTCGCGGTAGACCCGCTCACCGGTCTGGACCGGCGGCGAACGCTCATGGTCACCCCTGCCTGTTCTCCCCTCACCAGATCACGGGCCCTTTGGCTTCTTGGCGGCGGCGAAACGCCGGCGACCATCATCGCCGACAGCCCGGGCTTCGTCACGCAGCGCGTCCTGTCGGTCATCATCAACATCGCCTGTCAAATCGCACAACGCGGGATCGCGGATGTCCATGACATCGACGACGCCGTCCAACTGGGCCTCGGCTATCCCAAAGGGCCGTTGGCCTGGGGCGACGAAATCGGCCCGGACCGGGTCGTGGCCATTCTGGACGCGATCCGGGAGACGACGGGCGATCCCCGATATCGTGTGTCGCCGTGGCTTCGTCAGCGCGCGGCTCTCGGCCTGTCCCTGCTCCACCGGAACCCGGCATGAGCAGGATCGATTATTCCGAATGGATCGGGCGAACCACCGAACGGCTCGACCTCATCGCGCCCTTCCCGGCTGTCGCCCTGAGCGCCTTGCTCGGGCGCGACACTGCGCCGGAGCAAGGCGACGCCCTGCCCCCCGGATGGCAATGGCTCTATTTTCTCGAGACTCCCGGGCCAGCCGCCACCGGCCCCGACGGCCACCCCCGTCGCGGCGGCTTCCTGCCACCGATCGCGCTTGAGCGGCGGATGTGGGCGGCCGGGCGTTTCGAGATGCTCGAGCCTCTGACGCTCGGCGTTCTGGCGAAGAAAACCAGCAGGATCGCCTCCATCACCCCCAAGACCGGTGCGTCCGGCGAGATGGTGTTCGTGGTTCTCGAGCATCACCTGGAGCAGGAAGGACGGCTGCGGATCCGCGAAGAGCAGACGCTGGTCTATCGCGCCATGCCCTCCGCACCGGACGCGCCGGCCCCCGGCCCCTCTTCGGTCGCACAGGAGGCGGACTGGCGTGCCGAAGGCGCTGTCGATCCGGTATCCCTGTTCCGATTTTCCGCCCTGACCTTCAACGGGCACCGGATCCATTACGACCGTCCATATGCCGAAACGGTCGAGCACTATCCCGGCCTCGTCGTGCAGGGGCCCTATTCGGCCATCCTTCTGCTGGAGCTGGCCGCACGGCGATCCGGGCGCGCGATAAGCGCCTTTGAGTTCCGCGCGACCGGCCCCGCCTTCGCAGACGAACCGCTGGGTCTGTGCGGCCGTGATCTCGGCGAGGCGGCGGATCTCTGGAGCGAGACGCCGCGAGGGCTGGGAATGCGCGCCAAGGCGGCGCTGACCAAGGAGGTAAGTCATGGCGGGGCCTGAGACCTGGCGTTCCTTGCTCTTCGTGCCGGCCCATACCCCGAAGTTCGTGGCCGCGGCGCCGCGATCCGGGGCGGACGCCGTCATCCTCGATCTGGAAGACAGCGTTCCGGCAGACCGCAAGTCGACGGCGCGTGAAGGCCTCGCCGCTACGATCACATCCCTGTCCGGTTCGATCGATGTCCTCGTCAGGATCAACGCCGAGCCCGATCTGGCCGTCCTCGACCTCGAGGCGGCCGTGACGCCGGGATTACGCGCGATTGTCGCGCCCAAGATCGGGACCTCTGACGCCCTTGCGGTGCTGGACGGTCTTCTGGGGAGGCTGGAGGCGTCTCGCGGACTGGCGCAAGGCGACATCGGCGTGATCGGTCAGATTGAGGATGTCGAGGCCCTGGCGGCGCTGGACGACATCTGTAGGGGACCCCGTCTCATCGGCCTCTCGCTCGGACCGGAGGACTTCTCCAAGTCGGCGGCCATGACGCCGACGCCGGAAACCCTCTACTGGCCCAACCAACAGGTGGCCTTCGCCTGCCGCCGGCACGGTCTGCTCCCCTACGGGTTCCCCGGTTCAATCGGGGAGTTCTCCGATCTGGACGCCTTCGGTCGGAACGCCGTTCGCGGTGCCGAGATGGGGTTTGTCGGCGCCTTCTGCATCCACCCCCGGCAGGTCGAGTGTCTGAACGCGGCCTTCTCACCCTCGGCGGCGGCGATCGAGGATGCACGTCGCATCGTGGAAGCGCTCGCTAGCGCGGAGGCTGCGGGTCAGGGGGCGGCCAGGCTCGATGGGCGAATGATCGACGCGCCGGTGGCGGCGCGCGCCCGGGCCCTTCTCAATAAAGCTATTCACCTGCACGGCCCGGACGCGCTCGACGAGATCGATGCGCCATCGGACCGCGGAGACTCCAAATGACGCAGTTCCCCTCGGCCCTCCACGAGGCCGCCCCCCTTCTCGACGGCTTCGCCGCGCTCCTGTCCCAGGCGACCGACGGCCTCGTCGCCGACTGCGCTGTGAACGGACGCATCAACGCGGAACGGTTCGACCGAAACCAGTCCCGCGCATTCGAACTGGCGTCCGCAACCGCCGACCTTCTGGCGGGTCGAGCCGTCGCCTCAGGCGCGGACACAGCCGATCCGACGAGCGTCGGACTGGCGGCGGCCTTCCTCGGGGAAGCGGTGGCCATCCTCGCCCAGCGACTGGATCTTCTCGCCGTCGATCAGCCAGCTCTGCGTGAGGGGCTGCTACGACTCCAGTCCACGCCGGCGTATGCGAAGGTGCTGCACGAGGGGCTCTCGGCCGCGAGGCTGGACGATCTCGGCGAACGCCTCATCTCGCACGGCGCAGCATTCGGCCTCGTGGATCTGGATGAGGATCGGACGATGATGCGGGACGTCTTTTATCGCTTCGGCCAGGATCTCGTCGCGCCCCGGGCGGAAGAAATCCACCGCCACGATCTGACCGTGCCGGAGGAAATTCTGGAGCCGATGCGCGAGATGGGCGTCTTTGGCCTATCCGTCCCCTCTCGGTACGGCGGCAGCGCGCCGGACGAGCGGGAGGACACCCTGTCCATGATGGTGGTCACCGAGGCCCTGTCTCAGGCGTCTCTTGCTGCGGCAGGCAGCTTGATCACGCGCCCCGAGATCATGACCCGCGCCATTCTAGCCGGCGGCACAGAGGCGCAGAAGGCGCACTGGTTGCCCAAGGTGGCGGTGGGCCAGCCGCTCTGCGGCATCGCGATCACGGAACCGGACTATGGTTCGGACGTGGCGGGACTTTCCCTAAGGGCGACACAGGTCGACGGCGGCTGGAGACTGGACGGGGCAAAGACCTGGTGCACCTTCGCCGGCAAGGCCGGATTGCTGATGGTCGTCGCCCGCACCCATCCCGACAGATCGCTCGGTCACCGTGGGCTCAGCATCCTGCTGGTCGAAAAGCCCTCGACCAGCGCTCATGCCTTCGAGCTCGTTCAGGACGATGGCGGCCGCCTCTCGGGCAAGGCCATTCCGACCATCGGCTATCGCGGCATGCACTCGTTTGATCTGGCGTTCGAGAACTTCTTCGTGCCGGACGCCAATCTGCTTGGTGGGGAAGCGGGTCTGGGCCGAGGCTTCTATTTCACCATGGCCGGGATGACCGGAGGCCGCATGCAGACTGCCGCGCGCGCCTGTGGCGTCATGCGTTCGGCCATAGACGTTGCGCTTTCCTACGCCGCAGATCGCAAGGTCTTTGGCGCCGCGCTCGGAACCTATCAGCTCACGCGCGCCAAATTGGTGCGAATGGCGGCGCGATATGCCGCCAGCCGGCAACTGGCCTATCAGGTCGCCCGCCGCCTCGATGAGGGCGAGGCCCAGATGGAGGCCAGCCTCGCCAAGCTCTTCGCATGCCGGTCCGCCGAGATCGTGACCCGTGAAGCCCTGCAGATACATGGCGGCATGGGATACGCCGAGGAGACCCCCGTCAGCCGCTACTTCGTGGACGCGCGCGTGCTCTCGATCTTCGAGGGCGCCGAGGAGACGTTGGCGCTCAAGGTGATCGCCCGCAGTCTGCTCGACGACGCCCTGCGCGGTCTGGCGGCATGACGCAAGTTCTCGCGGGCTTGAGGTTGGTGGAGGCCTCCGCCTTCGTCGCGGCGCCTCTCGGTGGAATGACCCTGGCTCAACTCGGGGCGGAGGTCATTCGTATCGACGGCGTGTCGGGCGGGCTCGACCATAACCGGTGGCCCGTGGGCCCCAGTGGGGCCAGTCTCTTCTGGGCGGGTCTCAACAAGGGCAAGAAGTCTGTCGCCCTGGATCTGACGCGCGAGGAAGGCCGCGAACTGGCCCAGGCCATCATCTGCGCGCCAGGGCCGGACGCCGGGATGTTCCTGACCAATTTTCCACCGCGTGGATGGCTGGCGCATGACGCCTTGCGGGCCCGACGCAAGGACCTCATCCAACTGACAGTCCTAGGGGACCGCCACGGCGGATCGGCGGTCGACTATACCGTGAATCCCGGCACGGGCCTGCCGTTTCTGACCGGTCCTCAGGACGCGCCTGTCAATCATGTGCTGCCGGCTTGGGACTTGATCACGGGTCAGATGGCGGCCACCGGCCTTCTGGCGGCCGAACGCAAGCGCCGGCTCACGGGCGAAGGTCAACACGTCACCCTCGCGCTCGAGGATGTGGCCTTGGCAGCCATGGGGCATCTGGGTTTTATCGGCGAAGTCGAACTGGGTCTTGAGCGGACGCCGGCAGGCAATGATCTGTTCGGCGCCTTCGGACGCGATTTCCCCTGTGCGGACGGGGGCCGGGTGATGGTGGTCGGTCTGACCGGAAAACAGTGGCGCGCCCTCGTCGAGGCGACCGGCATCGCCGAAGACCTGACGGTCATCGAGACCGGTCTCGGTGTGGATCTCTTGCGCGAAGGCGACCGCTTCAAAGCTCGCCAACAGATCGCTGATCTGGTGTCCCCCTGGATCGCGGCGCGTTCGCTGGCCGAGGTGTCCGAAGCCTTCGATCGGCACGGCGTCTGCTGGGGCGCCTATCGCACTGTCCAGGAGATGGTCGCCAGCCACCCCAACTGCAACCTGGACAATCCCATGTTCTCGCGGGTGGCGCACCCAGGGCTCGGATCTTTGCTGACGCCTGGACTGCCGCTCGCCTTCTCGGACGATCCCCGCACGCCCGCCGCCCCCGCTCCCCGCCTCGGGGAACATACGGACGAGGTGTTGCTCGAGCTCGTGGGACTGAGTTCGGCGGCCGTCGGAGATCTCCATGACCGCGGCCTAGCCGGAGCTCTGGACACGCGCACGAACGCCTGACCCCGAGAACGGGGACATTGGCGGAACGGGAATGTCGCTACGTCTCTCGGCAGGAGATCGACAATGTCCATCACACTTGAAAAAACCCGCCCCGACGTCTCTCAGCTCGTGGAGACGAACCGAGTGCACGGCTCGGTCTATACGGACGAAGCCCTCTTCCAGGCCGAGCTGGAGGCGATCTGGTACAAGGGCTGGGTCTACGTCGGTCACGAGAGCGAGGTGCCCGCCAACAACGACTTCGTCATGAAGTCGATCGGGCCCCAACCCGTGATCATGACCAGAGACAACAAGGGTCAGATCCATCTGCTGCAAAATCGGTGCTCTCACCGCGGCAATCAGGTCTGCCTGAAGGACAAGGGCAATGCCCGGGCCTTCACCTGCCCCTATCATTCCTGGACCTTCTCCAATACCGGCGACCTGATCGGCTTCGCCTTCCCTGACGGGTACCGGGACAATCCTGACGCCGACAAGAAGAGCCTCGGCCTGGGCAGCCTGCCTCGTGTGGAATCCTACCAGGGCTTCGTCTTCGGCTCCTTTGCAGCCGAAGGGATCACCCTGAAGGAGCATCTGGGCGGCGCAGCGGAAACGCTGGACCGGCTCGTTCAAACCTCACCCGAAGGTCAGGTCGAGATCACCGCCGGCTTCCTCAAGCACCGCGCCCGCACCAACTGGAAGTTCATTCTCGAGAACGAATGCGACGGCTACCATCCGGCCTTCGTCCACAGCTCGATCTTCTCAGTCGCCGACAGCGCCATCGGCACCTATTACGGCGACCGTTCCACCGCCCTCACTCGTGATTTCGGCGGCGGTCACAGCGAAGTCGATCTGCGGCCCGAATTCCGCAAGGCGGACGTTCCCATGCGCTGGTTCGGCACGACGGCCGAGCGATTGCCCGACTATGTCGCCAGCATGCAGGCCGCCTACGGCGCCGACAAGGCGCGCGAGATCATGATCGACGGCACGCCCCACGTGATGATCTTCCCGAACCTCTTCATTGCGGAAATCCAGATTTTCGTCATCCAGCCCCTGTCGGTGAACGAAACGGTCCAGCATGTCACCGCACTCCAGTTCAAGGGCGCACCCGATCTGAACCGGCGCATGCGGCAACAGACCATGGGATCCGTTGGCCCGGCGGGCCTTCTCCTGGCCGACGACACCGAGATGTACGAGCGCAACCAACGCGGCGCGGAACAGCTGACGCCGCCTTGGCTCTTCCTCGGACGAGGCTCGCAACGCGAACGCCTGGATGAAGATGGCTATACGGTCGGCCACTCGACGGACGAGGTGCCCTCGCGGGGAATCTGGCGCCACTACCTGACCGTGATGGAGGCCGGAGCGTGAGCGCGCGACAGGAGTTGCTGACCGAGGTCACGGCCTTCATCTACCGAGAGGCTCGCCTCCAGGACGAACATCAGTACGACGAGTGGGAAGCCCTCTGGACGGACGACGGCGTCTACTGGGTGCCAGCCAATGGCGACGCCATCGATCCGGAAAAGGAGATGTCGATCATCTACGACAACCGCTCCCGCATCGCCCTGCGTATCCGCCAGCTGCATACCGGCAAGCGACATGCCCAGGCGCCTCGCTCCCGGGTGCGTCGCGTGGTGTCGAACATCGAGATCGGCGAGGCCTACTCGAAGCGGATTCAAGTCTTCTCGAACGCTCTCGTGTTCGAATCCACGCTGCGCGCCGACACGCTTTGGTCGGTCCGCAACGAGTACTGGCTGCGCCGCGACGGTGACGAGCTGCGCATGGAGCGCAAGAACGTCTTCCTGACCAACAATGAGCAGGCGCTCTTCACGCTCGCCTTCCTGATCTAGGTCGCGCGCCCCTCTTTCCTTACTTTCAAGGACCGTGTCGTGATCACCGACGGACCTGTACTTCTCTCGTTGTCGGACGGCATCGCCCGTCTCACGCTGAATCGCCCCGCCGCCGCCAACGGCCTGAGCGTGGAACTTCTCAAGGCCTTCCACGAAGCCCTGATGGTCTGCCATGGACGCGCCGATCTCAGGGTGCTGGTTCTTCGTGGCGCGGGACCTCACTTCTGCGCCGGCGGCGATGTGAAGGATTTCGCAAGCCGTGGCGACGCCCTGCCCGATTATCTGCGGGAAGCGACGGCCTATCTTCAGGTCGTCAGCGGAGCCCTGGCGCGCCTCGAGGCGCCCGTCGTCACCGGCGTTCAGGGTTTCGCCGCCGGCGGCGGCGGTCTCGGCCTTGTCTGCGCTTCCGACTTCGTCCTCGCAGGTGCATCGGCCAAGTTCCTTGCCGGGGCCACCCGGGTCGGCATGGCTCCCGACGCCGGCAGCTCCGTTCTGTTGCAACGGCTGGTCGGCTTTCGGCAGGCGACCAATATTCTTCTGCGCAACCCGGTCATCACCGCACCACAGGCCCTGGACATGGGGCTGGTGACCTCAGTCTCGGAAGACGACCGTCTGGACCAGGACATCGAGGATCTCGCCCGGGAGCTCTCCCGAGGCGCGCCCAAAGCCCTGGCCGCCACCAAACGACTGCTCTGGAACGGCCTGGGCCTCGGTTTCGAAGCCGCACTGCCCGAGGAAGCGCGCACCGTCGCCGAACTGGCCCGTACCGCCGACGCCAAGGAAGGGCTGGCCGCGGTGATAGAAAAGCGCCAACCGCAGTTCGTCGGCCAATGAGGATCGACGTGTCTCCGGACTCGCTGGCCGGGCGTCATGCGTTCGTGACCGGCGGCGGACGCGGCATCGGAGCCGCCATCGTCCTCGAACTGCTCCGTCGTGGGGCCACAGTGACCTATGCCGATCTGCACCTGACAGGTCTGTCGCCCGAGGTGGAAGCCAGCGCCGCCCGCGCGGTCGAGCTCGACGTGTCCGACCCCGCCGCCGTCGCCACGGCGCTCGGCCGCCTGGGCGATTTCGATATCCTGGTCAACAACGCCGGCCGCGACCAGCACGCCTTCTTCACGGAGACCACGCCAGCGGTCTGGTCGGACCTTCTGGCCGTGAACCTCATTTCCGTGCTGGCCTGTACTCACGCCGTTCTGCCAGCCATGCAGGCGGCCGGCTTCGGTCGGATCATCAATGTCGCCTCGGAGGCGGGCCGTATGGGCTCCAAAGGGGGCGCGGTCTACGCGGCGGCCAAGGGAGGGGTGATCGCCTTCACCAAGTCCCTGGCGCGCGAGAACGCCCGCTTCGGCATTACCGCCAATGTCGTCGCTCCTGGACCGGTTCGTACGCCGTTGCTCGAAAAGGCGGTCGATGCAGGCGGGGGTCGTCTGCTGAAAGCCATGGAAGACGCCACTCTTCTGCGACGATTGGGGGATCCGTCCGAAGTCGCCGCCGCTGTCGGCTTCCTGGCCAGCGAGTCCGCGGGCTTCATCACCGCCGAGACCCTGGGGGTTTCCGGAGGTATGAGATGTTGACGCCGATCGACCGGGTGATCGCGCGGGTGCTGGCCGTCTACGGTGGGTGGCGCCGGGATACGCCGCCTGAGGCGATGCGCCAGGACTGGGACAATCTGTTCGGGCGCCAGCCGGACGACGCGCGCCTCGAAGCCGAGCGGCTCGACGGCGTGGACGCCGTCAGGATCACAGCCGGCGACGCCGACCCGGATCGTCTGTTCGTCTATTTCCATGGTGGCGGCTATCTCGTCGGCTCGCCCCGATCCCATGCAGACCTTATCGCCCGCATATCCGCCGCGACAGGAGCGACAGGCCTGTGTCTGGGCTATCGCCGGGCCCCCGAACATGTCTTTCCCGCCGCTCTCGACGATGCTCTGGCCGCCTGTCGCGCCCTGACCGCGCGCGGTGTCGATCTGAACAAGGTCGCGTTCGTCGGGGATTCCGCAGGCGGCAATCTCGCCCTGGCCGCGACCCTGGCCTTGCGTGGCGCCGGCGAACGTCTGCCAGCCGCCGTCGTACTGCTCTCGCCCTGGACGGATCTGGAGGCCAAGGGGGAAAGCTACGTCAGCCGGTCCGCAGCGGATCCCATCCATCAACGCGGCATGATCCTGGCCATGGCGGGGCGCTATCTGGCGGGCGCCGATCCCGCGCAACCGATGGCCTCCCCCCTGAACGCGGAGCTCTCGGGCTTGCCGCCGATCCTGGTTCAAGTCGGAGACAGGGAAACGGTGCTGGACGATTCCCGCAACCTCGTGGCAGCGGCGCGTTCCGCCGGCGTGGAGGCCCGCCTGCAGGTCTGGGCGGAAATGATCCACGTCTTCCAGCAGTTTCCGGAAGACCTGACGGAGGCCCGAGAGGCCGTGGCCGAAATCGGCAGGTTCCTGTCCCCCCGACTGGGCCGCATCAAGGAAGTGAGAGCATGACATCAGGCATCGTCGGATTCGGCGCCTATGTGCCGCGGCTGCGGATGAGCCGCCAGGCCGTTCACCAAGCCAATGCGTGGTTCGCGCCGGGCCTCAAGGGCAAGGCGAAGGGCGAGCGGTCCCTCGCCAACTGGGACGAGGACACGATCACCATGGCGGTGGCCGCCGCACGTGATTGCCTTCCTCCCTCGCATGAGAGCCGTGCGCTTAGCGGCGTGGTGCTGGCGTCCACCACCCTGCCGTTCGCCGATCGACTGAACGCCGGCGTCGTCGCCGCCGCACTCGACCTGGACGAGACGGTGTCCGCCCTGGATGTCGCAGGCAGCCGGCGTGCGGGTCTGTCCGCCGTCAACCTCACGCTCGACCGTGTCCGCCAGGGCGAGGCGCCCGTGCTGGTCGCGGCGTCGGATCTCAGGATTTCCCGCGCCGCGAGCGCGTCCGAACTGGAGTTTGGAGACGGGGCCGCCGCCCTGCTTCTCGGCTCCGAGAACGTGCTGGCGGAACGGCTGTCGTCCTCGACCCTGACCGTCGATTTCGTCGACCGCTTCCGGCAATCGGGCGAGGACATCGACTATGTCTGGGAAGAGCGCTGGATCCGCGACGAAGGCGTGTCCAAGATTGCGCCCAAGGCTGCGGCGGAAGCGCTGCGCAAGGCCGGGCTGTCGGGCGCCGAGGTCGATCACTTCATCTTTCCCACGAGCCTCAAGGGCATGTCCGCACAAGTGGCGCGCCAGCTCGAGATCAAACCCGAGGCGGTCGTCGACGACCTCGCGGACCGCCTCGGCGACACAGGCGTGGGACACGGACTGCTGCTCCTGACCGGCCTGTTGCCGACCGCCCGTCCGGGCGCCGTCATTCTGATGCTGGAGTTCGGAAACGGCGCGGAGGCCGTGGTCTGGCGCACCACCGACAGGCTGGCCGAGTGGACCCCGCAGCGCGGTCTGGCCGGGTGGCTCGAGCGCGGGGTCACGGAGAACAATTACACGCGCATGCTCGCCTATCGCGGACAACTGGAGCTCGAGAAGGGCATGCGTGGCGAGCAGGACAAGAAGACCGCTCTAACCACCCTGCATCGGCATCGGCGGGCCATCATGGGCCTGGTCGGCGGCCGTTGCACGCAGACCGGCAGCGTGCATTTTCCGCCGTCCCGGCTGAGCTACGACCCGCAGGGCGCCGCGCTTGACACGCAGGTTCCCTATCCGCTCGCGGATCGTCCGGCGCATATCCTGAGCTGGTCGGCCGAATACCTCTCCTACTATCCGTCCCCGCCGCATCACTACGGTCAGATCGACTTTGCGGGCGGTGGTCGGATTCTGATGGAGTTCACCGATGTCGCGCCCGGAGACGTCGAGGCGGGCACCCCCATGGAGATGGTCTTCCGGGTCAAGGACCGGGACCAAACCCGCCGTTTCACCCGCTATTTCTGGAAGGCGACGCCGGTACGCGCTGCCGAGAGGACAAACTGATGGCCAGCGGAATTAAGGACAAGGTCGCCATTCTGGGCATGGGCTGCAGCCGCTTCGGCGAGCGGTGGGACGCCAGCCCCGAAGATCTCATGGTCGAAGCTTACACGGAGGCGCTCGCTGACGCGGGTATCGGTCCCGACCAGATCGATGCGGCCTGGTTTTCCACCCACATGGACGATGTCGGCGTCGGGCGAGGCGGCACGCCGATGGGCATCGCCCTTCGCCTGCCCTTCATCGGCGTCACGCGCGTGGAAAATTTCTGCGCCGGCGGCTCCGAAGCGGTCCGCAACGCCGTCTACGCCGTCGCGTCCGGAGCGTGCGACATCGCCCTGGCTCTTGGAGTCGAAAAGTTGAAAGACACCGGCTACGGCGGCCTTCCGCTTCCCTCCGTGGGCACCCTGATCCCTCAATGGTATCCGAACGCGGTCGCGCCGGCTAATTTCGCCCAGCTCGCGAGCGCCTATCAAGCCAAGCACGGGATCGACCGTCATGACCTGAAGCGCGCCATCGCCCATGTTTCGGTGAAAAGCCACGCCAACGGCGCGCTCAATCCCAAGGCGCACCTCCGCAAGCCGATCACCGAGGAACAGGTTCTCAACGCACCGATCATCGCCGAGCCTCTGGGCCTGTTCGACTGTTGCGGCGTGTCGGACGGCGCAGCAGCGGCTCTGGTGACGACGCCCGAGATCGCAAAGGCTCTGGGCAAGACCGACCTGGTGACTTTCAAGGCTCTTCAGGTGGCCGTGTCGAATGGCTGGGAGATGCATTCCAACGCCTGGGACGGCAGCTATGTGCATACCGCCCGGATCGCCGCTCGCCGCGCCTATGAGGAGGCCGGAATCCGGACGCCGCGCGAAGAGATCGGCATGATGGAAGTGCACGATTGCTTCTCGATCACCGAACTCGTCACGACGGAAGACTTGTTCATCTCGCCGGAAGGCGGCGCCATCCGCGATGTGCTCGACGGCTTCTACGACGCTGACGGAAAGGTCCCCTGTCAGATCGACGGCGGCCTGAAGTGCTTCGGCCACCCCATCGGAGCCAGCGGTATCCGCATGCTCTACGAGATGTATCTTCAGCTCAAGGGACGCGCGGGCGAGCGACAGCTGGGCAACCCCAAATTCGGCTTGACCCATAACCTCGGCGGTCAACCGTCACAGAACGTGTGTTCGATTTCCATCGTCGGCGGCTATGACGGCTGACAGCGATCCCGACCTGGTCCTGTTGGATCACCCCGCTGCGGGTGTCGTTCGGCTGCGACTGAACCGGCCTGAAAAGCGCAACGCGATCGATCAGGCGACCCGCCAAGCCCTGATGTCTGCAGCCGATGGAGCCTTCGGCGACCCCCGCCATCGCGCCGTTGTCTTCGGCGGCATGGGCGGCGTGTTTTCGGCGGGGGGCGACCTTCCCAGTATGGCCGGCCTGACCGAGGTTCAGGCGCGAGACCGGCTGAACCACGGCCATACGCTCTGTCGCCTGTTCGCCGGCTCGCCCGCCCCCATCGTCTCGGCGGTGGAGGGCGTGGCGGCCGGAGCCAGCGTCGGTCTCGCCCTTCTGGGCGACTACATCGTCGTGGGCCGTTCGAGTCGCATTCTCTTTCCCTTCATCAAGCTCGGCCTGGTGCCCGACTGGGGCCTGTTGCGCAGCCTGCCCATGCGGGTAGGCCTGAGCAGGGCGCGCCGGATCATTCTGTCCGGGGCCTCCATTGATGGACCGACGGCGGTGGACATCGGCCTGGCTGATGAGGTCGTCGATGACGAGGCCGTTGCGAAAACGGCGGTGCAGCGCGCCCAGACCTATGCCGCCTTGCCTCGCGAGGCGTCCAGGCGCATCCGCGCCCGACTAGGCGCCTTCGGTGATCTCGACCTCGACGGCGACCTCGTCGTCGAGGTCGAGGACCAGACAGCCTGCCTTCTGCACCCGGAGTTCCGCGAGGGACTCGCGGCGCAGATGGAAAGACGCGCGCCGGACTTCATCGGTCTCGGCGCGCCGGAGACCGCTACATGATCAGCCTGACTGTCACCAATCGCGAAGGCGAGACCCGCGACATCGAAGTCGCCGAAGGTCTTTCCCTGATGGAGACGCTGCGGAACGCCGGCTTCGACGAGATCGAAGCCCTTTGTGGCGGTGGGTGCGCCTGCGCGACCTGCCACGTCTATGTGGAAGGCGACGCGGCAGCCGCCCTGGAACCGCTGTCGCCGGATGAGGACGATTTGCTCGACGCCGCCGACGCTCGCGACTCCCGCTCGCGCCTTTCGTGCCAAATCCACTGCGAACCGTCGATGAGCGGCCTTCACGTCACCATCGCGCCGGAGGCCTGAAATGGCGTCTTCTTCCGCTTATGATGTGGTCATCGTCGGAGCCGGTCATGCCGGGGCCCAGACCGCCATCGCCCTGCGTCAGCAGAAGTTCGAGGGATCGATCGCTCTCATCGGCGCCGAAGACGAGCCGCCTTACGAGCGTCCGCCGCTCAGTAAGGACTATTTCCTCGGCGAGAAGACCTTCGACAGGCTGTTGATCCGGCCAGACGCCTTCTGGGGCGAGCGTGAGGTCGCCTTGCGCTTGGGGCGGACGGTCACGGGCATCGATGTGGGGGCCCGGTCCGTACAGCTCGATGACGGTTCGTCTATCGACTACGGCGACCTGGTCTGGGCGGCGGGCGCGCGCACGCGCAGACTCACCTGCGAGGGCGGTGATCTCTCCGGCGTCCATTATGTCCGCAGTCGGTCCGACGTCGACCGGCTGTTGGCCGACCTGCCGACCGCAAGTCGGGCGGCCGTGATCGGGGGCGGCTATATCGGCCTGGAAGCCGCCGCTGGGCTCCGAAAATTCGGGCTGGAGGTGACCGTCTTCGAAGCCTCCGAGCGGCCGCTGGCGCGCGTGGCAGGTCCGACCATCTCACGGTTTTTCAAGGCCGCGCACGAGCGACGCGGGGTCAAGGTGGTGACGGAGACGACGATCGAGGCCCTCGAGGGCTCCGAGGGGCGCGTCCGGGCCGTGCGAGCCGGCGGGATCCTTTTTCCGGTCGACATCGTCATCGTCGGCATCGGCGTCACCCCGGAAGTCGAGGTGCTCGCCGAAGCTGGCGCGACCATCGAAAACGGGATCTGCATCGACGCCTTCGGCGCGACGTCCCTGCCCCATGTCTATGCGGCGGGCGACTGCGCCTCCCACGTCTCTCGCTTTGCGAACGGCGCGCGCGTTCGCCTGGAATCCGTGCCCAACGCCAACGATCTGGCGGCGACCGTCGTCGCCTCGATCATGGGGGCGCCGCGCCCCCACGAGGCGACGCCCTGGTTCTGGTCCAACCAGTTCGACCTTCGCCTTCAGACGGTCGGACTGTTCGGCGGGTACGATCGGGAGGTCGTACGCGGAAATCCCGACACCGAAGCGTTCTCGGTCGTGTATCTACGCGAAGGCCGTGTCATCGCCCTGGACTGCGTCAATGCCGTCAAGGACTATGTGCAGGGTCGCAAGCTCCTCGAGAGTGGCGCGTTGCTTGACGTCGCCCGACTGGCGGATGCGTCGACGCCGCTGAAAGATCTGGCCGCCCCGAGCTGATCAGCCGTGCGGCTCGGCGGGAATAGACTTGCGGCGCAAGGCCGCCTCGGCCAGCCACAGACGATCGGCTCCAAAATACATGTCTTGACCGATAAAGCTCGTGGGGACGCCGAAGCCCCCACGAGCTGCAAGCTCATCGGCATTAGCGATCAGGCGCGCCTTGGTGTCGGGTCGTATCGAGAGGGCCGAAAGCCGACCGCCCTCATCGTGGGAACTCAACACAGCTGCCAGTGCAGTGGCGTCGCCGAGATCCACCCCGTCGTCGAAATAGGCCTTGAACAGAGAGAGGGCGACGGTTTCGCCGAAACCAAGCGTGTCAGCCGCCAAACAGGCTCGCATCGCCATGACGCTGTTCACGGGAAAGACCGGGGGCGGAAAGACAAGGCGAAGTCCTGCGAAGGCTGACCAGTCCGCCAGATCCTTGATCAGATAGGCCGACTTGGCGGGAGGCGTCGTCGCCCGACGCTCCGCATAGTTCGGGTTCGCGATCCGGAACACGCCGCCGACGACCACCGGACGCAGTCTCAGCCGCGCGCCGCTACGGTTCGCCAAGACGCGCGCCATGACAAGGCCGATATAGGACCAGGGGCTGGCGCAGTCGAAAAACAGCTCCAACTCGGCTTGATCGTCGTCCCTATGCATCGGTCATCGCCCCGGTCTGCGGGCCGCTTCCAGGTCCTCCGGCCGCCGCAAGCCCCTTCTGAACGGCGGGCCGCGCACGCAGATCTGCGAACCAGCGCGCCACATTGGGATAGGCCGACAGCGACACGCCCTGCTTCTTGTGGGTCATGATCCAAGGGAAACAGGCGATGTCGGCGATCGAATAGTCGGAGCCCGCCAGATAGGCTCCGGTCGCCTCCAGCCGTCGATCCATCACCCCATAGAGGCGTCGCGTTTCCGTGCCGAAACGCCCGACGGCATAGTCGATGCGTTCGGGCGCATACAGGAGGAAATGCCCGTTCTGCCCCAAGGTGGGGCCCAGGCCGGACATCTGCCACATCAACCACTGGATCGCGGACAATCTGTCAGCGGTAGCCATGGGAAGAAGGCGGCCGGATCGTTCGGCCAGATGCAGAAGGATAGCGCCGCTTTCCGAGAGGCTGAAGTCCGGCGCGACTTCAGAATCGATGATGACGGGGATGCGCGCGTTCGGGCTGATCGCCGAGAACGCCGCCGTGAACTGCTCGCCCGCCTGGAGATCCACCCGGACAAGCCGATAGGCCAGGCCGCACTCCTCCAGCATGATGGAGACCTTCCAGGCATTTGGCGTGGCGTCGAAATAGAAATCGATCATTGCTTGGACCTCCGCGTGGAGGATCGTCGCCGGACCGCCGGCGCCGTAGTCCCCGTCGCGGGGACGGGCGTCCAGGGCGAATACGGTTTTCTTTAGGAAAAACCATATTCGACGAGGGGAACGCCATGGCTTACGCCAAACTCGCGATCGAGGCCGCCGGACGATGGCCGAACGCGACAGCGGTGAAAACCCGCCTAGGCGAGATCACCTGGACGGAGCTCACCACCCAAGCCGCCCGCATCGCGGCGGGACTTAGAGCTTCCGGCCTCAAACCTGGAGATCGGGTGGCCATTCTGGCCGATGCTTCCGCCAGACAGGCGATCTTCACCATCGCCGCGTCATGGGCAGGCCTCGTCGTCGCCCCCTTGAACACGCGCCTGTCGCCCGCCGAGCTCGTCGAAATCGTCGAAGACGCCGCCGTAGGGGCGATCGCCAGCGATGACGCGCATTCCGCTGTTGGCAGGACGGCTGCGGCGTCGTTCGCCAACTGCGTCCGGATCGAGATCGGCGATCGCGTCGATCCCGACAGCCTAGGCTGGGCCTCGATGGAGGCGCACGCCCCCATCGAGGCCGCACCCTATGATCCGGAAGCACTGGCTGCGCTCATCTATACGGGGGGCACCACGGGCCGCCCCAAGGGAGTGATGCAGTCGGGGCGATCCCTTGAGATTGAGGCCCGTGTCATGGCCGACGGCCTGGGATACGGACCGGACGCCGTCTACTTACACGCTATGCCGGTCTTTCATGTCGCCGGCCTCGCCCAGTTCCTGGGCATGATCCTGGCCGGCGGCGTCAGCGTGTTCGAACCGACCAGCGGCGTAGGCCCGACCTTCGGTGCGATCCGTGACCTAGGGGTCAATACCCTCTGCGGCGCGCCGACGTCGATCGCAATGATGCTGGAAGCGTCGACCGAGGCGCGCCGTCTGTTGAGAGGCGTGCGCGCCTTCGGGTACGGAGCGGCGCCGATCAGTGAAGCCCTTTTGCGGACCGCCATTGAGGCCATGCCCGAAACCAGATTCATTCAATTCTTCGGTCAAACCGAAACCTGCGGTTCCGTCAGCGCGCTCTTGCCCGACCGACATGTCGTCGACGGCCCCCTGGCCGGCCGGCTGGCCTCTGTCGGCCGCCCCCACTCCCATTACGACATTGTCGTGGCCGACGAAGAAGGACGCCCACTCCCTGTCGGAGACGCAGGCGAAATCCTGGTTAGGGGCCAAGCGGTCTCCATGGGGTATTGGCGTCAACCGGATCTCACCGCAGCCCTCTTCCGCGACGGTTGGGTGCGAACGGGAGATGTCGGTCGCTTCGACGAGGAAGGGTTTCTCTATGTGGTGGATCGTTTGAAGGACATGATCGTATCGGGGGGAGAAAACGTCTTCTCGAGCGAAGTCGAGAATGTCATCGGAGACCATCAGGAAGTCGAAGGATGCGCGGTTATAGGCGTTCCTCATCCGCTCTGGGGCGAGGCCGTCCACGCCGTGGTTCGCTTGCGGCCGGGTGCGGTCGTCGAGGAATCGGACCTGATCGACTGGTGTCGAGCAAGGCTGGGCGGCTACAAATGCCCCAAGAGCGTGAGCTTCCGCTCCACGCCCTTCCCGCTCAGCGGTGTGGGGAAGGTCATGAAGACCGAGCTCCGCAAGGACTATGCGACAACGCTCTAATACCGAACTCCTCGGTCTAGGGCGACGCTTGTTCTTCCTGCAGACAGATCTCGAATTCCGACAAGGACAGGTTCAGGCCGGCGGCGGCCATTCTGATCGCCAGGCGAGGCAGGTCGACGAGATCCTCGATCTTGTAGTGTAGCGTCCAGTTCAGGGAAGCGATGAGAGTACGGCGCACCATCTCAGGCTCAGCCTTCAACACCCCCTGGAGGCTCAGATCCGTGAGGACATTTAACCATCGCTCTCGATAACGATCGTTCATCTGCTTGAGATGAACACGAGCTTCATCCCCGAGCCGCGACCATTCCTGTACCGAGACCTTATGGATATGGCGGTCATCATGGAGCGCCTTGAGATGGCCCACGAAAAGAGCGTGATAACGCTGCACGGGCGTGGTCGCCCCGGATAAGGCCCGTTCAGCGGTCTCGTGACCGAGCGTCAACCCTTCACGTATGACCCAGGCCAGCAGGTCTTCCTTTGTAGGAAAGTGATAGAAGATACTGCCCGACGTCATTCCCGCTGCCGCCGCGATGTCGCGCACAGTGGTTCTATCGAACCCGAGTTCGTAGAAACTCTGGGCGGCTTGCTCGATGATCACCGCCCGTCTGCTTTTGCGACCTCGCCGTCTGGCCTGGACAGGGGCAGCACCCTCTCCGTGCGGGAGAGGCGCGATATCATTGGTGTTCACGTCTGTCTGATTTCAGTGGAGTGCGGAGATGCCTGCGGCCCTCTGGCTCGCCCATTGATCGAGATACCACAGCAGCAGTTCACGCTGGCTGCCGATATTCAAACGGTTGTAGGCCCGCTTGCGATAGGTCATGGCGCTCTCCTCGCCGATTCCGAGATCCAAGGCGATACCCAGCGACGTCATGCCGTAAAGAATCCGCGCGCACACTTCGGCTTCGCGTCTGGCCAGGCGTGGCGAACTCAGGGCCAGGCACCCTTCGATGACATTCAAGGACGTAAGGGCTGAGCTTGCTGCATCGGCCGCCTGACGCATGTCGACATGTTTGATCGCCATCGCAACCATGTTGTCGGCCATGCGCTCGACGGCGCGCAGGTGATCAATGCCGAACGGCCCGCGCCGATAGGTGTTGATGAAACTGATGACGACGGTCTGGCGCGGGCCGCGCGCCGACAAGACCATGCGTTCACGCACGCCATGGGAGCCGTAGACCCGCTGGCGCATCTCTGCATGCTGAATTTCTGCGATATCCATATAGGCCAGGATAGGTCGGCAGTCCGGTTCCGTGTTCCACAGCGGCGTCAACGCCGGATCCACACGCCAGAACTGTCCGGACGAATAGACGCAAGCTTGGCGCTTGGCCGTACCTTCGGCCTGGCCACAGCCTGTCGGCCCCCCGCTTCCGACGACTCTGCAGTCTTCGTCACCGATGGCGTAGAGTGCGAAATGCTCTGCGTCGCAGAGCGAAGCGGCATAGTGCATGAAGGCTTGGTCAAATCCGTGGGTGCCGATCCTTTCGACCACGGCGCCGAGACCATGGTGCGCCTTTGAGCGGCCGAATATCGGCCCATCGACCTCTGTAATCTGCATGTTCGCCTCCCATGGCTTGTTTTTGCGCCGGTGTTTTCACCGGTCGGGACCGCTCTGCGTCGCTCCCATTGGTCCCGACAATATACCAAGCGCTTGGTTAGTAAATAGGTCCAACCGTCGCACACGCCGACCACAGCGAACCGCAATCCCCGCACTGTCCCCCCGGCAGGGGCGCGCCGTGCGCATCCCGCACCTTCACAGTCCCTTTCAAAGGGAGTTCCAAGATGAAGGCCGTTCTTTGCGTCGCCCATGGCGATCCTTCAGCCCTGCAATGGACCGACGTCCCGGCCCCGCAACCTCAAACCGGGCAGGTGCGGATACGGGTGAGCGCGGCTGCAGTGAACTTTCCAGACGCCCTGGTGATCACAGGGCGATACCAACACCAGCCTCCCCTGCCCTTCTCCCCCGGTTGCGAGGGCGCTGGGGTCGTGTCGGGCCTGGGCGACGGCGTTGATCGTCTTGCCGTGGGTCAGCGGGTTTTATTTTCCGCACCGTTCGGCGCGTTCGCCGAAGAGGTCGCAGTGGACCAGGCTAGCGTCTTTCCTATCCCAGACGACATGCCGGACACCGACGCCGCAGGATTTCTTCTCGCCTACGCCACGGCCTATCACGCCCTGAAGCAAAGAGGCCGGCTCCAGCCGGGGGAGACCCTCCTCGTGCTGGGCGCCGCAGGCGGCGTGGGGCTGGCCGCGGTTGAGCTCGGGGTGGCGATGGGGGCCACCGTAATCGCATGCGCTTCGACCCCGGATAAGCTCGAGATTTGTAAATCGAGAGGCGCGCACGGGCTGCTTCAATACGGCTCGCCGGAGACCCTCAAGTCGCAAATCCTGGATGCGACGGGCGGTAAATGCCCTGACGTGATCTACGACCCTGTCGGCGGCGACTATGCCGAGCCTGCTTTCCGAACCATCGCCTGGGAAGGCCGCTATCTGATCATCGGGTTCGCAGGCGGAGGCATTCCCCGCCTGCCTCTGAATTTGCCCCTTCTCAAGGGCGCCTCGGTCGTCGGCGTGATCGCCGGGACCTTCATGAACGTGGCCCCGGATGAAAGCGCAGAGAACGTCTCGGAGCTGATGGACATGTACCGTCGCGGCCTTCTCAAGCCGACCGTAAGCCGCACGTTGCCCCTCAGCCGCGCGCCTGAAGCGATCGCCGATCTCTCTGAGCGCAGAGCGGTCGGAAAGATCATCCTCACCGCCTGACGTTCCGCTGGCGGGGACAGCCGTTTCGGATCGCTCCTTCTATGGCTCCGTGGACGTGACCTCCTCGCCTCATCTCGGGAAACCCAGAATGCCGCACGCCGCCTTCATCTTCGACGCCGTCCGAACTCCGCGAGGAAAGGGCAAGGCTGACGGTTCCCTACACCAGGTCAAACCTGTCCGTCTGGCGGCAGATCTGTTGTCGGAACTCCAGAAGCGACACGATCTCGACACCGCTCGGGTCGCGGATGTGGTGTTGGGTTGCGGCCAGGCGATCGGTGAACAGGGCGGCGCGATCGGCAAGGCCGCCGCGCTTCTCGCGGGATGGGACGACGGCGTCGCCGGGACCCAGGTCGACCGCTTCTGCGGTTCCGGCCTCGAAGCGGTGAATATTGCAGCCACTCGCGTGATGAGCGGCATGGAAGAGCTGATGGTCGCAGGCGGCGTGGAATCCATGTCGAGGATACCCATGGGCGCCAGCGGCGGAGCCTTGTTCTTCGACAGCGAGCTCATGGGCAAGGTCGGGTTCGTATCGCAGGGCGTCTCGGCTGACCTCATCGCTACACTCGGCGGATACAGCCGGGACGATGTCGACGCCTTCGCCCTATCGTCCCAGAAAAAGGCCGCCGCAGCGCGAGCCAACGGCTATTTCGCAAAGAGCGTGGTGCCCGTCCGCGACAGCGCTGGCCAGATCATTCTCGGCGAGGACGAGTTCATCAAACCCGGCACCACCATCGAGGGGCTGTCCAGCCTGAAACCGTCCTTCGCCAAGATGGGGGAAATGGGGATGGATGCCGTCTGCCTGGCCAAATACCCTCAGGTCGCAACCATTGATCACGTCCATACGGCAGGCAACTCGTCAGGCGTGGTCGATGGCGCAAGCGCCGTCTTGATCGGCTCGGAAAGCGTCGCGAAGACTCTGGGCCTCACCCCTCGCGGCCGCATCGTTTCGATGGCGACCGTCAGCACCGAACCGACGATCATGCTGACGGGGCCCGCGCCGGCCGTGACCAAACTGCTGAACCGCACAGGCCTGACCATCGACGATATCGATCTCTTCGAGGTCAATGAAGCCTTCGCGTCCGTGGTTCTGCGCTTCCGGGACGAGCTCAAGGTTCCTGAAGAGAAGATCAATGTGAACGGCGGGGCGATCGCGCTCGGCCATCCCATCGGCGCCACCGGCGGCATGTTGGTCGGTACGGTTCTCGACGAACTCGAACGGCGCGGCCTCAAGCGCGGCGTCTGTGTCCTTTGCATCGGCGGCGGCATGGGCGTCGCCACCCTCATCGAACGCGTCTGAGGAGGCGCCACATGAAAAACGCGACCCTCGAAATCCGCCCCAACGGCATCGCCCTCGTCACCATCGACATGGAGGGTGGATCCGTAAACGTAATGAACGACGCCTTCTCGTCCATGCTGGACGAGGTCCTGGCCGACCTTGAATCCCGCAAGGACGAGCTTTCCGGCATCATTCTGACCTCGGCCAAGTCCACCTTCGTTGCGGGGGGAGACGTCGCCAAGATTCTGCAACTGCGCGAACAGGGCGCCGAAGCCGGCTTCGCTTTCGTGGAAGCCCTCAAATCCCAGCTGAAGCGCCTCGAAGCCTTTGGTCGTCCTGTCGTCGCGGCGCTCAACGGCAGCGCTCTCGGCGGCGGCCTGGAACTGGCTCTCGCCGCCCATCACCGTATCGCGATCAATGACGGCAAGAGCCAGTTCGGATTCCCGGAAGTAGGCTTGGGAATCCTGCCTGCAGGCGGCGGCGTGGTACGCTCTGTACGCATGCTCGGTCTCATGACGGCGCTGCCCTTGCTCACCGAAGGTCGTCGCCTCTCGCCGACCCAGGCGAAAGAGCAGGGCCTGATCGACGATCTCGTCGAGAACCGCGAGGATCTCATCGCCCGCGCCGAGGCCTGGATCGCGGCCAATCCCTCGCCCAGTCAAGCTTGGGAGAAGAAGGGGTTCACCCTCCCCGGCGGCGATATGTTCGCTCCCGCGAACGCCGGCGCCATCGCCATGTTCCCGAGCATGATCTTCAAGAAGACCCGTGGCCTCCTGCCGGCGGCGGAAAAGATTCTAGGCGTCGCAGCCGAAAGCACCCAGGTCGGCTTCGATGCCGCCTGCGAGATCGAAAGTCGCGGCTTTGCGGACCTCCTCATGACGTCTGCATCGGACAATTTGATCCGCACCATGTTCCTGCAGATGAACGAAATCACCGCGGGCGCAAGTCGGCCCGGCGGCGCAATCAAGCGCAAGATTGGCAAGGTCGGGGTTCTCGGCGCCGGCATGATGGGACGCGGCATCGCCTATTCGGCCGCAACCGCCGGTATCGAGGTCGTGCTGAAGGACATTTCCATCGAGGCCGCCGAGAAGGGCAAGTCCTATTCAGCGACCGTGCTGGACAAGGAAGTCGGTCGCGGCAAACGCACGGTGGAGAGCCGCGAACAAGTGCTGGCGCGCATTACACCGACCGACGACATGTCGCTTCTGGCGGATTGCGACCTGATCGTCGAAGCGGTGTTCGAAGACGTCGAACTGAAACAGTCGATCGTTCGCGAGGCGGAGGCGGTCTTGAAGCCCGACGCCATCGTCGCCACGAACACATCGACCCTGCCGATTTCGATGCTGGCCGACGCGTCGGCTCGTCCGGACCGCTTCATTGGTCTGCATTTCTTCTCGCCCGTGGACAAGATGCACATCGTCGAGATCATCACGGGCAAGAAGACCAGCTCAGAAACGCTCGCCGCAGCCTTCGATTTCGTCCAGCAAATCCGCAAGACGCCGATCATCGTCAACGACAGCCGCGGGTTCTTCACCTCACGGGTCTTCAGTGTCTTTACCGATGAGGGGGATCGGCTGCTCAAGGACGGCGTCGATCCCGTCGTAATCGAAAACCTCGCCCGCCAGATCGGCATGCCCGTCGGACCTCTCTCGGTCCAGGACGAGGTGATGATGGACATGCTCCTGCGGTCCTTCAAGACGAACCAGGCGCTCGATGCCGAGCTGGGAGACTCCTACGCCTCCACCTACGAAGTCTGCGGAGAGCTTTGCGAGTTCATGTCGTCGCTCGGACGCCCCGGTCGCGCGGCCGGAGCAGGCTTCTACGACTATCCTCAAGACGGCCCCAAACAGTTGTGGCCGGGTCTCAGGGAACATTTCGGAGGGGACACCGAGCTACCGCTGGACGACATCCGCGATCGCCTTCTGTTCCGAATGGTGATCGAAGCCGCTCGGTGTCTGGACGAAGGCGTTCTGAGCCACGTTCGCGACGGTAACGTCGGCTCCATCCTCGCCTTCGGTTTCCCGGTTCATACCGGGGGCGTCTATCAGTTCATCAAGTCCTATGGGATCGACGCCTTCCTCGGCAGGGCCGCCGCTCTGGCTGAGATCTATGGCCCTCGATTCGATCCGCCGGCCGACTTCTCCAAGACGCTGGAAAAGGCTTCCGGCGCCCCCCTGCAATCAGCGGCTTGATGGGAGAACGGACAATGACCGGCTCGATCGAAAAGGAACTCGCCGGCGGAATTCTGCGTCTGACGATATCAGACCCGGACCGCCTGAACGCCTTGACGCCCGCGTTGGTCGATGACCTTCGCGATCACCTGGAAGCCCTTGAACCTGACGTTCGAGTCGTCGTTCTTTCCGGGGCGGGCAAGCATTTCAGCTCCGGGGCTAATCTGGCGGATGTGTTGGCCGATCCCGACGCCCGCTCCGATGGCGGCGTCATGCTGGAGCGACACTACAATCCCCTGATACGGGCGATCCGAAACCTGCCTGTTCCACTGATCACCAAGATCAAGGGCGCAGCAGTCGGTGTTGGTGCGGCGATCGCCTGCTGCGGAGATCTCATCGTCGCCGGCGAGAGCGCCTATTTTCTTCAGGCCTTTCGACGGATCGGCCTCGCGCCAGACGGTGGCGCTCCGTTCATCCTGACGCAGGCGGTCGGCCGCGTCCGGGCCCTCGAGATGATGTTGTTGGCCGATAAACTACTGGCGACCAAGGCGCTGGAGTGGGGTCTCGTGACACGGGTGGTGCCGGACGACGAAGTTGACGCCGCCGTTGATGCTCTCGCGGCCGAGATGGCCCAGGGCGCTTCATTCGCCCTCGGCAAAATCCGTCAGCTCGCCTGGGCCGCCACCGCATCTTCCTTGGAAGAGGCCCTGGACCTTGAAGTCGTCACCCAGCGGCAAGCCGCTGCGAGCGAGGACTTCAAGGAGGGCCTGGCGGCCTTCATGGAAAAGCGCCCTCCGCAGTTCCAAGGCCGCTAGCCCTGGCTTCCACGCATCGGCGGCCTGCGAGTATCGCCCGCCGCCTGCATGGTCCCGAACATTCAAGGAGCCGCTATGTCCGCCCGTTTCAATACCAGTCTGCTCCTTTGCTTCCTGGCTGCGGTCGTCGAGGGCATAGACATCATCGCCTTCGGATTGGCCGCGCCGGAGGTCCGAAACGTCTTAGGGCTTTCCACCGACCAGATCGCCGTAACCGCCAGCGCCAATATGGCGGCGTTCATCGTCGGCGCCCTCGCCGCCGGTCGCGCGTCGGATCGGGTGCCGCGCCAGTACGTTCTGGTCGCCGCGATGATCTGCATGGGCGTCTTCTCGCTAGCAACCGCCACGGCAGGAAGCTTCGAGATATTGCTGCTCTATAGAACCCTTACCGGGGTGGGACTCGGCGCCGCCATGCCCATGTTCATCGCTCTGGCGGCCGAGTCAGGCCCACCCGCCGGCCGGATGGCGCGCGTCAGCGTCATGCTCAGCGGCTCTCCACTCGGCGGCATCATCGCCAGCCTCTTCGTTGCAACCGCATGGGGAGCTGACTGGCGCGCGATCTTCGTCTTAGGCGGTCTTGCTCCCATTCTCCTGGCGCCTTTCCTCATCAAGGGCATCCGCGTCCACCCCGAAACCGAAACAGCCGCCCCAGACGCCGCTGTCCCGCCGCGATCCCCTCGTCGCGGAATGTTTCAAGACGGCCTGGCGGTTCTCACCGGCTTGCTGTGGCTTGGTCTACTCGCCAATCAGGTGCTGACCTACACGATGTTCGCATGGCTGCCGATCCTCCTGCGCGACCTGGGGCTGGAACGCTGGCAGGCCTCTGTCGCCATGGGGGTCTTCATGGCCTCGGCTGTGGTGGGCAATATCGGCATCGCCCGCTTCGTCGGAGGGGCCGGCCGGTGGGTGGCCGTCGGCGCCGTCAGCCTCGGCACCGTTGTCAGCCTGCTCGCTTTTGGAGCGCCTGGTCACTCGTTCTGGACCCTGGTCTTCGTTTCCGGCCTTGCCGGCATGTTCATCCTGAGCGCCACAGTGCTTCTTTACGGCCTCGCAGCCGACCTCTATCCGATCAGCATCCGGGGCAGCGGCGTCGGCGCGGCGACTGCGGTGGGGCGTGGCGGGGCGATCGGCGGCCCTCTGCTCGCGGGAGCCTTGCTCGGTCTTGGCGCGACGACAGCCACGCTCATGCCCGCTCTTTCACCCTTCGCCCTGATCGGCGGTGTGGCTGCCGTCCTACTGGCTCGCCAGGTTGAGAAACGCCCATGAGGATCGTCAATGGACGCCAAGGCGTGATCGACTTGGCGGGCGCACACCTCGGCCCCTCGATCTGGATGCAGGTCAACCAGGAGATGATCGACGGCTTCGCCGCTCTCACAGGTGACCACCAGTGGATCCATGTCGATCCTGTCCGCGCAGCCCGAGAACGGCCAGGCGGCAAGACGATCGCCCACGGATTTCTCACCCTCTCCCTACTCCCGGCGCTGCAGGAGACACTCCTGCGCTTCGAGAACATAGATCGGGTGGTCAACTACGGCCTCGACCGCCTGCGTTATCCCCAGCCCGTCGAGGAAGGGGCCCGCCTGCGCCTGGTGCAGCAGGTGTCCATCGTTGAGGCCGTGAAAGCGCAGGGCTTCCGGATCGTCTTCGACTCCAAGCTGGAGATCGAGGGCCAGCCCCGCCCCGCCCTCACCGCTTCCCTTGTGGCGATCGTCTTCCCTGATCCGTGATCAGGGGACGCCGTCTCGACGCGCGTTCCAACCACGAAGGCCCGTCCGGCAACCGCCAGGCGGGCCTTCTTGCACCCTCGTACCGGGTATTAGTCGCGAAGGGCGCGACGGAGAATCTTGCCGCCCGGATTCTTAGGCAGATCGGCGATGACATCGATCACTCGGGGCACCTTGTAGGCGGCCAATCGATCCCGGCAATGCGTCAAGATCTCGTCGATCGTGATGGTGCAATTCGGCTTGAGGCTGAGGACCGCCTTGACGGTTTCACCACGGTAGGCGTCCGCTGCGCCGATCACGGCGACCTCGCGAACCGATGGGTGAGCGTAGATCACGTCCTCGACTTCCCGAGGCCAGACCTTGTAGCCGCCAGCGATGATAACGTCCTTCTTCCGGTCGATCAGATAGAGCCATCCGTCCTGGTCGAAGAAGCCCACATCTCCGCTATAGAATCCGTCTGAGCGCATGGCCTCTGCAGTCTCTTCCGGCTTACGCCAGTAGCCCGGCGACACGGCCGGACCTCGAAATACGACTTCTCCCGGCTGCCCTGCCGGCAGCAGACGTCCTTCATCGTCGACAATGTCGACCTCGAACGTCGGCAAGACCTTTCCTACCGAAAGGGAGCCCGTTGCGGGGTCCACGCGTCGCGGCTCGCTCAACGGTTCCATAAAGGCCGCACCCGTGGTTTCGGTCAGACCATATCCCGTTCGGAGCGCCACGCCGTAACGGGCTTTGTAGGCGTCGGCGACGGGTGCAGGTACAGGCGCACCTCCGCTCATCGGCGTCCGGAGCTTTGCGATGGTTTCCGGCGTGGCGTCTGGCGCATTCATGATCGCGATGAACGCTGTTATCGATCCGGCCGACACCTGGGGGGTGTGATCCCGGATCGTCTCGACGATGACGTCGGGATTGAACCTGTAGGTGATGATGACGGTCGCCGCCGCATGCATGGCCAAGGCCACGCTCATTACGACACCAGAAACATGGAACAGAGGCGCCAGCGTCAGCACCGCGGCATATTCGTCCAGATCGTGCGAGACTCGCGCGAGTTCCCCGCCCAACGCGAGGCCGCGTTGAGTCCCCATCGCTCCTTTCGGCAGTCCCGTCGTGCCGGACGTATAGATCAAGCTGCCGAGATCATCGGGAAGCACTTCCACAGGCACAGGTTTCCGGCCGTCATATGTTCTGATGAAGTCGGCCATGTCGCCGTACGGCGCTTCAAGCGCTGCGGTCGGGGCGACTCGTGGGTCGACGTGCGCATACTCCGAAGCGAGGGCAGACAAAACTAGACCTGGTCGCGGTACGTCCTCGTCGAGCTGCGAGTAAACTTCGACCAGCAACTGCGGTTCAGCCAGGAACACTTTCGGTTCAGCGTCGCGCAAGATCAGACCGGACTCCCGCGCCTTGTACATCGGGTTCATCGGCACGAACACGCCGCCGAGCTTCCACACAGCGACCATTGCGATGATGGCTTGCGGTACGCTCTGCATCTGGGCGCACAGCCGATCTCCATGGGCAAAACCATGGGCCTGCAACCCAGCCGCAAAGGCGTCGCTTAAGCGGTCGACTTCCGAATAGGTAAGGCCTGCGTCGAAGTATCGAATGAAGACCCCGTCCGGGCGCCTCTGCACGGCTGCCTCAAACATGGCCTTGATGGTGGGATAGGTCGTCATCGCAAGAACCCTAAAAGAAAGGGCCCTCCCTCCACCCCTCAAGGGAGCGAAGAGAGGGCGAGGCGCCGAGGGAGGAACTCAGAAGGTCTTCGAAAGACGAATGCCGACAGTCCGGGGCATGCCCGTAAAGCGGCGAACCGTATCGTTCAGGCGCGCGACATTGGTCCAGTAGTACTCGTCCGTCAGATTTCGAACATAGGCGGTGACCTGCCAGTCGCCGTCCGGAGCGCTGACACCGCCTTGGAGGTCGACAAGCGTGTAGGCGTCGATGTCGAGGATCGGAATCTGCCCAAAGCCAGACGTCGTGCTGCTACGGTAATTCACGTTCGCAGAGACGAAGGCATCAAGGCGTTCCGAAACCGACCAGCTATATTTGGCGTCGGCGACGACCTGATATTTGGGCGTATACGGGAAGGCTTCGCCCTGGAAGTCAGCCAGCGTTCCGGTAATCGTGTAGCCATTGAAAGGACTCGTTACTTCGGATTCGATGTAGGTGCCTGCAACCGAAAGCGTCAAACCGTCGAATGGACGAGCGTTGAACTGCAATTCCGCGCCGTAGATTTCGGACTCTGGCACATTCACCGTCGCCTCGAGCGCACCGAGAACGGCCGGCTCGACCAGAGTGCGGCTCTTCAACTGCTTGTCTTGGTAGTCGTAGAAGAACACAGCGCCGCTGACGTCGAGGGTGTCGCCGACAATCGGAGCCCGGAAACCGACTTCGTAAGCGAGGACCGATTCCTGCACCACCGGCGAAAGCTGGTTGGCCGCCAGGGCAGGAAGCACAGGACCGCTTCCGCCCTTATAGCCCTGACTTATGTTCGCGTAGACCAGTGTGCGAGGGGCCGGCTTCCAGTCCAGCCCCGCACGCCATGACAGGCTGTCTTCGTTAAGCTCGCCCTGGACCAGACCAGGCGTCAGGGTTGAATCGACAGTCAGGCATTGACCGACCGCCAAGGGCGCAGGCAGCGGCCGGCCTGGTCCGCGCAGCAGATTGTAAAAGGCCGTCAGGGTCGCCGCCGTCGTCGCATTTCCTGTCCGGCTACAAGCCGCATAGGAAAGGTCCGTCTCAGTATAACGCGCACCGGCAGTGGCCGTCAGCGTGTCGGTCAGATTGTAGTCGATGTTGCCGAACAGCGCTGTAGTCTCGAACTCCTGCTTCGAGTCTAGAAGGAAGTGGTTAAACAGGCCCGTCGGAATGCTGTAGGTGCCCGTGGTGTAGGGGATGTTGTAGTCATCGACCTGATCAGTCTCGTCCTTCGAGTAGCTGGCGCCGACGACGAAGTTCGTCCGGCCAAAATCTCCGATCAGACGGAGCTCCTGGTTAAACGACTCAGCGCTACCACGATTTTCCGAGAACACGGCGTTTACGGCCGTACCGTCGAGGTCGACACGCTGGTGCAGCTGGAAGTCCGAATAGGACGTGAGCGACACCAAGCTGAGAGCGTCGTTGATGTTCCAGTTCGCGCGAACAGCCGCTTGATAGAAGCTGTTGTCACGGCGCAGCGGGAACCCATTGTCGTTCCAATCTGCAGCCCGAGCATTCTCCGGCGCCAACGGATAGTTCATCACGAGCGGGACTTGCCCCGCTGAAACAGGCCTTTGTGCCAACACCTGGATCAGTTGCGACGCCTGAACATCGGATTCGTCCTTGAAGCCACTCAAAGCCAGCGACAGATCGAACCGGTCCGAAGGCGTCCACTCCGCGATGAAACGGCCTTGCAGGAAGTGCCGTTCGCCGTGCTCGTCGTTACGAGTGTAACTCTCTTGCCAGGGCCCGCTGTTGTCAGCGCGAACGGCGAGGCGCATGCTAACCTGATCATTGAGCGGTCCGGACACGAAGCCGTCGACCTGTATCCGTTCGAAAGACGAGTAGTCGAATGTCGCCCCTCCCGTGAAATAGTCGGTCGGTTTGTTGGCGATGTAGTTGATCGCCCCACCCGTCGAGTTCTGACCGTACAACGTCCCCTGCGGCCCCTTGAGTACCTCGACACGCTGCAGATCGAACGATGCGCCCGACGACATGATGGAGAAGGGCAGCGGCACTTCATCGACGTAGACAGACACCGTCGGGCGCGCGCCGATCGAGGTATCGAAGAAGCCGACGCCACGCAGCGAATAGACAGGGACAGCCGCACCGCTTTCGACCGCGCTCAGACCCGGCGTAATCTTCACAAGATCAGAGACGTCTGTGACGCCCAAGGTGGCGAGTTCCTCACCCGAGACGGCTGTGATCGACATCGGGACATCGACCACACTCTGTGATCGACGCTGAGCCGTCACGACGATGTCGTCGACAGCGACGGCCACAGGCTCTTCCTGCACCGTCTGCGTCTGAGTTTGCGCCATCGCGCTATTGACGCCGATCAAGGCCGTGGACGCGCAGAAAAGCGCCGAAAGCGAAACTTTTCGCATGGTGTATCCTCCCCAAATAAATCTGCCTCTATGACGGGCAGTAGGGATGACATTCGCTGTGGGACACGACCTTCGTCTGTCCCCCTCGACAGGGGCGTTGACCTTAGGTCAACCCACAGCGGATCTTACCCGTACATCTAGGGCCAGTGCGCTCATCAGTCGCGTTTCCTTCGCCGCGTTTTCGGCAACTGATATCGGCCCTTCAAAGCGCCGGACCCTGATGCCGCGACCGGTGTACCGGGCGCACGCTCGTCGCACGTACGTCCATGGCTGGTGAGCAAAAGTCGGATGAAGCAAAGCCTTTCCGATGGGCAGCGCGTTCAGCGTTTCAATCCCCAGTCCTGAAGTAAATCCCGTCGATGTGGCCCCCAGCCCCGCAGTACGGAGGCCGCTCGCCGCCTCGGCCCGCAACGGGGCTTTCGGTCAACTTCAGGACCCCATCGGTGACGACGGCACGGATGCGCCAACGCTCGGGACCCGTCTCTTCCTCATCCAGAACGGTCTCCAGCACACCCCTTTCCACCCGTGCGGTGAAATCGAGAGAGCACTGCCAGTGTCGACCGACGGGTTGGCTGGCCTCGACTTCAACGGTGAAACTTCCATCCAGGTTGTCCGAGACGACGACAACCCCGGACACATTTTGCCAGAAACCGCTGAACGCCGCGTCACGGGCCGGGTGAACCTGTTCGAGAAGGGCGATACGTCGACGCGTCCAATAACCTGGGCCAAGAGGTTCGGCGCGCAGAACGTGGCGGGCTTCTCGCCACCCCTTCCTGGCTTCGAAGAACAGCGCCTGATCCGCCTGAAGCCATCCTCGAGCAGCAGGGGATAATGGCTCACGAGCTGCGGCGTACCGCTCCGCCATATCTTGCTCGAGGCGAGCAAGCATCGGCTCCGAACATATCGCCTCCTCGAACCCGTCAACAGGTCGTGCGCAGTCGGCGGCTACGGAATTCTGCCCCGGCACGAGTCCAAGCGCCAGGACGTTCATCAGGAAGTAGAGAGGCATGGCCACCACATAACAGCGTTCCCCGCAAAGCTCGCGTCCTTTCCCCCTCGCTACAAGAGGTGTGAAGGTCGCAGCGGCACGGAAGTCGATGCTCTGGGCGCCATGTCACGTGTCCAGCACACCGCGTCGACTCGGCAGCTGGATACCGAAAACATAATCGAGAGGCTGTGTCTCCGGCTTTTTAGAGGGCGAGATCAAACTCGGAAGATGAGCGCCCTAAGCGCGCGATTCTGGAGGGTCAGCGCAAACGCCTCAGCCTTATCGAGCACGATGGGAAAAAGGAGGTATCTCGACCTGTAGCGAAACGATCTGCACCGGCTCGAACATGAAGAATCGCCTCAGCTCGACATTGGACCCCATTTGGACCCCAGAACGGACAAAGGGGTCGCCCTTAGAGCGACCCCTTCAAAAGATCATAGCTAAATCAGAGATTTAGATGGTCGGAGCGACAGGATTCGAACCTGCGACCCCTTGACCCCCAGACAGGGGCCATAACGAAGGCTGACGCTAGGGGCGTCCATTATGCGCCATGTGTGGACGGCTCCCCGTTGGCAAGGGTTGATCTGACGTTCTGCTGAGCCTGGTCGGAGCGGCCATGTGT
>NZ_JBWKNX010000005.1:0-211418 GCF_059415785.1 Brevundimonas sp. GW821-FHT10A07
GCGCGGGCCTGCTGGGCGTGGACGGCGGGCTTGGACGGCGCAGCCTTGGGCGTCGGGCGGGCCGCCGGCTTGGCCGGAGACTTGAAGGTCGAGACCCGGGCCTGAGCACGGGCAGGGACTCTTTCGGCGTCCGTGCGGAAGAAGGCGATCGAGGTCTGCAGCTCCTCGGCCTGGGCCGCCAGTTCCTCGGAGGTGGCCGACATTTCCTCGGCCGCGCCGGCGTTCTGCTGGATCACCTTGTCCAGCTGCTGGATGGCCTCGTTGATCTGGCTGGCGCCGACGTCCTGCTCGCGGCAGGCGGCGCTGATCTCCGACACCAGTTCGGCGGTCTTGCGGATGTCCGGCACCAGGCGTTGCAGCATCTCGCCGGCTTCCTGGGCCGCCTTGACGGTGTCGCCCGAGACGGCGCCGATCTCGGCGGCGGCCGTCTGGCTGCGTTCGGCCAGCTTGCGCACTTCCGAGGCGACGACGGCGAAGCCCTTGCCGTGCTCCCCGGCCCGGGCGGCCTCGACCGCCGCGTTCAGGGCCAGCAGGTCGGTCTGGCGCGCGATCTCCTGCACGATGCCGATCTTGGCGACGATGGTGCGCATGGCCTCGACCGCGCGATGAACGGCCTCACCGCTGGTTTCCGCGTCCTTGGACGACTGACGCGAGATCTTCTCGGTCTGGGCCGCGTTGTCGGCGTTCTGCTTGATGTTGGCGGCCATCTCTTCCATCGAGGCCGAGGCCTGTTCGGCGGCGGCGGCCTGTTCGGTCGCGCCCTGGCTCATCTGTTCCGACGAAGACGACAGTTCCTGGCTGCCGGCCGAGACATTGTCTGCAGCCGCTAACGCGTCCCCGACTACGCTGCGGAGGCGTTCGATCATCCGGTTAAGGTCGCCCAGCATGTCGCCGATTTCGTCCCGACTGGTGACGACGACCGCCTGGGTCAGATCGCCTTCGGCGACGGCGCGAACGGCCTCAGTGGCGCGGATCAGTCCCTTCCGAACAATCAGTGTGATGCAGACACAACCGAAGACCGCAGCGAATAGAGCGAAGGCGCTGGCGACGATCAGCCCTACACGCGCTTCCTCAAACACCGCATTGGCGCCCTCCTCGGCCTGCGCCATCAGCGCCTTGTCCGTCGCGACGATGTTTTGGGCGGAGTCCTCGATCGCAGAAAGGCTGGCGCGCGCTTCGTTCAACATCAACGCCTTGGCGCCGACGTCATCGCCGGCGAGCGCCAGCCTGTGAATTTCTTCGCTGATCGGCTTGTATTCTGACCAGGCGTTCGCGAGCGAAACCCACTCGGCCTTGGCGTCTGCCGATGCGACCGCCTGGCCTTGAGCCAGCAGGTCTTCCAACATGCCTCGGCCCCGGCCTACCTCTTCGGAAAACTCACGCACCGCTTCAGGGTCGGTGGTCAGGAGCATGCCGCGCTCACGCCTCACATAGCTGCTGAACTCGGTCTGGATGCTCTGGGCCCGGCTCAGTTGAGCGGCCGGTCCGGCGACAACCTCATGGATGGCGGCGTGCAGAGACGAAAGATGACTGAGGGAAACGCCGACTAAAACGGCGATCGCCGCGATCAGCACCCCGAACGTCAGGATCAACTTGGCCTTGATGGTGAAACGCATAGCCTATCTCCCGAAAAATCGATCATGACGAGCGACGGACGCCACTGGCGAGCGTGCACCCTGGTGCAGATTGCAGACAGCCGAACATCCGAGGGCGGTCAGGACGAAAGCCAGCGCCATCTGAATGACGAGCGAGCCATCGACCGGGAAAGTCGACCCTCGGAGGCTCGCAACATCACGAACCTCGACAGCCACATCCACTGGTATGCGTATTCTCATATCTCGTCCCATCCCCACGGCGCGCTAAAACACAACCCGAACGCACCATCCAGGGATATGGTTAAACCGACTTCAAACGCCTGATAGGGAGTTGTACCTATCGATAAGCCTCTAAGATTGGTGGATTTTTTTGATCAACGAAGGTCGAACCGCAGCCCGCCAGCCATGCACTTTCAGGTCGTTCCGCCACAGAATCTCACCCCGCCTGAAATACATCTACGGGTCGCAACACGCAGCAGATCGTGGAATTTCACAGCAAGCCCACGTCCGAATTCCCGCTACGATCCGTCGGACTGACGAGACGGTCCAGGCGGCCCGGAAGCCGGTTCCGGCATTGGGGCGGAGATGGCTCCTATTTGCTTTCTACAGACCGAAAAGGATTGGGGAGGGATCCGGCCATTATCTCCCCGTTAACCATCCTCCCGGCATTTTCTGCCCAGTGATTTGCGGGAGCGTGGGCCGATGAACGGCGCGGAAGTTCTGGATGTAGGGCGCGACGCCATCTGGCTGACGATCCAGCTGTGCCTGCCGGTCCTGCTGGTCGGCCTGGTCGTCGGCGTCGTGATCGGCCTGTTCCAGGCCCTGACGCAGATCCAGGAACAGACCCTGATCTATGCGCCCAAGATCATCGCCATCTTCGTGTCCCTGTTGCTGTTCCTGCCGCTGATGGGCGCCCTGCTGGGCGGGTTCATGCGCCAGATCGCGGCGCGCATCGCGGGCATGTAGTGGAGGCTTACGCCACCGCGGATCAGGTCTGGGCCGGGGGGCTGATCTTCGCCCGCATCGGCGCGATCCTGATGCTGATCCCCGGCTTCGGGGAAACCTATGTGCCGCCGCGCATCCGCCTTTCGCTGGCCCTGCTGATCAGCCTGGCGCTGTGGCCTGTGGTGCGTGACAGCCTGCCGGGCCTGCCCGAGACCCTGGGCGGCATGGCCGGGTGGGTGATCCGCGAGGTGGTGGTCGGCCTGATGATCGGCATGCTGCTGCGCATGTTCCTGACGTCGCTGATGACGGCGGGCGAGATCGTCTCGCTGCAGACCACCCTCAGCTTCGCCCAGACGGCCAATCCGCTACAGGCCCAGCCGGGGTCGACGGTCGGTTCGTTCCTGCTGCTGTTCGGGGTGACGCTGATCTTCGCCACCGACACCCACCACCTGTTCATCGCCGGCATGGTCGGTTCCTACAGTCTGATCGCCCCGGCCAAGCCCCTGATCATGGGGGATTTCACCGAGATGGCGGTGCGAACCCTGGGGGACAGCTTCCTGCTGGGGGTGCAGTTGGCGGCGCCGGTTCTGGTGTTCGCCCTGATCTTCAACCTGGCCTCGGGCCTGATCGCGCGGGTCATGCCGTCGTTCCAGGTCTATTTCGCCGCCGCGCCTCTGAGCGTCATCCTGGGCCTGTCGATCTTCGCGCTCAGCCTGGGCGCCCTGGGCACCGTCTTCATCGACCGCTACCGCCGCCTCGCCGAGGTGTTCGCGGCCGGCGCCTTCGGAGGAGGGGCGGGTGGCTGACGACACCGATCCCGAGTCGAAAACAGAAGACGCCACCCCTCGAAAACTCGAGGACGCCCGCAAGAAGGGCGACGTCGCCAAGTCTCAGGACGTCGGCCAGGTCCTGTCCCTGGCCGGGGCGGCGGCGGTGATCCTGGGCGCCGGGGGCTGGTTCGCGGGGTCGATGGCGCAACAGCTGCTGCCCTTTATCGCGGCCCCTCACCAGATGCTGGGGATGCTGGATTCGGGGGCGGGGGCTCAGATTCTGGCCCAGGCTCTTTGGGCCATGACCCCCTTCCTGGGAGCGGTCATGCTGGCGACCATCATCGGCGGGGCGGGCGGACACCTGGCCCAGTCCGGCCTGATCTTCACCGCCGAAAAGCTGAAGCCGAAATGGTCGTCGGTGAACCCGATGTCGGGGTTCAAGCGCATCTTCGGCCCCGACGGCCTGATGCAGTTCGTCAAGACCTTCCTGAAGCTGATCGCCGTCTGCGTCGTCTGCTGGATGGTGCTGAAACCCCATGTCCGCGAGTTCGAGAACATGGTCACCCTGAGCCCGGCCGCCCTGCTGCCGCTGGCGCGGGACATGGCCCTGGCCCTGTTCGTGGCGGCCATCATCCTGTTGGGGGCGACGGCCGGAGCCGACTTCGTCTGGCAGAAGATGCGCTTCGCCAAGCGGATGCGGATGACCAAGGAGGAACTGAAGGAAGACTACAAACAGTCCGAGGGCGATCCCCACATCAAGGCCAAGCTGAAGCAGATCCGCATGCAGCGCAGCCGCCAGCGGATGATGGCCAATGTGCCCAAGGCCACGGTCATCGTGACCAACCCGACCCACTATTCGGTGGCCCTGCGCTACGAACCCAGCGAGGGCGACGGGGCGCCGGTCTGTGTGGCCAAGGGGGTCGACGCCCTGGCCATGCGGATCCGTGAAGTCGCCAAGGAACATGGCGTGCCGATCGTCGAGAACGTCCCTCTGGCCCGCGCCCTTTACGCCTCGGTCGAGATCGACGCCGTCATTCCCAAGGAACATTTCGAGGCCGCCGCCAAGATCATCGGCTTCGTGTTCCAGTCCCGCAAACGTCGGTAAGACCCCCGTAAGGCTTGGCGCCGGATTTGGGGGTATGATCAGACCACTGATTCGCGAGGCCGCATGAAGCCCAACCGTCGCCTTCCGTTCGACCTGCTCTCCGTTGCGACGGCGTTCGGCGTGGTCGTGGCCGTCGCGGCCCTGGCCTATCCGGCCTTCAAGGCCAATCCGATGTCGGGGCCGGGCATGATCCTGATCGTCACGGCGGGTCTGATCGCCCTGATCGGCCTGTTCGGTTTCCGCCGCGCCGAGACGGTCAAGCCGTCCAGCGACGTGGCCGTGGACATGCTGGACGCCATGGCGGAGCCGGCGGCCCTGGTGTGGGAGACGGGCCAGGTCCTGGCCTTCAACGGCGCCTGGGCCCAGTCCAACGGCACGACCACCGCCCTGCCCCGCGGCAAGTCGGCCCAGGCCCTGTACATGGCCTTCGCCCAGGCGCGTCGGGGCGAGCCGGGCCACGCCATCGTCCAGATCGGCGACCGCGAGGTCGAGGTGGTGATCGGCAAGGCCGGCCCCGACCGGTATCTGATGCGGGTCGCGCCCGAAGCCGTCCTGCCCCTGCCCGTGGCGACGGCCCCGACGAACGGCGCGGCGACGGGCGAATCCCGCGCCATGGCCGCCGGCGCTCCCTTCGGCTCGGCCGTGATCGACGGCCCCGACCTGTTCGCCGGCCGGGCGCAGGAGGCCAACGCCGCCCTGGCCGTGCTGACCGGCCCCAACGCCGCGCGCGACGCCGCCTTCGGCCATCTGTTCGACCCGACGGGCGTGGCCGAGGCGCGGGTCAAGCTGGCGGCCGGGTCGTCCGGCCCCATCGAACTGGTCGCCCGCGCCTATCCCGACAAGATGCTGCACCTCTATGTGGCGCCAGAGGGCGAACAGAAGCGCATCTGGCTGTTCGACGTCTCGGCGCAGAAGTCGATGGAGCTGCAGCTGTCGCAGGCCCAGAAGATGCAGGCCGTGGGCCAGCTGGCCGGCGGCGTGGCCCACGACTTCAACAATCTGCTGACGGCCATCCAGTTGCAGCTGTCGGGCCTGCTGGAGCGGCATCCGGTCGGCGACCCCTCCTACGAGGGGCTGAACGAGATCCGCCAGACCGCCATTCGCGCCGCCGACCTGGTGCGCAAACTGCTGGCCTTCTCGCGCAAGTCCACGGTGCGGCGTGAGCGGCTGGATCTGGGCGAGCTGGTCGGGGAGTTCGCCATCCTGCTGCGGCGCCTGCTGCGCGAGGACGTTCGGCTGGAGACCGACTACGGCCGCGACCTGCCTGTGGTCCTGGCCGACAAGAGCCAGCTCGAGACCGCCGTCATGAATCTGGCCGTCAACGCCCGCGACGCCATGCGCGGCGTGGTCGAGCCGGGCGACGCGGTCGTCACCATCACCACCCGCCGCCTGACCGCCCAGCAGGCGCGCGAGATGGGCTGGCCCGACGCTCCCACCGATGAGGTCGCCCTGATCGAGGTGTCGGACACCGGCCCCGGCGTGCCGCCTGAACTGGTGGACAAGATCTTCGAACCCTTCTTCACCACCAAGGCGGTGAACGAGGGCACGGGCATGGGCCTGGCCACCGTCTACGGCATCGCCCAGCAGGCCGGCGGCCATATCTCGGTCAGCAATATCGAGGGCCCGCACGGCATGAGCATGGGCGCGGCCTTCCGCATCTTCCTGCCGGCCGCCGGCGAGGCGGAACTGGCCGAGGTTCAGCCGGTCGAGGTCAAGGTCAAGGCGCCGCGCGACCTGTCGGGCGCCGGCCGCATCCTGTTCGTCGAGGACGAGGACGCCGTGCGCGGCATCGCCGCCCGCCTGCTGCGCCAGCGCGGCTATGAGGTGATCGAGGCCGCCGACGGCGAGGAGGCCCTGATCCTGGCCGAGGAATACGCGGGCCAGATCGACATGATGATCTCCGACGTCATCATGCCCGGCCTGGACGGCCCGTCCCTGCTGAAGAAGGCGCGCAAATACCTGGGCGACGCCCCGGTCATGTTCATCTCAGGCTATGCCGAAAGCGACTTCTCGGACCTGCTGCAGGACGAGGTCGGGGTCTCCTTCCTGCCCAAGCCTCTGGACATCAAGACCCTGGCGGAACGGGTGAAGCAGGAACTGCACGCGGGCTGAATCCACGTCGCGGTTCAAAGCGGCCGTTCAGGCGGCTCTGCGCGCGGCGGAGGGGGATTTCACATACAGGCCCTTGCGGCCGGTGACGGGGCGGAAGGCGACGGTCTCGCCTTCCAGCCGTTCATCCATGCCCAGAAACAGGCAGCCGTCGTCGACCAGGCGGCGTTCCAGCCCGTCCAGCACGCGGGCGCGGCGCGAGGGCTCCATGTCCCCGAGCACGTAGCGGCAGAAGATGACGTCGAAACGGGCCTCGTCGGTCGGCTCGTCCAGCAGGTTGGCGCGTCCGAAACGGACGGTGTCGGCCAGTTCGGCGCGGACGCACCAGTTGTCCTCGGCCGGCTCGAACCAGCGCAGCATGGTCTTGGCGGTCAGACCGCGCTGGATCTCGAAGCCGGTGTAGAGGCCTGAACGCGCCTTCTCGATCGCACGCTGCGACAGGTCGGTGGCCGTCAGATCCAGCGGAACGCCGATGTCCAGCCCCGCCATGGCGATCGACCAGGCCTCCTGGCCCGTCGAACATCCGGCGGACCAGACCTTGACCCGGCCGTTCGGCCGGGCGCGCGACAGGGCCGGCAGAAGCTCCTTCTCCAGCACGGTGAACGGGGTGCGATCGCGACGGAACCAGGTTTCGGCGTTCAGCAGGGCCTCGATCACAGCCCAGCCCAGGGAGGCGACCGGATTGGCCCAGAGATTCGTCAGCAGGGCCTCGACATTGGCGTAGCCTTCACGACGCGCGATCGGTCCCAGCCGGTGTTCGGCCAGGTGAATGCGATCCCGCGCCAGCCGATAGCCGGCGCGGGTGGCCAATAGCCCCTGAAGCTTGTCGAAGTCCTCGGGTGTCATGCCGCGATCGCGCCGACCTCCATCAGCTTGGACTGAAGAATTTCGCCGTCAAAAGGTTTCATGACATAGTCGTCAGCGCCGGCGGCCAGGGCCTCGGCGATCCGCTCAGGCCGGGTTTCGATGGTGCAGAACAACACCTTCGGAACCTCTCCTCCGGGCGAGGCGCGCAGGCGGCGCAAGAAGGTCAGCCCGTCCATCACCGGCATGTTCCAGTCGATCAGCAGCACGTCGGGCATGACGCCTGAGCAATAGGCCAGGGCCTCGGCGCCGTCCGCCGCCTCGTCGACCTCGTAACCGAGGCCCTCTACGATCCGGCGGGCGACCTTGCGAATGATCCGGCTGTCATCGACGATGAGGCAGGTTTTGAAATCCAAGACGGGCTCCCCGGCGCCGGACCTTCAGCAGAAGTCACGCGTCGTAGCAGCATCGCCCGATTCCAGTTAACGAGTCGTTGGGAAAGCCTCACACGGGCATTCGCGCGACCAGGACGACGCGGCCGTCCTCGACCGTCACATGCAGCGAGCCGCCGGCCTCGACCACGGTCAGCCACAGCCAGTAGGGCTGGATCCACTGCCCCGCCAGCCCTTCGATCAGGCGCTCGCCGGCCAGGCCCGTGACCGCTTCCGGCTTCAGCCGGGCGCGGGCGCCCTCGGCGAATCCCTCGATGAACAGGAAGCCGTTCTCGACGCGCGACTGGATCACCGCATCGCCCCCCATAGGCAGGGCGCCGACGGTGAGATAGGCCAGATTGGTCAGGGCGCGCGCCTGGGGCTTGGAAAACTCGCCCTCGTGGATGCGCCAGTCCAGCGAGGCGCGCCCGCCCTCGGTCAGACCCGTGACCAGAGACTGAAGCTCGCGTGCGGTGAACCGTTCGCTGGTCGTCGCCGCGCCGAAGGCGACGCGGGCGAAATGGACCAGGGCGACCATCTTGCGGGCGCTCTGTTCGATCAGGGACAGGGCGTCCTCGCGCATGTCCTGGGCCGAAGGATCGCGCATGAGATCCAGGCCCGAGACGATCGCGCCCGACGGGCTGATGAAGTCGTGGCACAGTTTGGCGGCGACATAGGTGGCCAGTTCGATTCCGTCGACAGGCAGGTCCAGCGGGGCTTTGGCGGCGTCGGTCGAATTCATGGAGGCCAGCATACTCTCGTCGGCGTTCAGGTCACAGTTCATGTCGTGCGCGAAGCTGACGTGATTTGCCGGTTCATGGAACCGCCGCAATGGTCTATCGAGCCCATAATGACGACCTCCCCCACGAACACCCTGGCCCTCGACCTGGAGTCCGGCGCCCTGGCCCTGGCCATCGCCGAGATCGCCGAAGACGCCGCGCGCCTGATCCTGCCCTACTGGCGCAATAACACCGCCGTCGAGACCAAGTCGGACGACAGTCCCGTCACCCAGGCCGACCGCGCCGCGGAGGCCCTGATCCTCGAACGGCTGGCCGCCCTCTATCCCGGCGTCCAGACGGTGGCCGAAGAAGCGGTGGCCGCGAACGGCGCCCCGGCCTCGGCCGAGGACTGGTTCTGGCTGATCGACCCGCTGGACGGCACCAAGGGGTTCGTGCGCGGCGGCGAGGCCTTCACCGTCAACATCGCCCTGATGCACGCGGGCTATCCCGTCGCGGGCGTGGTCACGGCTCCGGCGAAGGCCACGACCTGGCGCACGGACACGCCGGGCGGCGGCGCCTTCCGTCGCCAATACGGCGAGCAGCAGGAGGGCGAGGCCCACGCCGGCGCCGAATGGCGGCCGATCAAGGTCCGCGACCGCCCGCAGGAGGGCATGGCCCTGCTGAGCCACAGCGTCACCGATGAAGAGGCCGCGCGTCTGGCCGCCCGCCACGGCTGCACCCGCTGGCAGGGCACGGATTCCTCGCTGAAATTCTGCCTGATCGCCGAGGGCCGCTTCGACGCCTATCCGCGCTCCGGCCCGACCTCGGAATGGGATACGGCGGCCGGTCAGGCCGTGCTGGAAGCCGCCGGCGGCCGCGTTCTGGCCGACGACGGCCAGCGCCTGGCCTACGGCAAGCCCCAGTTCCTCAACGGACCCTTCGTCGCCATGGGCGGCTGAGGCTTAGATCTAAAGCCCCGCCTTCCACAGCAGCATCCCGGCCCGGTCGGCCAGGGCCGGCACGCCCAGTTCGCGCGCGGTCAGGACGGCTTCGTTCAGGATCAGGTGCAGGTGGGCGGGCGCAGGGCCGCCCAGGCGATGACGGGCCAGGGCCAGTTCGGCCAGACCGATCTGGTCGGCGGCCCAGTCCAGCGGCGCAGCGGCGGCGAGCCGGTCGCGCAGGCGGGCCTCCATCAGCTCCAGCCCCGTCAGGTCGCGCACAGCCTCGGCCAGAGCGATCTCGCGCGATACGCGGCGTTCGCGCACCAGGGCGCCGATGATCAGGCCGCGGCCCTGGGTCAGGGCCTCGGCCTGGTTCAACAGCATCAGGGGCGTGGCGTCGTCGCCGGCGCGCAGCACCTGAATGACGGCCCAGTCCAGCGGGCTGTGGTCGGGCGTGAACTGATCGGCGGCGGCGTCGAACATCATCCGTCCCTGGGCCAGGGCCTCGGCATGATCGGCGACGGAGGCCAGGGCCGAAAGACCCGCGCCGCACAGGGCCAGGGCGCGAGCGCGCGTCAGGGGGCGATAGTCGGGCGAGGCGTTCTCGACCAGGGCGCCGAGATCGCGTCCGGCCTGGTCCAGCAGGCGGGCGTCCCGCTTGATCACCCCGGTCTCCAGCGCCAGTCCCGCCCGATCCAGCCGCAGTTCGACGTCGTTCGCCCCCGCCTCATGCAGGGCCAGGTCCATCAGGGCGGCGGCGTCCATCAGGGCGGCGGGATCGCCGGACAGACGGGCCTTGCGTGTCTTGAGCCGGGCATGGATCGAGGACAGCTCGCCTGCGGCATGGGACCGACGCGGCCGCCCGGCGGCGTCGAGCGCAGCCAGGGCGCGATCCAGGTGAATCGGATCGCCGCACAGATCGAAGCGCAGCATCAGGGCCTGGGCCTTGTCGATCGCGGCCCGCGCCGCCCGATCCTCGCCCACGGCGGCGCGCACCAGGCTGTCGGCGCAACGGTCGGCGCGGTCCAGGCTGTCGACGGCGCCGCTGCGGCGGGCGTGTTCGCGCCACAGGGCGGCGGCGCGACTCTCGGTCTCGAACGGGCGGGCGCAGGAGACGCGACCGGCGTCGGTGGTTTCGCGCCGCGCCTCAGCCGCCAGCAGATCGACGCCGATCAGCTCGACCCAGCCCAGATCCTCGCTCTCGCGGGCCTGGGCGAACAGCTTGCGAAGGTCTCGGCCGAACTCGAACATGCGATGGACGCCTCTAAATCCCGCTTCGGGACGACCGGTGCGTCCCCCTGGGGTTCCAATGCAAACGCGACGCCGCCAAGGGGGTTCAGCCTGGCCTTAAGGATGATTTTTCGTCAATTCAGATCGGGGGTTTTCTGGCGACAGCGCTGCAAGGCGGCGCGGGCCTCGGAGGCGTCGGCGTTCAGCCGACGCACGGCCTCGATCCGGGCGCGGGTCTGGTCGGCCTCGGCCGCGCGCGAGGGCTTGCCGGCGGCGGTCGCGGCCTGCATGGCCGCGAGCGACCAGAACAGGGCGGCGTCGTACAGCCGCCTGCCCTCCGCGCTTTCGCCGCCTTCCAGTTCGGACGCGGCCTGGGTCAGGCCGGCGCAGCGCACCGCCTCCTCGTAGGAGACGAGGCCGACGTTCGGCGCGTGCTGAAGCAGCAGACTGGCGATGGTCAGCAGGACCAACATGGGAAGGCTCCATAGACATCCCCCCGGACATCGCCGACATCAGATCACGTTCCGACGACGGGGAGAAGATCGAACCCGGGCGGGAATTGGACAGGATTGCGAATAACTGCCGCGCTGAGCTCAAACCCTGTATGCTGCTATGCAGCAAACGGCCGGAACCCGGTTTTCGGTCTCGGCAAGACCCGCAATGGATCGTCATGCTCTACGCCTTTCATGAACTCGCCTATCAGTCGGCCCTGCCGTTTCGGGTCGGCGCCCAGATGGCCCGGCGCTTCTGGACCTCGCCGTTCAATCCGGCGGCGGACACGGCGGTCGGACGCACCGCCTACGCCTCGGCCGAACTGTTCGAGAGCGTCACACGTCGCTACGGCAAACCGGACTGGAAGCTGGAAACCATCGAGATCGCCGGCAAGCCGGTGCGCACCGTCGAACAGGTGATCTGGCAGAGCCCCTGGTGCCGCCTGGTCCGGTTCGCCCGCAATATCGGCGACCTGAAACGGGCCGGAAAGCCGGCCTCCGGCCCCGCCGTCCTGGTCGTCGCGCCCCTGTCGGGCCACTACGCCACCCTGCTGCGCGGCACGGTCGAGGCCTTTCTTCAGGACCACGACGTCTATGTCACCGACTGGATCAACGCCCGCCAGGTGCCGGTGCTGGAAGGCCGGTTCGATTTCTTCGACTATATCGACCACGTCCGGCGGATGCTTGCCGAGATCGGCGGCCGGGCCCATGTGGTCGGGGTCTGCCAGCCCGGCCCGCCCGTTCTGGCGGCCTGCGCGATCATGGCCGAGGACGGCGACGAGAACCGCCCCCTCTCCATGACCTTCATGGGCTCGCCCATCGACGCCCGGCTGTCGCCGACCGTGACCAACCAGCTGGCGGAGGAAAAGCCCTTCACCTGGTTCCGGTCGAACATGATCCACACCGTGCCCCTGCCCTATGCGGGGTTCGGGCGGCGGGTCTATCCGGGCTTCGTCCAGCTCTACAGCTTCATGTCGATGAACGAAGAGCGCCATCGCGACGCCCACTGGGACTATTTCAACAGCCTGATCGACGGCGACGGCGACGGGGTCGAGAAGCACGAGGAATTCTACGACGAATATCTGTCGGTGCTGGATCTGACCGAGGAATTCTATCTCCAGACCATCGACATCGTCTTCCAGCAGCATCTGCTGGCGCGCGGCCTGCTGGAGCATCGCGGGCGCAAGGTCGATCTGACCAAGATCACCGACATCGGCCTGATGACGGTCGAGGGCGAGAAGGACGACATCTCCGGCGTCGGCCAGACCCAGGCGGCCCACGGCCTGTGCCCCAACATCCCCGAGGACCGACGGGTGCTGTACGTCCAACCGAACGTGGGCCATTACGGCGTCTTCAACGGTCGTCGCTTCCGTGACGAGATCTATCCCCGCGTCCGCGATTTCATCGCCCAGAACGAGGCCCTCGGTGGCGTATCGCAACGGTCAGCGTCTGCCGCTTGACGGCGGGGGCTTGGGCTCCGGTTCCGGCCCCACACTGAGACTGTCGGTCAATCCCCGCGCCCGGCGTCTGTCGGTGCGGATCGATGCGCGCGCGGGCGAGGCGGTGGTGATCGCCCCGACCGAGCGCGGCCTGGCCCAGGCCGTGGCCTTCGCCCGTTCGAAAGGCGTCTGGATCTCCGAACGCCTGGCGGTGCGGCCCAAGGGCCGACCGCTGGAGCCCGGCCAGGTCATCTCATTGCGCGGCCGCCCGGTCCGCCTGGAGGCGACGCCCGGCGCCGGCGCAGCCCGCCTGGTCGAAGACGGAACCGTCATCCGCTCGGGCGGCGAGGGCGAGGCCTACGCCCGCCGGGTCGAGAACCTGCTGAAGCGCGAGGCGCGCAGCACGCTGTTGGAACGCACCGACCATCATCTGCGCGCCCTGGGCCAGGCGCCGGTCACGGTCTCCATCGCCGACACCCGATCCCGCTGGGGCTCGTGCAGCCCGCACAACCGCACCATCCGCTATTCCTGGCGCGTCATCATGGCCCCGCCGCCGGTCATCGACTATCTGGCCGCCCACGAGGTCGCCCACCTGGTCCACGCCGACCACAGCCCGGCCTACTGGTCGGTCGTCGAACGCCTGGTCGGCGACCACAAGCCCTGGCGCAAATGGCTGAAGGACTACGGCGCGGCCCTGCACGCCGTGGGGCGGTAGAACCCACTCCTCCCCCCTTGGGGGAGGTGGATCGGCGCGTAGCGCCGAGACGGAGGGGGCAAGAGAGCGCCGCTAAGGCGGCGCCTCCACAAACGGCGGGCCTGTGTCGCCCCCCTCCACCCCCGCGCGAAGAGCGCGGCGGTCCCCCTCCCCCAACGGGGGAGGATCAGAAGAACAACGGGTCGCTTCGCTTCTCGGCCGGCAAACGGCCTTCGAGCTGTTGGTCCGGCGTGTCGCGCGGGGCGGGCTGGGGCGAGGTGGGGCGAACGACCGGCGGTCTCGACGCCGGTTGAGACGGTTGCTGGGCCGGCTCTTCCACATAGGGGTCGCCCAGGCTCGGATCGACCGGCTCGACCGGGGCTCCACCTTCGTCCAGACCGCCCTGGCCCAGACCCGACATCAGATCGCCGACGGGATCCGGCGCAGTCCAGCCCTCGGGCATGGGCGGGCCGTCCGGGATGCGCGGCGCGTTCAGGCGCGGGAGGGCCGCCTCCATGAAACCCTTCCAGATGGCGGCGGGCGACGAGCCGCCGGTCACGCCGCGCATGGCGGTGTTGTCGTCCTTGCCCACCCAGACGGCGGTGACGAAGCCGCCGGTGTAGCCGACGAACCAGGCGTCCTTGTAGTCCGAGGTCGTGCCCGACTTGCCCGCCAGATCGCGCCCGGCGATGGCCGCGCTGCGCCCGGTGCCCGAGGTCATGACCCCGCGCAACATCTGGTTCATGTAGTACAGCGACGGATTGTTGATCGCCTGGCCGCTCTGGCCGCTGGCCCGCTGATAGATGACCCGGCCCTGGGGGGTGCGGATACGGCTGATGCCATAGGCCTCGACCCGGCGGCCGCCGTTGGCGAAGGCGTCATAGGCGGTGGCCATCTCCAGCGGCGACACCTCAACGGCGCCGAGCGCCATGGCCGGCTCCAGACCGATGCGGCTCTCGATGCCCAGGCGCCGCGCGGCGCGGGCCACGCTGTCGCGTCCGATCTGGTCGGCGACATAGGCCGCCACCGTATTGGTCGACTGGGCCACGGCCTGGGCCAGGGTCATGTTTCCGCTGAAGGTGTTGGAATAGTTCTTGGGCGACCAGTTGCCGATGGTGATCGGCTGATCGACCACCGGGGTCTGGGGCGTATAGCCGGCCTCGACCGCCGCCAGATAGACGAAGGGCTTGAAGGCCGAGCCCGCCTGGCGACGCGCCTCGACGGCGCGGTTGAACTGGCTGTCGGCATAGGAGCCGCCGCCGATCATGGCCCGCACCCGGCCGTCGCCGTCCAGGGCGACCAGGGCCGCCTGTTCGACGCCCTTGCGCTCGTCACGGTCCAGAATGCGGCGCACCGACCGTTCGGCGGCCGTCTGCAGCGTCAGGTCCAGGGTGGTCTCGACCACCATGTCCTCGGTCGGTTCGCCGACCAGGCCGCGGATCGACTGGTCCAGCCAGTCGATGAAATACTGGGCGTGCTGGGTCGCCAGGGTGCGCGACACGATGATCGGCTGGGTCACGGCCTCCTCGCGCTGGGCGGCGGTGATGACCCCGGCCTCTTCCATCTCGTTCAGCACGACGGTGGCGCGGGTGGCGGCCCGCTCGCTTTCGGACACGGGCGAATAACGCGACGGGGCCTTCAGCAGCCCGGCCAGAAGCGCGGCCTCGCCGACGGTCAAATCCTTGGCCGACTTGTCGAAATAGCGTTGCGACGCCGCCTCGATCCCATAGGCGCCGGCGCCGAAATAGACCCGGTTCAGATACAGGGCCAGGATCTCCTTCTTGGAGAATTTCATCTCCAGCCAGACCGCCAGCATCAGCTCCTGCACCTTGCGGCGCAGGTTCTGGTCGGGCGTCAGGAACAGGTTCTTGGCCAGTTGCTGCGTCAGGGTCGAACCGCCCTGCACCACCCGGCCGGCGCGCATATTGGTCGCTGCCGCCCGCATCATGCCGATGGGGTCGAAACCGGGGTGGTGATAGAAGCGCCGGTCCTCGATGGCGATGAAGGCGGCCGGCACATAGTCGGGCAGGGAGTCCAGGTCGGCGGGCGGCGCCATCTGGGTGCCCCGGGTGGCGATCAGGGCGCCGTTGCGGTCCAGATAGGTGATCGAGGGCTGACGATCGACATTATACAGGCTGGACGTGTCGGGCAGGCCGCGCGCGAACACGGCGAAGAAGACCACCAGGAAGATCAGTCCCCAGACGGCCAGCACCGCGCCCCAGTAGAGCGCCTGTTGCAGCCGCGTGCGAGCCGGCTTTGCGCCGCCCTGCTGCCCGCCCCCGAACCCTGGACCCGCCATGACTTTCCTTCAGATGCCGCGCTCAGCGGGATTAAGCTCTACGGACATGTATCGCGTATGAACCGCCGCCGAAACGGCCCCGTCGATATCACGCGACCGTGAGCGGCTATTTCGCCGAAAGAAAGGCGTCCAGTTCGCCGTAGAAGGCCTGGGGCTGGTCCAGCATGATGAAATGGGCGCTGTCGTCGATCCGTTTCAGGGTCACGCCGGGCAGGTTGGCGAAGCTGCTGCGGAAAATCTGATCGGTAATCTCGGGCGTCATGCGCGGATCGTTGAACTTGACGTACATCACCTCGGTCGGGGCGACGATACCGGACAATTCAGGCCTCAGATCTGTCACGATCAGTTCGCGGAAGGCGGCGGCCGAGACCTTCTGATCGCTCGTGCGGCTGTCTTCCAGAGGGCCGGCCCGCAAACCTTCGGTCGCGATCATGCCCGTGAGCGACACTGTCGCGCGCTGGTCGTACTCTGCGCGGGAAACACTGGCCATGCCGGCGTAGACCTGATCGGCCATCGTGGTGATCGCCTCGTTCGAAGCGCCAGGCGGCGCGAACATCGCGCCCATGAAGGGGATCATGTCCACCACCATCAGCTTGCCGACGCTGTCGGGATGACGCGCGGCCAGCATCAGGCCGATGGTCCCGCCCATCGAATGGCCGACCACGGCAGGCTTCTCCAGCCCCTGTTCGGCGATATAGCGGGCGATCTCCTCGGCGACCGGGGCCGCCACCGGGGTCGGCGTCGCGCCCGTCTGGGCGTTGCCCTCAGCCGGGGCCCCCGCGAAGCCCTGGATATGGATCCGGTGCACTCTCCACCCGGCGCCGAGATGATCGACCGTGCCCTGCCAGACTTCGGGCGAGGAACTGAGACCGGGGATCAGGATGATGTCGCGACCGCCCGCTTCGCCGTCCACCCGGACATGGATGCGGTCGGAGGTGAAATCCGCGTGATGATGGCCGTGCGCATGGCCCCTGTCGGGATGGGCCCCGTGCCCGTCCTGAGCCTGGACGGCGGTGGCGGCGAACAGCATGGCGGCGAAACCTAAGGCGCGAAACATGATGAAACTCCCCTGCAAGGCGACCCTTATGCCGCCTTCACTTTGTTATGTAAAGTTCTCTATCGGCTCCATAGGGACAGACCCCGCGTCCCTCTGTTAGAAGGCGCTCATGAAGCCTGTAGACGCTCCCCCCGTCCAGTCCCCTCAAGCCGAAGCCGCCCCCTCAAAGGCGGGCGCCCAGCCCTTCGGCAAGGGATTCGTCGCCGACGCCTGGTACTTCGTCGCCCTGTCCCGCGACGTCGCTCCGGCCGGCTTGAAACGCTACGAGATCATGGGCGAGCCCGTCCTGGTCGGCCGCACACGCGCGGGCGCCGTCTATGCGATGCGCGACATCTGCCCCCACCGCGCCGCGCCCCTGTCAGCCGGGAAACTGGTCGAAAAGCCCGGCGAGGGCGAGACCATCGAATGCCCCTATCACGGCTGGCGCTTCCGCCCCGACGGGGTCTGCGCCGCCATTCCGTCCCTGGTCGAGGACCAGGCGTTCGAGGCCAATCGCATCAAGGTGCGCGCCTTTCCGGTGCGCGAGAGCCAGGGCATGGTCTTCGTCTGGATGGCGTCCGACGCCCGCAATCCGATGGAGCCGGACCACGCGCCCCCCGTCTTCCCGGGCGTGGTCGGATCAGGCCCGAAACTGGTCGAGGCCATGGAGTTCGACAGCCATATCGACCACGCCGTCGTCGGCCTGATGGACCCCGCCCACGGCCCCTATGTCCACCAGCAATGGTGGTGGCGGTCCGAACATTCGATGCACGAAAAGACCAAGGCCTTCGTCCCCGCTGATTTCGGCTGGGCCATGGTGCGTCACGCCCCCTCGTCCAACAGCCGGCTCTACAGGATCCTGGGCGGCGCCCCTGCGACGGAGATCACCTTCCGCCTGCCCGGCTATCGCTGGGAGCATATCCAGGTCGGTGAAAAACAGGTCCTGGCCCTGACCTGCCTGACCCCGATCAGCGAGACCAGGACCCGGATCACCCAGATCTTCTGGTCGGACCACTGGGTCTTCGACCTGGCCAAGCCCTTCCTGCGGATGGGGGTGGTCGCCTTCCTGAAACAGGACGGCGGCATGGTGAACCTGCAGAACGAAGGCCTGCGCTACGACCCCGCCCTGATCTGGATCGACGACGCCGACAAACAGGCCAAATGGTACCAGCAGTTGAAGCGCGAATGGGCCAGGAGCCGGGCTGAGGGGCGGGAGTTCGTCAACCCGATCCAGCCGACGACGCTGCGGTGGAAGAGCTGAATCCGCTTCCTTCTCCCCTTGCGGGAGAAGGTGGCCCGAAGGGCCGGATGAGGGGTTGTTAGATGTTGGGTCGGACAGGGTCGTCGTGCATCCGCCGACCCCTCATCCGACCTCGCTGCGCTCGGCCACCTTCTCCCGCAAGGGGAGAAGGAAGAATCGTTTACAGCCTCAACCCGGCTTCACCGGCCAGATCGGCCAGTTTCACCATCGGCCGCGGACCCCAGTGGGCGATGACTTCGGACGCCGCCAGCGAGCCCAGCTTGCCGGCCTCTTCCAGCGTCAGGCCGCGCGCGACGCCCAGCAGGAAGCCGGCGGCGTACTGGTCGCCGGCGCCCGTGGTGTCGATCACCTTGGCGACCGGATAGGCGGCGACCGTCACCCGCTCGTCGCCGGCGATCACCACCGAGCCGTGCTCGCCGCGCGTCACGGCGGCGATCTCGACGATGGCGGCCAGTTTCGCGGCGGCGGCGTCAAAATCTTCGGTTTCGAACAGGGCGGCCAGTTCGGCTTCGTTGGCCAGGACGATGTCGGCCGACTGTTCGATGAAGCTCAGCAGTTCGGCGCGCCAGCGGGCGACGACGAAGGTGTCCGACAGGGTGATGGCGACCTTGCGACCGGCCTTGTGCGCGGCGGCGGCGGCGCGTTCGAAGGCCGCGCGGGCCGGGGCCGGGTCGAACAGATAGCCTTCCAGATAGACGATCTGGCTGGCGCCGATCAGGGCCTCGTCGATGTCGTCGGCGTACAGCTGGTTGGCGGCGCCCAGGAAGGTCGCCATGGTGCGCGCGCCGTCGGACAGGACGTTGATCAGGCAACGGCCGGTGCCGAAGCCGTTGTCCGCTCCGCTGCTCAGGACCGGGGTGTCGAAATGGACGCCGGCGGCGCGGATGTCGTGGCTGAACACCTCGCCCAGGACATCATCGGCCACCTTGCCGATATAGGCCGCCCGGCCGCCGAACGAGCCGACGCCCGCCACGGTGTTGCCGGCCGATCCGCCCGAGGCCTCGACCCCCGGCGCCATGGCGTCATACAGGGCGGCGCTGCGTTCGGCGTCGACCAGCTGCATCGAGTTGGGGGCCAGGTCCTGGGCCGTCAGGAAGGCGGCGTCACAGGGGCTGAGCACGTCGACGATGGCGTTGCCGACAGCGCAGACGTCATATTGGGCGGTGTTCTGGGTCATGGTCGCGCCTTAGCGGTTGAAGGCCCGCACGTCACCCGAAAACATATAAGGAAGCCCTTATATGCGTCAGCGGGTTGCGATACGGAGGCGTCATGACCCAGATCGCTGTCCTGACCCCCGATCCGACCGACACATCCTACATCGGCCGCTGGCCCGAGGTGCTGACACGGCTGACGACGACGCTGGAAGGGACCGGCGCGACGGTTACGGCGACGCCCTGGACCGATCATATCGAGGACGCCTCGGCTCTGGCCGCCTATGACCTGATCCTGCCGGTCATCGCCTGGGGGTATCACCGCGACCACGCCCGCTGGCTGAAGGCCTGCGCGACCTGGACCGAAGCGGGCCTGCCGGTCGCCAATCCGGCCTCGGTGCTGGGCTGGAATTCGGACAAGACCTATCTGGCGCGACTGGCCGACAAGGGCGTGCCCATTCCGCCGACGCGGTGGAGCGAGGCGATCACTCAGGACCAGGTGGATGCGGCCTTTGCGGAAACCGGCGCCCCGGTACTGATCGTCAAGCCGACCGTCTCGGCCGGCGCCTTCCGCACCCTGCGTCTCACGCCCGGCCAAGCTCTGACCGATGCGCCGGAAGGCCCGGCGATGATCCAGCCCTATCTGAAATCCATCGAGACCGACGGCGAGACATCGCTGCTCTTCTTCGGCGGCCGGTTCAGTCATGCGGTCAACAAGCGGCCGGTTCCCGGCGACTTCCGCATCCAGATGCAGTTCGGCGGCCTCTACACGGCCGTGACGCCCGACGCGGCGGCCATGGCCCTGGCCGAACGCGTGCTGGCCGCCATTGACGACCCCCTGCTCTACGCCCGCATCGATCTGGCGCGCGATAACGCCGGGCGCTGGGTGCTGATGGAGGCGGAACTGATCGAGCCCGACTTCTATCTGGACCATGATCCGGCCGACGGCGCTGGGTTCGCCCGCGCCGTCGGCGAACGGCTGGGCGGCTAGAAGCCCGCCTGACGCGAGCGGGCCGGCGCCCGGTCGGCCGCAAAGGCCGCGATCCGGGCGTGGGCGTCACGAATCGGGGCCGGGGCGCGGTCGGCGCCGTCCTCGCTGACCTGGAACCGCCCGACCAGTTGCGTCAGGTCCGTCGCCTCGCGGCTCAGGCTCAGGCTGGCGGCGGTCGATTCCTCGACCATCGCGGCGTTTTGCTGGGTGACCTGGTCCATCTCGTTCACGGCCGTATTGACCTCGGCCAGGGCCAGGGCCTGTTCCTGGGTCGAGGCGCGGATCTCGCCCATCAGATGGGTGATGTCGTTGATGCGCACGGCGATGGCCGACAGGGCCTCGCCGGATTCGCGGACCAGCACGACCCCGCTCTTGACCTGAGTGCTGCTGGTCGAGATCAGGGTCTTGATCTCCCGCGCCGAGTCCGCCGACCGCTGGGCCAGGGCCCGAACTTCGGAGGCCACCACGGCAAAGCCGCGACCGGCTTCGCCCGCGCGCGCCGCCTCGACCCCGGCGTTCAGGGCCAGAAGGTTGGTCTGGAAGGCGATTTCATCGATGACGCCGATGATCTGGCCGATCTGATCGGAGGATTTCTCGATCTCGCCCATGGCTGTGATGGCGCGCTGGACGACGGCGCCGCCTGTCTCGGCCTGGGTGCGGGTCTGACCCACGACCACATCCGCAGCCTGAGCGTTCTCAGCCGCCTTGCGGACGGTGGCGGTGATCTCGTCCAGGGCGGCGGCGGTCTGCTCCAGACCGGCGGCCTGACGTTCGGTGCGACGCGACAGATCCTCGGCTGCGCTGCTGATTTCATTGGCGCCCGACTGCATGGACCCCGCGTTGCCGCGGATGACGGCGACCGCCTCATCCAGGGCCGCCATGGCGCGGTTGAAGTCCTCACGCAGAATGGCGTAGTCGCCGGGGAAGGCCTCGCCGATCCGATACGACAGGTCGCCGGCCGCCATGGCCGACAGGCCGCGCCCCGTGGCCTGGACGACGGAAGCCTGAACTTCGGCCGCCACGCGATCAGCCTCGGCGCGGCGCTCGCGCTCGACCTCCGCCGCCGTGACGTCGGTGGCGAACTTGACGACCTTGTAGGGTTTTCCGTCAGCGCCGAAGATCGGGTTGTAACTGGCCTCGATCACTGCACGGGCGCCGCCCTTGCCGTAGCGGATGAACTTTTCGGCGATGAACTCGCCCGCGTTCAGCCGACGCCAGAATTCCGTGTAGGCGGGCTTGGCGGCCTCGGCAGGGTCCATCAGCATGCGGTGATGGCGGCCCTTAACCTCGGCCAGCTCATAGCCGATCACCGCGAGGAAGTTCGGATTGGCCGTGATGATGGTGCCGTCCAGCTCGAACTCGATCACGGCCTGCGACCGCTGAACCGCCGCCATCATGCTGCGCAGCTCAGCGGTCTCCGCCGCATCGGGGGAGGGGCGGGGCTGGAAGAAGGATTTCATGACGGACGTTCTACGCGAGCAGTTGATGTTCTGAAGCGTGACATCAATTCGTTACGACGCGGCGCCCATGTATTTAGCCTCGACAAGCATCCAAATAGTGCATCCACTCGTATTCGGAATAAGCGCGGCAAATCACGATAGGCGATCATTCAACCCTGAATATCGCAATCCAAGGACCTGCCATTGTTACAGTTGCTTTCTACAACATTATCGCCCCGTCAAGTTTTGCAACTGAAAATCGCTTTCGCCATCACCTTGGCGGCCCGGCGTTTCCAGACCGCAGCCGCCGAAGCCCGGCAGGCCTGCGGCCAGGAGGCGGCGCGGACCAGTCTGCTCTACTTCCTGGAGGAATCTCCCAAAGGCCTGACCCAGACGGAACTGGCGAGCCGTCTGGAGATCTCCGGCCCCAGCCTGACCCGGCAACTCGACAAGCTCGAGAGGCTGGGCTTCGTCAGCCGGCGCCGCATGATCGGAGACGGCCGGGTGCGTCTGATCATGATCGAGCCGGCCGGACGCGAAGCCTTGCTGGAGCTGGACGTCCACGCCTCCGAAATGCGCGACCGCATATTCGTGGATATTCCACAGGCGGATCTGGAAACAGCCCAGCGCGTGCTGGACACGCTGGCGGCGCGTCTGGCCGTCCATCCAGGCCTGGCCGCGAAACCGTCCTAGCCCGCCTCGCCCAGCGCCATCAGCCCCGCCCGCGACGGGCACAGGTCGGCGATGACGCAAGACAGGCATTTGGGTTTGCGCGCCGTGCAGGTGTAGCGTCCGTGCAGGATCAGCCAGTGGTGCGCCTTGGGCAGCCACTGCTCCGGCACGACCTTGAACAGCTGGGCCTCCACCTTGTCGGGCGTGCCCGCATTGGCCAGGCCCAGCCGGTGCGAGACGCGGAAGACATGGGTGTCCACCGCGATGGCGGCCTCGATCCCCAGTTCGTTCAGCACCACCGACGCCGTCTTTCGCCCCACGCTCGGCAGGGCCTGCAGATCGGCCCGGTTCAGCGGAACCTCGCCGCCGTGTTGCTCCAGCACCAGGCGGGACAGGGCGATCACATTGCGGGCCTTGCCGCGATACAGGCCGATGGAGGCGATGTAGTGGATCAGCCCCTCCTCCCCCAGGGCCAGCATCTTCTGCGGCGTGTCCGCCACCCGGAACAGCCGCTCGGTCGCCTTGTTGACCGACACGTCCGTCGCCTGGGCCGACAGGGCCACGGCGACCACCAGGGTGAAGGGGTTGGAGAAGTTCAGCTCGGTCTTCGGCTCGGGCATGACGCTGGACAGACGCTCGAAAATGGCCTCGACCCGGTCCTCGTCCGGCGGCCAGCGCAGCACCGGAACGGACGCGCCGGTCATGACCGCCGGGCGTTTCGGACCGGGGATCTTGGACTTGGCGACAGGTTTTCGGGCCTTGGGCGGCGTCATGCCTCGCTGTCGCCGTCGTCGCGACGCGGGTCAAGACCCAGGCTGGTCAGGGCCGCATCCGCCGCCCGTTCGCCCTCCATCCAGGCGCCGTGGGCCGTGCCGTAATAGACCGGGGCCGTGGCTTCGCCCGCCAGGAAGATCCGATCCTCGACCGCCGTCCGCAACTTCGCCCGATCCCCCGCATGGCCCGGCAGGGCGTGGGAATAGGCGCCGCGCGACCAGGGATCGACGCCCCAGTTCGACACGGCGACGGCCTCCAGCCGCCGCCGCAGGCTCGACCCCAGGGCCGCCACCAGTTCGGACACGGCGAAATCGACCAGGGCGGCGGGGCCTTCCGCCTCCAGGCCCCAGGCCAGTCCTGCGCCGAAATAGGCCTCGATCATCGGCCGCCCGAACGGCCGCAGATGATAGCCGCCGGTCTCGGCCGTGTCGGTCCGGGTCCATAACTGGGTGTCGGGCTGGAAGTCCCCCGCCCCCCGCACCGTCATATGCACCTTGGACGCCAGCCCCAGGGGCACGCCCGCCGTCGCCTCCAGCCAGGCCGGAACGGGCGGATCGATCCGCACCGCCTCGGTGGCGATCAGACTGTTGGGAACCGTCAGGATCACGACCCGCGCCGTCAGCTCGCCCCGGCTGGTCTCCAGCCGCAGCAGGGGGCCGGATCGGTCGATCCGGCGCACGGCGCAGTCGCGCACCACCGCGTCAGCCACCGCCTCGCCCAGACGGGCGATCAACCGGCCATAGCCCTCGCGCACCCGCCAGTTCACCCCGGTGTCGCCATAGGCGTCGTAATCCAGACTGGACACCTCGGCGAACCGCGCCCCGTTCAGGGCGCCCGAAATGGCGTCCATCCGGGCGTTCCAGCGACAGTCCGGCTCGAAGAAGTCGGACGCGGGCCGGTCTTCGCCCCGCCCGGCCGCTTCCGTCACACGCTGGTCGAAGGCGGCGAAGGCTTCGCCGAACTCGGCCAGATCGGCCCGCGCGACCTCGTGGTCGAAGGCCTGGGTCCGCCACGGCGGCGGCGTCTGGTCCAGCGTCAGCCCCTCGGCCTCGACCCGCCCGGCCAGGACATTGTCGTCGGCCGAGTGCATCCAGCCGCAGCCCATGTCCAGACCCTCGCCCTCGACCCGCGCCGTCCAGGCGCGCCCGCCGATCCGGTCGCGGGCTTCCAGCACCAGAACCGACAGGCCGGGCCGCATCAGCCGGCGTGCGGCGGCGATCCCGGCCGCGCCCGCGCCGATCACGACGACATCGACCTGGGACGGCAGCGGATTGGAGGCTCGGGCGCGGTCGCTCATGGGCCGAGGACATACACGAAAAGAGGCTTTGATCGGCCTCTTCGCGATTGGACATTGATTTTTGGACGGCGACGTCCATTTTAGCCCCGCTTCAAAACGCCGCACCCTCCCCCCGGATGTCCCATGTCGCCTGAACTGAAGAAACGCCTGCCCCTGTTCGCCGCCATCCTCGTCGGCCTCGCCTTGGTCGCGGGCGGGATCGTCTGGTGGATCAACGGCCAGAGGTGGGAAAGCACCGACAACGCCTTCGTCCAGGCCGACACCACCCTGATCAGCCCCCAGCTGGCGAGCCGGGTGACCGAGGTCCTGGTCGGCGACAACCAGCGGGTCGAGGCCGGTCAGATCCTGGTCCGGCTGGACGACGCCAATCAACGCGCCGAACTGGCCCGCGCCGAGGCCAATCTCCAGGCCGCCATCGCCGCCGTCGGCAATGTCGACGCACAGGCCGAGCAGGAGAAGGCCGCCATCGCCGCCCGCGCCGCCGCCGTGACCCAGGCCCGCGCCCAGGCGGGTCTCGCCCGCGCCGAGGTCGACCGCTACGGCAAGCTGGCCCAGCAGGGCTGGGTCTCGCAGCAACGGATCCAGACCGAACGCGCCGGCGCCGCCACCGCCGACGCCAGCGTGCAACAGGCCCAGGCCGCCCTGGTCGCCGAACAGCGCACCGCCGGGGTGCTGGGCTCGACCCGCGAACAGAGCGTCGCCGCCGTCGAACAGGCCCGCGCCGTGGTCGAAACCGCCCGCATCGCCTTGGAACGCACCGTCATCCGCGCCCCCATCGCCGGCGTCGTCGGCGCCCGCAGCGTCCGGCCCGGTCAATACGTCAACGCCGGGACGCAGCTGCTGTCCATCGTGCCCCTGACCCAGACCTATATCGTCGCCAACTTCAAGGAGACCCAGCTCGACCGGATGCGACTGGGCCAGACGGTCGAGATTTCCGCCGACGCCTTCCCCGGCCGCAAGATCGAGGGCCGGATCGACAGTTTCGCCCCCGCCACCGGGTCCGAATTCGCCCTGATCCCGGTCGAGAACGCCACCGGCAACTTCACCAAGATCACCCAGCGGGTGCCCGTGCGGATCGTCGTCAGCGGCGCCGACCGCAGCCTGGCCCTGCGTCCCGGCCTGTCGGTTGACGTCAAGGTCGATCTGAAGAGCCAGGGCGGCCAGAGCTTCGCCGAGGCCTCCATCGGGACGCCTCGCCCGTGACCACCGCCAACCCGGCTGCGGCTGGAGGCGGGGCTGGGGGCGGGGCCACGCCGCAGAACCCCGTCGCCGGCCATCCCGAGATCAACTGGACCATGCTGCTGCTCGGCTTCGCCGGGATGGTGGTGGGCCAGTTCATGGCCATTCTGGACATCCAGATCGTCGCCGCCTCCCTGCCCCAGATCCAGGCCGGCGTCGGTGCCTCGGCGGACGAGATCAGCTGGATCCAGACCGCCTATCTGATCCCCGAGGTGGTGATGATCCCCCTGTCCGGCTTCCTGTCGCGGCTATGGGGCACCCAGAAGCTGTTCCTGGCCTCGTGCGCCGGCTTCGTCCTGATGAGCATCGCCACGGGCCTGTCGACCTCCATCGACATGATGATCCTGTTCCGGGCCATCCAGGGCTTCGTCGGCGGGGCCATGATCCCGACCGTCTTCGCCGTGGCCTTCACCGCCTTCCCGCCGGACAAGCGGGTCACGGCCAGCGTGGTCATGGGCCTGATCGTCACCCTGGCCCCGACCGTCGGCCCGACCCTGGGCGGACACCTGACCGAATGGCTCAGCTGGCGCTGGCTCTTCTTCATCAATGTGGCGCCGGGCCTGCTGGTCCTCTTCCTGGTCGGCCGCTACGGAAACTTCGACAAGGGCGACCCGTCCCTGGCCAAGGGCTTCGACTGGTGGGGCCTGGGCTTCATGGCCGTCTTCCTGATGAGCATGCAGTATGTGCTGGAGGAGGGCGCCAGGAACGACTGGTTCGACGACACCTCCATCCTGCTGCTGGCGGTGGTCGCGGCCGTGGCGGGGCCGGTCTTCGTCTGGCGCTCGCTGACCTATCGCCAGCCGATCGTCGAGTTGCGCGCCTTCACCAACCGCAACTTCCTGGTCGGCTTCATCATGACCTTCACGGTGGGATTCGCCCTGTTCGGCGGCACCTTCCTGCTGCCGCTGTTCCTGGGCCGGGTGCGTGATTATTCGTCGGCCGAGGTGGGCACCACCATGGTGGTTTCCGGCCTGGCCATGTTCGCCACCGCCCCCTTCGCCGGGCGACTGGTGCGCAAGATGGACGCCCGCATCCTGATGTTCGGCGGCTTCATGATGTGCGCCTGGGGCATGTGGGAGGCGCGGCTGGTCACGGACGAATGGGGCTTCTGGCAGTTCGCCTCGGTCCAGGCCTTCCGGGGCGTCGGCGTCATGCTGGCGATGATCGCCTCGCAGCAGGTGACGATGGCCACCCTGCCGCCGCACATGGTCAAGAACGCCTCGGGCCTGGTGAACCTGTCGCGCAACGTCGGCGGGGCCTTCGGCCTGGCGATCCTGAACACCGGCCTGACCACCAACACCGCCGTCCATATCGGCGAACTGACCAGCGGCATCGCCCAGGGCGACCAGGCCATGCGTAATATGATGGCCGGCATGGCCCAGCGCTTCGCCGGCACCATCGACCCCGCCGCCTCGGCGATGAAGGCCGTCTATGGGATTCTGCAGAAACAGGCCACGACCATGGCCTTCGGCGACGCCTTCGCCCTGCTGGGCATCATGTGCGCCGGCGCCGCCTTCGTCACCCTGCTGGCCCAGCCGGTCAAGGCCCAACCGGGCGCGCCCCCGTCGGACGCCCACTGATGGCCCGCCGCCGGGGTCAGGTCGACGAGAAGAAGAGCGAGGCCATCCTCGACGCCGCCGCGACCCTGTTCGCGGACAAGGGTCTGGCGGTGTCGATGGACGAAATCGCCCGCGTCGCCGGCGTTTCCAAACAGACGGTCTACAACCGCTTCGCCTCCAAGCTGGAGATCGCCCGGGCCATGGCCAGCCAGCGATCCGACGCCGTGGCGGCGCCGCTGAAGGCGCCCGGCGATCCTGCCGCGGTGCTGGAGGCCCTGGCCCTGAGCCTGCTGGAGCGCATCTGCCACCCGGACAAGGTCGGCTCGATGCGCGGCGTGGTGCTGATGTCGACCGAGGCTCCCGAGATCGCCCAGGCCGTCTATGAGGCCGGCCCCCTGCGCAGCCTGAAACTGCTGTCGGCCTGGCTGGCGGACCAGACGCGCGGGGGCCGGCTGAACGTGCCCGACCCCGACGAGGCGGCCGAGATGTTCTCGGGCCTGGTCCTGGGCCACGGCCATCTGCGGGCCATGCTGAACGTGCCCCAGATCGACGCCGACCACCGCCTCCGCCGCGCCCGCGAGGCCGCACGGGTCTTCGTCGCGGCCTATGCGCCGACCTCCTATGCGCCTGGCCAGGATCGCGCTAGGTGAGACCCGTCGCGTAGAGGAGTTCGCCCATGCTGATCCACCTGTCGTCCTGGCCCGAGATCGACGCCCAGATCGCGTCGGGCCGGCCCCTGTCGAAGACGGTCGTCGTGCCGATCGGCTCCAACGAGCAGCACGGGCCGACCGGCCTGTTGGGCACCGACTGGCTGTGCCCCGAGATCATCGCCCATGAGGCCGAGCGTTCGGACGCCGCCCTGATGGTCGCCCCCACCTTCAACATCGGCATGGCCCAGCACCACCTGGCCTTCGCCGGCACCATCAGCCTGCGCCCCTCCACCTTCATGGCCGCCATCACCGACTGGGTCTCGTCGCTCAGCCGCCACGGGTTCGAGCGGATCTATTTCCTCAACGGCCACGGCGGCAACGTCGCCACCATCGAGGCGACCTTCTCGGAAATCTACGCCGAATGGAGCTTCATGGAGGAGGAGCCGCCCTTCATCCTGAAGCTGAAGAACTGGTGGGACCTGCCGGGCGTCCAGGGCCTGTGCAACTCGATCTTCCCCACCGGCCACGGCATGCACGCCACCCCGTCCGAGATCGCCGTGACCCAGGCCGCCTATCCCGACCGGATCAAGACGGCGGAATACGCCCCCAAGATCGCGCCCAGCGGCCCGATCCGCGACGCCCTCGACTATCGCGCCCGCTTCCCCGACGGCCGCATCGGCTCCGACCCGGCCCAGGCCAGCCCTGAAAAGGGCCGCCGCATCATCGACCTGGCCGTCCCCGCCCTGCTGTCCGACGTCGCGGCCTTCGCCGCCGAGGCCCGGCCCGGAGACGCGTCCTGACCCGCAAGACCTGCGCCACCGGCGTTCCAACACCGGCTGTTCTGGGCGCCGAAATGCTGTCCGCCTCGGCCGAGGTCATCGCGGCGCGCACCACCCTGATGGTCCACGGCCTGACCGATCCGGCCGGACAGGACAGGGTCGAACTGTCGCTGATGAGCTCGGAAAAGACCGAGGCCCTGTCCGCCTCCGCCGCCGCGCTCGCCGCCAGCGCCGGGACCGTCGGCAAACGCCTGGGCAAGGCCGCCCTGGACGAAGGCGCACGCGCCCTGCAGGCGGCGACTGAAATCGCCGGCGCCCGGACCCCGGCCGAGGCCGCCCAGGCCCAACTCCGCTACGCCCTGGGCTGGTGGACCCGCGCCGCCGGGCAGGCCCAGACCCTGACCGCCGAACTGACCCAGGCCCAGACCGACGCCCTCACGCCCATCCACAAGACCGCCGTCGCCAACGCCAAGCGGTTGAGGAAGTCGTAGGGGCAACCGCTCACCCCCGTCATCTTCGGGCTTGACCTGGGATGCGGACATTCGGACTAGCGCGGCGAGCAAAAGGGCCTAGCCGGACGCATCAAGCGATGCTGCTAGGTGATCCACGATGGCCCGTACTTTCGCTGACGGCCGCGGCCCCGCCGGAAAAACAGCGTAAACCTCGGCGGGTTCGAGACGATAGCGATCGAGCAATTGTACAAGCTGGCCGCTGCGCAGTTCTTCTCCTGCCATGACGCGGGTGGCCAGCGCGACGCCGAGCCCTGCGACTGCGGCTGCAAGGACCCCTGGCGCCGAGTTGATCCAGAGTTTCGCCGAGACATCGACTGACGTAGCGGTGTGATTGTGCGTGAAGCGCCAGCTCTCGCGGCCGAACAATCCGTGCTGGACAATGCAATCGTGCCCGGCGAGTTCAGCGGGACTTGCAGGCTCGCCACGTGAAGAGAGATAGGCGGGCGCGGCGACCACCAGCCGTTCGACCTGCGCGATTCTGCGAGCGCCGAAGGTGGAGTCGTCGAGCGGCCCGACTCCTAGGCGTATGGCCACGTCGACCCCCTCCGTGACGAGATTCTGGCGCGCGTCGCTCATGACAATTTCGACTCGAAGATCCGGATGCAGCGGCAGGAACGTCGCCAGCGCCGGAATGACCGCGCGCGCGCCATAGAGCACCGGCATGGCGAGGCGGAGCACGCCGTGCAGCGAGTCAAGCCCTCGGGTCGCCTGCTCGGCCTCCTCCATCTCCGCGAGCAGATGTCTTGCACGCTCCAGGTACAGAGACCCGGCTTCCGTCAGGGAGATGCTGCGGGTAGTGCGCAACAACAGCGTCGTGCCCAGACGCGCCTCCAGCGCGCCGATGATGCGCGATACCGAGGGCTGCGATAGGTTCAGCTCGCGGGCCGCCCGCGAAAGGCCGCCGCCCTCGGCCACGCGGACGAAAACGGCCATCTCCTGCCAACGGTCACTCATTCGAAATCCGAATATAACCTGTTCGAATTCGACTGATACACGGCCTCTGGCGGATAGCCTAATTCCTCTCTCACGGCGATCACGCCGTCTCATCGTTTGATCTTCGGTAGGTTATTGCCGAACTCAATCGATACCTAAAATTACGGAGCGAGTTCCAATGTCGATCAAGATTTATGGCGACCCAGGCTCGGGAAGCCTGCGTCGCGTCACGTCAGCATCAGCCGCGATGGGCGTGCCGATCGAACGCGTGAACATCGACCTCTTCAAGGGCGAGAGCCACACGCCGGAGTTCCTAGAGCTCAATCCGCACGGCCTTTCGCCTGTGATGGTGGATGGCGACTTCGTTCTCTACGAGTCTTCGGCGATCAATCTTTATCTCGCGGAGAAGGCGGGCAGCGACCTCGCCGGCGCCACGACGCGCGAACGGTACGAGATCCTTCAGTGGATGTTTTGGTCGGGCGAACAGTGGCGGGTCTTCGCGACGCTCACCTTCGACGAGGTGCTCGCCAAGCGTTTCGTGGGCCTGCCTGCGGACGAGACCATCGTGCAGTTGGCGTTCGCCAAAATCCGCGCTGCGGCAGCGGTGCTGGACGCCCATCTCGCGGATCGACAGTTCATCGTCGGCGATCGGCTGACGCTGGCCGACCTCGATATCGCAGGACCTTTCTCGCAGAATGAGCGGACCAAAATCCCGCTCAACGAATTCCCTAACTTGGTCGCTTGGCAGCAGCGACTGTTGAAGACGGCGCCCGCGTGGGCCGCCACCAAGCAGGAGGTCGATGCTCGCATCGACGGCGCTCTCGACGCGGCCGGAATCAAACTGTGAAGCTTAGCGCCGACGCCTTCAGGCGTCGGCGCATTGCGCACAAGCCGAGCTAGTGGCCAACGCTGCACGCCCGAAATCCCCCTCACCTCAGCGGCAAAAACAACTCCGCCGCCGCCCCCTCTCCGGCTCCCCCAGGAACTCAGCATCCGGGCATGATAGTGGTCCAGCGCCGTCGTCATCATCCTCATCCGTCGTGATGAGGCCACCTTGGCGCCGGACGCCGTCGCGCGCTCGACCGATCTTGCGGTTTGAAACGGCCCCTGACACGAGGACCGCCTAAGCTGCTCCGGTCCCCTTGTCGCGATGCGGGCATCCCGGCCAGCAGCAGGGGCGGCGTTTGCCGTCGCTCAGGTTCTCGCGACCCCAGTCGATCCGCTTGAGCCGGGTCTCGGCCTTCTTCGCCGACTCGACCCAGCAGATCCACTCGTTGCGGGCCAGGGGGGTGATCGCCGTCCAGGTCGCCAGGGCTGCGGCGTCGCGGCTCAGCGCCGCCCGCAGATCGGCGGGCAGGGGGTGGACGACGCCGCCGGGCAGGTCTGCATCCTCAGCCATGCGCCATTTTCGCAGCCCCGGATTTGCGCCGCAAGCCGTGTCCTGCCCACGCCATGGGGCGGGGAAGTCAGGCGACCTCGACCACCTTCAGCTTGGGCTTCTTGAGCTTGGAGGTCTTGGCCGGGCGGACCGCCTTCTTGGCGGCCTTTTCGGCCTTCTTGGCTTCCTTCTCGGCCATCTTCAGCGCCTTCTTGGCGGCCTTGGCCTCGGCCTTGGCGGCGTCGGGGGCGGCGTCGGCGGCGGCGGCCAGTTCAGCCAGCTGGGCCAGGAAGGTCTCGCGCTGGCCCTTGGGCAGCAGGGCCATGATCCGCTTGTCGGCGGCCTCGACCAGCGGGCGGGCGGCCTCAAGCCGGGCGGCGCCCTCCGTGGACAGACGGACCGCCTTGGCGCGGGCGTCCAGGGTCGAGCGTTCGCGCTCCAGCAGGCCCTTGGCGGTCATGCGGGTGACCAGGTCGGCCAGGGTCGAGCGGTCGATGCCGGTCATCCGCACCAGTTCGGTCTGGGTCAGACCGGCCTTCAGCGAGGCGGCCTCAAGCACGGCGAACTGACGCTGGGTCAGGCCGTCGGCGCCCATTTCCTCGGAATAGATATCCAGGGCCAGTTGCAGGGCCCGGTGCATCAGGTGACTGGGCGAGGTGGCCAGAGGCCCGACCTTGCGTAACGACTTGCCAGACTTGACCATATCGACCGTCCCCCGAGTGTCTTTCGTCCGCATGCGTACCAGCCGCGCTTTACGATTTGACGCGACACGTATGTCACTTCCGCGACATTCTGTCTGTAGGCTCCCGTGGTTCCGTCAGGTGCGCGCGCTACATTCCCGTGTCGGGAGAAATGGGACCGGGCTCCTCGTCCTTGGTCATGTTCTTCATGATCAGCGGCACCTGGGACAGGCCGAAGATCGAGGCGGCGATCCACAGGACGCCGCGGAAACTGGTCCAGACGTCGTTCGGATTTGGGGTGTCGCGGCCCAGGGCGTGCCAGAGGGCGGTCACGGCGGCGGGGCTGCGGAAAATCTCGTTCAGGATCGCCACCGCCAGGAAATACAGGCCGTAGCGCAGGGTCAGGGTGCGCCAGGCGGCGTCATTGACCTTGATGGCCGAGCCCAGCAGGGCCTTGAACGGATATTTCTTCAGCGGGATCGACCCCAGCAGGATCACCGCCAGCAGGCCGTTCTGCACCGTCAGCTTCAGCTTCACATAGAGGTCGTCATGGGTGAGGACGGTCAGCAGGCCGAACACCAGGGCGAACAGGCCGGTGATCAGCGGCAGGGGGGCGAACCGCCGCTCCACCGCATAGCCGATGATCAGGGCCAGGCCCGAGGCGCCGACCAGGACCCAGGTCGCCAGGATCATGTCCCGGCTGACGAAATAGCTGATCATGAAGGCGGCCAGGGCGCCGAAATCGACGAGCTGGCGGATCCACTGGCGGTTCTTCTTCGGTTCGGGAGAAGCGGTCGTGTCGGTCATGTCAGTCTTCCAGTCCCACCAGCGAGCGGGAGAAGGCGCGGGCGTCGAAGGGTTGCAGGTCGTCGATCCCCTCGCCCACGCCGATCAGCATAAGCGGGGCGTCGGAGGCCTGGGCCACGGGCACCAGAACCCCGCCGCGCGCGGTGCCGTCCAGCTTGGTCATGACGATGCCGGTGACGAAGGCGGTGCGGCCGAAGATCTGTTCCTGGGCCAGGGCGTTGCGGCCGACCGTGGCGTCCAGCACCAGCAGGGTGTCGTGGGGGGCCGCCGGATCGATCTTCTTCAGCACGCGCACGATCTTGAGCAGTTCGTCCATCAGGGCGGATTTGTTCTGCAGTCGGCCGGCCGTATCGACCAGCACCACGTCGAATCCCTCGGCCCGCGCCTTGGCGTAGGCGTCGAAGACCAGGCCGGCGGCGTCGGCCCCGTCGCGACGGCTCTCGAACTCGGCGCCCGCCCGGTCGGCCCAGACCTTCAGCTGTTCGCGGGCGGCGGCGCGGAAGGTGTCGCCGGCGACGATCATGACCTTGGCGCCCTTGGCCGTCAGGTCGGCGGCGATCTTGCCCAGGGTCGTGGTCTTGCCCGAGCCGTTCACCCCGACGAACAGGACGACATAGGGTTTGGGCCCGCTCAGCGGGTCGAAGGCCGCCTGGCGCGGCGACAGCTCGGCGGCGACGGCCTCGGCCAGGGCCTCCTTGACCTCATGTTCCTGGGCGTCCTTGCCGAACTTCAGCGCGCGGAAGCGTTCGACGATCCGGGCCGAGGCGGCGGGGCCGAGATCGCTTTCCAGCAGATGCTCCTCCAGCCGCTCCAGCGCCGCCTCGGACAGGGGTTCCTTGACGAAGCTGGCGACGACCTGGTCGGTCATCTGTTTGGAGGAGCGCGAGAGCCCCGCGGACAGGCGCTGGAACCAGCCCTTTTTCGGCGTATCGGTCATCGGATGGCTTTAGCGGCGGCGGAGGCCGACGTCATCCGCATTCGCATGCAGACGGCGGCCTGCGTCATCGGGCGCCGGGGCGGGGATTTCAGACTCTCGCGGAAAAAAACAGAGTCTAGATAGTATGAATCGTCTGAAATCCGCCCTCTCTGCCGTGTCCGTCCTCTGGACCGCAGACTATGAGGCCGACGGGAGCCCAGGCTGGGAAAAGACCCCGAAGATTCGGCAAGACCTTGAAATACCTGACGAAGCACCAGCGTCATTGTGACAGTTGGCGGACGGGGCACGGCGCCGACACGGCGGAAACGGCCGCTTGCGGCGCCAGAACGACGAATATACATTGCATATACGAGTCATATAGTCCGGAGTCAGGCCTTGGGCATCGTCAATATCGAGGACGCGCTGCACGAACAGCTGCGTCGCGCCAGCAAGGCCTCCTATCGGTCCATCAACGCCCAGGCGGCCTTCTGGATAAGGATCGGCCTGTTGTGCGAGACCAATCCGGGCCTGACCTTTCAGGACCTGGTGGCGCGTGAGCTGAAGGCGGCGGGCGTGGACGCGACGGCCCTGATGGACGCCCCGGCCCTGACCGGCGCGGCTGCATGACCAAGACCCCCGCCGAGGTCGAGTTGATGGCCGAGGCCGGGCGCCGGCTGGCCTCGGTCTTCACCCATCTGGACGGGCTGGCGCTGGCCGGCATGACCACGATGGAGATCAATGACCGCGTCGAGGCCTTCATCGTCGATGACCTTCAGGCCCGGCCCGCCAGCAAGGGCCAGTACGGCTATGGGTTCGTGCTGAACAGTTCGCGCAATCAGGTCGTCTGCCACGGCGTGCCGTCGACGGACGAGGTGCTGAAAAGCGGCGACATCGTCAATCTGGACATCACCCTAGAAAAGGACGGCTTCATCGCCGATTCCAGCAAGACCTATCTGATCGGAACCGTGGGGCCCCAGGCGCGGCGGCTGGTCCGCACCACCTATGAGGCGATGTGGAAGGGTATTCAGGCCGTGCGGCCGGGGGCGAAGCTGGGCGACATCGGCTTCGCCATCGAACGGCACGCCAAGAAGGCCGGCTATTCGGTCGTGCGCGAATACTGCGGCCACGGCATCGGCCGCGAAATGCACGAAGACCCCCAGGTGCTGCATTTCGGCAGGGCGGGCACGGGCGTGACCCTGCGCGAGGGCATGGTCTTCACCATCGAACCCATGCTGAATCAGGGTCGCCGGACGGTGCGGACCGAGGACGACGGCTGGACCGTGGTGACGGCGGACGGGATGCTGTCGGCCCAGTTCGAACATACGGTGGCGGTGACAGGGGACGGGGTGCGGGTGCTGACATTGCGGCCCGAGGAGAAGCGGGCGGCGGCCTAGAGCGAAGTCGTCACTTTCGATGCTCAGTTGCGCCCCCGCATGCTAGAGTGGGGTGAAAGACGCTCAGACGCGTCTGAACCCGAGGCTTGATGCTCACACTGAGCGTCGCGACGGGATCGGAAAGGGAGGCCCATGGCTCCCGTATCTCAAGATGAAGATCTGGGCTCCGCCCTGGCCCTGGCGGTCATTTCGGTGTCCAGCGCGCCGCTGCTGCTGATGGACGAGGCGTTCGACATCGTCGCCGCCAGCCAATCCTTCCTGATGGAATTCGGGCTGGACGACGATGCGGTGGTCGGGCGGTCGATCTTCGACCTGGGCGGCGGGGAATGGAACCTGCCCCGGCTGCGCTCCCTGCTGGGCGCGGTCGGTTCCGGCGGGGCGGACGTGCCCGACTATCAGCTGGACATGCCGTTCCGGACCGCCGCGACCCGCAGCCTGAAACTGAACGCCAAGCGCCTGGCCTTCTCCGACGTCCAGCCCGTGCGCCTTTTGCTGACCATCGTGGACGTCACGGCGGACAAGGCGGCCCAGAAGAAGATGGACGACCTGGTGCGGCAGAAGGAGGTTCTGCTTCAGGAGGTTCAGCACCGCGTCGCCAACAGTCTGCAGATCATCGCCAGCGTGCTGCTGCAGACCGCGCGGAAGACGGAATCGATCGAAAGCCGCGCCCATCTGACCGAGGCGCACAACCGCGTCATGTCGGTCGCCGAGGTCCAGCGCCAGCTGTCCCTGAACAAGGTCGGCGAGGTCGCGCTGAAACCCTATCTGGCGCAGTTGTGCGGCAGTATCGGCGCCTCGATGATCGCCGACCATGATCTGGTGCGGATCGAGGTCAGCGGCGACGCCAGCGCCCTGGACGCCGAGGCCTCGGTCAGTCTTGGCCTGGTCGTCACCGAACTGGTGATCAACGCCCTGAAACACGCCTTCCCGAACGGGCGGAAGGGCCTAGTCAGCGTGGATTTCCAGTCGCGGTCCAAGGATTGGGATCTGACGATTTCCGACGACGGCGTCGGCATGCCGAAGAACCCGGACGATTCAGAAGCCGGCCTGGGAACCGCCATCGTCAAGGCCCTGGCCAGCCAGCTCGACGCCACGATCACCGTCAAGGACCTGGCCCCCGGCACGGAGGTCTCGGTGCTGCATCGCAAGACCGACGAAGAGACGGCGGCCGCGCCGGCGGTCTAGGCGCATCGGCAGGCGACGTCGGACGGGGGGATTCTCTCCCGTCGTCATTCCGGCCTATATGAAGGCTGACGACCGGCGCGCGCCGGGATGAACGGACGACCCCATGGCCGAGCCCCTGCCCTTCCATTCCCCCAAGACCCACGGCTTCGTGCGGGTGGCTGCGGCCACGCCCGTCAGCCATGTGGGCGACCCGAAGGCGAACGCCGAGGAACACCTGGCCCTGATCCGTCAGGCGGCCGATCAGGGCGTGGACCTGATGGTGTTTCCGGAGCTGTCGCTGTCGGCCTACGCCATCGACGACCTGCATATGCAGGCGGCCCTGCTGGACGAGGTGGAGCGCCAGATCGCGGTCATCGCCCAGGCGACGGGCGAGCATGATCTGGTCGCCGTGGTGGGGGCGCCGATCCGCAACGGCGACGCCCTGTACAACTGCGCCGTGGTGATGGGCGCCGGCGAGGTTCTGGGCGTCGTGCCCAAGACCTATCTGCCCAACTACCGGGAATATTACGAGAAACGCTGGTTCGCCCCGGCGACGGCCCGCGCCGAGGACGTGATCCGTCTGAACGGCGAGACGGTGGATTTCGCGCCCGGCCTGGTGTTCGAGGCGGTCAACCGGCCGGGCTTCGTCTTCGCGGTCGAGATTTGCGAGGACTATTGGGCCCCCCTGCCCCCCTCGACCCGCGCGGCCCTGGCGGGGGCGCGCATCCTGCTGAACCTGTCGGCGTCGAACATCGTCATCGGCAAGGCTGACGAGCGCGCCATGCTGAGCGCCAGCCATTCGGCCCGCACCCTGTCGGCCTATGTCTTCACCGCCTCGGGCTGGGGCGAAAGCACCACCGACCTGGCCTGGGACGGTCAGGCGACCATCCACGAACTGGGGTCGAAACTGGCCGAGGGCGAGCGGTTCGCCCTGGAGAACCACCTGACCCTCGCCGACGTGGACGTGGACCGGATCGGGCTGGATCGCCTGAGAAACGGCACCTTTTCCGAATGCGCGCGGGTCGAGGGCGAACCGGCGACCGTCGTCCCCTTCATGGCGCGCGAGGACGCGGTCGAGAGCGAGCTGATCCGGCCGCTGGACCGTTTCCCCTTCGTGCCGGACGAGGCCGGACGGCTGGATCAGGACTGCTACGAGGCCTTCAACATCCAGGTCCAGGGGCTGATGCGCCGGATGGCGGCGACCAATGGCGAGCGGCTGGTCATCGGCGTGTCGGGCGGGCTGGATTCGACCCAGGCCCTGCTGGTCGCCTGCCGCGCCTTCGACCGGCTGAACCTGCCCCGGACCAATATCCTGGGCTTCACCATGCCCGGCTTTGCGACCTCGGACGGGACCAAGTCCAACGCCTGGGCCCTGATGAAGGCCCTGGGCGTGACCGGGGCCGAGATCGACATCCGCCCCGCCGCCGAACAGATGTTCAAGGACATCGGCCACCCCTATGCGGCGGGCGAACCGGTGCACGACATCACCTTCGAGAATGTGCAGGCGGGGCTGCGGACCGACTATCTGTTCCGCCTAGCCAACCAGAACCGGGCCTTCGTCCTGGGCACCGGCGACCTGTCGGAGCTGGCCCTGGGCTGGGCCACCTATGGCGTCGGCGACCATATGAGCCACTACAACGTCAACGGCGGGGTGGCGAAGACCCTGATCCGCCACCTGATCCGCTGGGTGGCCGACCGCGAACTGGTCGGCGCCGAGGCGAGCCCGACCCTGCACGCCATCCTGAACACCGAGATTTCGCCCGAACTGGTGCCGGCCAAGGACGGCGTGATCCAGTCCACCGAGGGGACGGTCGGCCCCTATGCGCTGAACGACTTCTTCCTGTTCTACATCAGCCGCTTCGGCCTGAAGCCGTCCAAGGTCGCCTTCCTGGCGCACCAGGCCTGGAGCGACGCCGGCGCCGGACATTGGCCGGCGAACACGCCGGAGAACGAGCGGGTCGAATACGACCTGGCCACCATCAAGGCCTGGCTGAGGAAGTTCCTGATCCGCTTCTTCCAGACCGCCCAGTTCAAACGCTCGGCCCTGCCGAACGGGCCGAAGGTGGTGACCGGCGGCTCGCTGTCGCCACGCGGCGACTGGCGCGCCCCGTCGGACGGCAATGCGCGGGTGTGGCTGGACGAACTGGACGTCAACGTGCCGGACGCCTGACGGCGTCGGTTCCTTGTTCGGGCTATCGCGCTTCGCGCTACTTGAGCCCGCGAAATCGGGCTATCGCGCTACTTGAGCCCGCGAAATCGCTCATATCCACATTCGAAACGCGGATATTGCGTGACGCATGGGGTCCGCGCCGCTAGAAGCTTCGCCATGACCGAAGACGTGACCAAAGACTCGAACGGCAACATCCTGGCCGACGGCGACAGCGTGACCCTGATCAAGGATCTGAAGGTCAAGGGCTCGGGCGGCGTGACGCTGAAGCGCGGGACCCTGGTCAAGAACATCCGTCTGACCGGCGACACCGACGAGATCGAGGCCAATGTCGACAAGGTGCGCGGTCTGGTCCTGCGCGTCGAGTTCGTGAAGAAGGCCTAAGCCCCCTTTTCATCGGGCGATGCAGCCGCCATCTAGCGGCCTATGACCGACACCCTCGACGCCCCCGTTTCGACCGCCGCACCCCAGAATTCTGGCGGCAAGATCCCCGTCACCGTCCTGACCGGCTATCTCGGCGCGGGCAAGACCACGCTGCTGAACCGGATCCTGACCGAGGATCACGGCAAACGCTACGCCGTCATCGTCAACGAGTTCGGCGAGATCGGCATCGACAACGACTTGGTGGTCGGCGCCGACGAGGACGTGTTCGAGATGAACAACGGCTGCGTCTGCTGCACCGTGCGGGGCGACCTGATCCGCGTGGTCGCCGGCCTGATGAAGCGCCAGCGTCCCGGCAAGCCGGCCTTCGACGCCATCATCGTGGAAACGACGGGCCTGGCCGACCCCGGCCCGGTGGCCCAGACCTTCTTCGTCGACGAGGACGTCAAGGCCAAGACCCAGCTGGACAGCGTCACCACCCTGGTCGACGCCAAGCACGTGATGGCGCGGCTGGACGACTCCAAGGAGGCCCGCGAACAGGTGGCCTTCGCCGACCGGATCATCCTGAACAAGGTCGATCTGGCGACGGCGGAAGAGCTGGACGCGGTCGAGGCCCGGCTGCGGGCGCTGAACCCGCTGGCGCCCATCGTGCGCGCCGAACGGTCGAACGTGCCGCTGGATCAGGTGCTGGGCCTGGGCGCCTTCGATCTGGAGCGGATTCTGGAGGTCCAGCCGGACTTCGCCAACCCGCCGCACGGCGCGGACGGCCATGTGCACGACGAGCATTGCGGCCACGACCACCATCATCATGACCACGACCACGGGCATGATCATTCGCACGGCGACCATTCCCATGACGCCCATTCCCATAGCGCGAGGGGTCACGCCCACCAGGACGACATCAAGGGGATTTCCCTGTCGCTGGACCGACCGCTGGACGGGGCGAAATTCACCGCCTGGCTGGATCGGCTGCTGGGCGAGCAGGGTCAGAACATCCTGCGCGCCAAGGGCATCATCGACGTCCAGGGCGAGAACCGCCGCCTGGTCTTCCAGGCCGTCCACATGATCCTGGAGGGCGATCTGCAACGCGAATGGGGCGAGAGCGAACGCCGCTGGAGCCGCGCCGTCTTCATCGGCCGCGAGCTGGACGAGGCCGCGCTGCGGGCCGGGTTCGAGGGTTGCGCGGCCTAGAACGACCTTCCCCCGCTTGCGGGGGAAGTGTCAGGTCGTGGCGCGTAGCGACACGCCTGACGATGGGGGAAGTCTCTTCTGAACGAAGACTTCCCTCTCCGACCCTGGTTCGCTGCGCGAACGACGGGCCACCTCTCCCGCAAGCGGGAGAGGGTAAGAAAAAGGCCGGCGGATCGGTCCGCCGGCCTTTTTCTCATGGGCAGCCGCCTCGGCTCAGCCCCTCTCGAACAGCTTGTTCCAGCGGCGCTTGTCGCGGGCCTTCCAGGCGCCGCGGTGGTAGGCGTCGGAGCCGATCAGGGGGACGACGGTGGTGGCTTCGGCGAAGACCATCTGCTCGTGGGTGGTCTGGACCTTGCCCCAGGAGGCGGCCTCTTTCAGCGTCGAGGAGGAACAGGCGCCGTCGCGGACATCGGCGACGGTGATCTGGACCGCATAACGGTGCATCTCGGCCTCGACGCCGAGGATTTCGGCGCAGACGACGGTGTCCTGGGCGAAATTCTTGGGCACGCCGCCGCCGACCATGAACAGGCCGGTGACGCCGGCGGCGATCTTGATGTCTGTCAGTTCGCGGAAGTCGGCGATGGCGTCCAGCATCAGATAGGGCAGACCGGCCGCGGCGCGTTCCTTCTGGTGCTTGACCAGGCCGAAGCCGGCCGATGAGTCGACGAAGGCCGGGCAGAAGATCGGCACGCCTTCTTCATAGGCGGTCTGGATCAGCGAGCCGGGCTTCTTGGCGTTGCCCTCGCTCAGCCACTTGCCCATTTCCCAGATGAACTCACGGCTGGAATAGCCGCGCGGCTCCAGCCGGTTGGCGATCTCCAGGATGGTGTGGTCGCAGGCCTGGAGCTCTTCCTCGTCGATATAGGTGTCGTAGATCCGGTCGACGTAGTTCTCGCGCAGGACGTTGTCGTCCACCTCGCCGGCCGCCTGATAGTGTTTGAAGCCCAGGGCCTCGAAGAAATCCATGTCCACGATCGAGGCGCCGGTGGCGACGACCGCGTCCACCATGCCGAACTTCACCATGTCGCGGTACACGTGCATGCAGCCGCCGGCCGAGGTCGAGCCGGCCAGGATCAGCCACGGCGAGCAGTCCTTGTCCTCGATGGCCATGGAGAAGATGTCGGCGGCGCGGGCGGTGTCGCGGCTCGAGAACGACATCTTGCGCATGCTGTCGATGATCGGACGGGCGTCGAAGGACGTGATGTCCACGTGTTCGACGACGTTCTGCAGCAGCTGGGCCTTGGTGTTGGCAGTCATGGGTGACTCGTGAATCGTGAGGCGTGAATGGTGAAGTGCGGTCAGTCGTGCCGCCGTTGCTTCAGTCGCGTCGAAAGGGCGGAGAGCATACGCCCGATCCGCTCCATGTCGGCAAGCAAAGGCTGGAGATTGTCAGTCGTTAGATAGCCGAGACGCGCGGCGATGAGGAGATGGGTTTCGACCTCCGCGAGCGACCCGCGCGCGACGCCGAGGAAGTGGACGAACTCCCCCGTTCCGTTTCGGCCTGCGCCCTCCGCGATATTGGCGGCCACGCTGACGGCTGAACGACGAACTTGACTGATCAGGCCAAACCGCGCGTCAGACGGCCAGGAGACCGAGCAACGATAAACGGCTTCAACCCAATCAACCGAGAGCTTCCAGACGTCTAGATCGCGGTGAGTTCGCAAGTCGGTCATGGCTGACAATCACGACTCACGATTCACCTCTCACGATCAGCGTCGCGACTTCTTCCTCTGACCGGCCTTACCTTTCGGACGTGACAGACGCACGACCTTGCGGGCGTTCTCCTCGGCCGTGGTGCGCACGGTGGGGATGGAGCGCGGCGCCAAGCCGTAGAGCGAGGCCATCGGGGCGTCTTCGACGATGGCGATGTCGTGTTCGCCATAGCCGTTGAAGCCGGTCGACATGGCGACGCCATAGGCGCCGAGCATGCCGATTTCGATGAAATCGCCTTCGCGGATGTCGGCCGGCAGCCAGAACGGACCCGGCATATGGTCGATCGAGTCGCAGGTCGGACCATAGAACTGGAACGCCTTCAGCTCGGACGCAGCCTCGCCGTCCCGGACCAGCTTGGTCGGGAAGGGCCAGCGCGAGTGGGTCGCATCGAACAGCGAGCCGTAGGAGCCGTCGTTCAGATACAGGGCGTCGCCCTTGCGCAGGTCCACACGGGCCAGGATCGACGAGGATTCGGCGACGATGGCCCGGCCGGGTTCGCACCACAGCTCGGTCGTTTCCGACACCGGCATCTCGTTGAAGCCGCGATGGATGGCGTCGGCGTATTCGCTCATGTCCGGCGGCACCATGCCGGGATAGACCGAGGGGAAGCCGCCGCCGACATCGACGATGTCCACGATGACGCCCGCACGGCTGATCGAACGGCCGACCTGGGCCATGGCCGCCTGATAGGCGGTCGGGCGCATGCACTGGCTGCCGACATGGAAGCTGACGCCCATCAGCCCGTCCTTGACCGCCTGGCGCGTGGCCAGCAGCAAGGCGGGGGCCTGGTCGGCGGGGACGCCGAACTTGCCCGACAGGGTATAGGCGGCGCCGTCGGCCGAAACCGCCATGCGCACGATCAGGTTCAGGTCGTCCGCGCCGCCGGTGGCGTCGAGGATCTTGTTCAGCTCATCCACGCAGTCGAGCGAGAAGGTGCGAACGCCGTGTTCGAAATAGGCCTTGGTGATCGCAGACCGGCTCTTGACCGGATGCATGAAGGCCAGGCGAACGTCATGGCTGACCGAACGCACCAGTTCGATCTCGGCGATGGACGCCACGTCGAAGCCACGAACCCCGGCCTCGATCAGGGTCTCGATGACCCAACGCGACGGATTCGCCTTCACGGCATAGAAGACGTCGGCTTTTAGATTATCCTGGAACCAAAGCGCCGCTACGGATACCGAACGCGGTCGCACGAGGGCGACGGGACGTTCAGGGGACCGCTCACGGACCAGGTCCAGGGGAAGCTGATACGTGCGCAATTCACGTAACCCCCTGCTAATTGTGAAACCCAGACCGGCGTTAGCAGCGCTTAACGGTTAGACCACGGGGTCCGCCGGAAGCCGCGATATGGGGGCATCGGACTGTCATGTAAAGGGGTTTTTTCGTGGCGGGGCCTGGGTTTGGACTGTCACAAATCCCCCGCGACAGTGTCACAGCCCCCCAGGGGCGCAACCTTGGCCTTTTCACGCCGTTGATGAACGGGAGGCGTGAATGAATCGATGGCTGTTTCTGTGGCGCAAGACGCGGCGCCAACTGTGGGTGCGGGCGACCGCCTACGCCGTCTTCGGCCTGGCGGCCTCGCTGCTGGCGGCGGCCCTGTCGCCCTGGGTGCCCCAGGACATGGCCGAGCGCCTGGGCGGAGAATCGGTCGAATCCATCCTGACCATACTGGCGTCCAGCCTGCTGGGCGTCGCGACCTTCTCGGTCGGGGCCATGGTGACTGCCTATACGTCGGTGTCGTCCGCCGCCAGCCCCAGGGTCGCGGCCCTGGTGACCAGCGACGAGGAAACCCAGAAGTCGCTGGCGACCTTCGTCGGCGCCTTCCTGTACGCCATCGTGTCGGTGACGGCGATCAACGCCCACTACTACGGCCAGAACGGCCGGGCGATCCTGTTCCTGTTCAGCCTGGCCATGGTCGGGCTGGTGGCGTTTCGCCTGCTGGCCTGGATCAACCGCCTGTCCAGCCTGGCGCGGGTCGGGCACATGATCGAGCTGGTCGAGTCCTATGCACGGGATGCGCTGGAACAGCGCCGTGACCTGCCGCGACTGGGCGGCCGGGCGGGCGGCCTGGAAAACGGCGCCGTCGTCGTCGCCCCCGCCACCGGCTATGTCCAGAACGTCGATCCCGACCGGCTTCAGACCCTGGCCGAGGCGCGCGACTGTCAGGTCGAGGTCGTGGCTGCGCCGGGCGCCTTCGTGCGGCGCGGCGGGGTGCTGGCGCGCATCAGCCTGGCCGCCTGCGACGACACGGCGCAGGCCGACTTCTGTTCGGCCTTCGCCCTGGGCGATTCCCGGTCCTATGATCAGGATCCGCGTTTCGGCCTGATCGTGCTGGGGGAGATCGCCGCCAAGGCCCTGTCTCCCGGCGTCAACGACCCCGGAACGGCGATCCAGATCATCGGCGCGGGCGTCCGCCTGCTGGACGTCTGGACGGCCGACGCCAGTCCGGAAAAACAGCCCCCGCATCGCGACCGGCTGTTCGTGCCGGGAATCGCCGACGCGGACCTGCTTGACGATGTTTTCGGACCGGTGGCCCGTTACGGGGCCGGAGACGTCGCCGTCGCCGTGCGGCTTCAGAAGGGCCTGAAGACTCTGGCGACGACGCCGGCCCTGGCCGGGGCGGTGGAGGTTCTGGCCCGCGAGGCGCTGGACAGATCGCGCGTCGCCCTGCCGATCGCCGCCGATGTCGCACGGGTCGAGGCGGCGGCCGAGGCCGGTTGAACGGGTCGGGTCTGGACGAGATTGCGCCTGCCGTGCGATTAAGACTTGCCCAGAAGCCTTTGTCGCGTCATGCGGCGCCCGTTCGCCACAGCCTCCCAGCGAGTTCATGACCTCATCCGCAGCCGCCGTCGCCCCCGGGCTTGTCCTGGCGCGTGACGTGTCGAAGACCTTCGGATCGCGAAAGGCGCTGGACGGCGTCTCGATCTCCGTGGCCTCGGGCGAGATGGTCGCCCTGATCGGCCCGTCGGGATCGGGCAAGTCCACCCTGCTGCGCTCCATCACCGGCCTGCAGTCGATCGATCCCGGCAAGGGGACGATCAGCGTCTTTGGTGAAACCGTCCAGAAGGACGGGCGCGTCACCGGCGCCGTGCGCCAGGCGCGCGGCAAACTGGGCATGATCTTCCAGCAGTTCAATCTGGTCGGGCGGCTGAGCCTGTTCTCCAATGTCATGCTGGGCGCCCTGGGGCGTCTGCCGGCCTGGCAGGGCCTGCTGGGCCTGTGGCCCCAGGCCGACAAGGATCGCGCCATGGCGGCCCTGCACCGGGTCGGGGTCAGCGACTACGCCGGGCAGCGCGCCAACACCCTGTCGGGCGGCCAGCAGCAGCGGGGCGCCATCGCCCGCGCCATCGTTCAGGGGGCCAAGGCCATCCTGGCCGACGAACCCGTCGCCTCGCTGGACCCGGTGTCCGCCCGCAAGGTGATGGAGCTGCTGGTCGAGCTGAATCGCCGCGACGGCATGGGGGTGATCGTCACCCTGCACCAGGTCGACTACGCCATCCGCTACTGCGACCGCGTCATCGCGCTGCAGGGCGGCAAGATCGTCTATGACGGTCCCGCCACGGGCCTGGACCAACAGCGCCTGATCGATATCTATGGTCCTGAATTCGAGGACGCGTTCTGGGAGACCAAGGCATGAGCCCGTTTCAAGCTTCTTTGGCGCGTCGCTTCGTAGCGAAGGCCGGCGTCGCCGCCCTGGGCGCCGCGATGATCCTGGGCCTCGCCTCGTGCGGCGGGGGCGACGAGAAGCCGGCGGCCGGGACCATGCCGTCGGAACTGACCTTCTCCATCCTCTCGGCCGAGGGCCAGGCCTCTTCGGGCCCGCTGTGGCAGCCGCTGCTGGACGACATGTCCAAGGCCGTCGGCGTGCCGGTGAAGCCCTTCTTCGCGGGCAACTACAATGTCCTGATCGAGGCCATGCGGTTCAACCAGACCCAGGTGGCCTGGTTCTCGGCCAAACCGGCCCTGGAAGCCGTCGACCGCGCCCAGGGCGAGGTCATCGCCCGCATCGTCGATCCCGAGGGTCGCGACAGCTACACCTCGACCCTGATCGTGCGCAAAGGCTCGGGCGTCACGCTGGACAAGGTGCTGGCCTGCGGCAAGCAGTATGATTTCGGCATCGGCGACGCCCAGTCGACCTCGGGCACGCTCGCCCCGCTGACCTTCCTGTTCAATCCCCGCGGCATCGTGCCGGCCCAGTGCTTCAAGACCGTGCGCTCGGCCAGCCACCAGGCCAACGCCTTCGCCGTCGCCACGGGCGTGGTCGATGTTGCGACCTCCAACTCGGTCAACACCGTCTTCATGCGCCGCGAGAACCCGCAACTGGCGTCGCAGATCGAGGACATCTGGGTGTCGCCGCCGATCCCGGAATCCGGCATCGTCATCCGCGAGGATCTGGATCCGGCGCTGAAGGAGAAGTTGCGCAGCTTCTTCCTGACCTACGGCCAGGGCCAGGGCCCCGAGGCCGAGCGCCAGCGTCAGGTGCTGGCGGGCCTGAACTATTCGATGTTCCGCGCCGCCGACGATTCCTACCTGGACCCGGTGCGCGAGATGGTCGCCGACCAGAAGCTGAGCGAGGCCAGGGCCAAGAACGACCAGGCCGGCGTCGCCGCCGCCGAACGCGACCTGGCCGCCCTGCGCGCCAAGCGTGAGGTCCAGCCTTGACCGAAGCCAGCCTCGACATGGCGGCCAAGGGCGGCGTCGCCCCGACCGCCATCCCCTCGGCGCCGACCAAGTCGCTGTCGGCGACCCTGTTCGACCTGATGCTGTGGGGCGGTCTGGCGATCATCCTGATCGCCAGCTTCGGCAAGGTGGACATGCAGAATTTCGGCCGGCTGTTCTCGGGCTCGTCGAACATCTCCACCTATGGCGCCGACCTGCTGCGGCCCGACTGGGGGGCCATCTTCCCGCCGGGAGACTTCTGGACGTCGTTCACCCATGTCTTCACCCAGCCGACGACCAGTCTGGCGGGCCAGATGTGGCTGACGGTGCAGATCGCCCTGTGGGGCACCTTCCTGGCCGTCTTCATCGCCCTGCCCCTCAGCCTGATGGCGTCGCGCAACATCGCGCCCGGCTGGATGGTCTTCATCGTGCGCCGGTTCATGGACCTGCTGCGTTCGATCCCCGACCTGGTCATCGCCACCCTGTTCATCGTCGCCGTGGGACTGGGTCCGCTGGCGGGGGTGCTGGCCCTGGCCCTGAACACCGGCGGGGTGCTGGCCAAGCTGTTCTCCGAAGCGGTCGAGTCGATCGACAAGGGGCCGGTCGAGGGCGTGCGCGCCACCGGCGCCGGCAAGCTGCACGAGATCGTCTGGGGCGTCTTCCCCCAGGTGGCGCCCCTGTGGACCTCGTTCGCCCTGTATCGGTTCGAATCCAACAGCCGCGCGGCCACGGTGCTGGGCCTGATCGGGGCCGGCGGCATCGGCCAGACCCTGTTCGAGAGCATCCAGGCCTTCGACTACAGCCGGGTCGCCGCCATCGCCATCGTCATCGTGGTCGCCGTGACCCTGATCGACACCCTGTCCCAGGTCATGCGCAAACGCCTGCTGTAACGGTGGGCGCCGTGCCCGGGACGCAGGAAAAACAGTCACACTCGTCTGGTCTAACCGTCGTGAAATCGATGCTCAGGGAGATCTTCAAATGATCCGCACACTGAAACTGGCGACGGCGGCCGCCGCCCTTCTGGCCCTGGCGGCCTGCGGCGACGGCTCCGGCGGCGGGAGCTCGGGCGCCCGTTCGGGCATCTGGTCGGCCGGTTCGTCGACCGTCTTCCCCTTCGCCACCCGCGTGGCCGAGAATTTCGCCCGCACCGCCGGCGGCGCCGCGCCCCGCGTCGAATCCCTGGGCACCGGCGGCGGCATCCAGGCCTTCTGCCAGGGCGTCGGCCCGAACACCCCGGACATCGCCAACGCCTCGCGTCCCATGAAGGCGTCGGAGTTCGACCTGTGCCAGAAGAACGGCGTCACCGACATCGTCGAGATCAAGATCGGCTTTGACGGCATCGTCGTCGCCACGGCCCGCAACGGCAACGGCTTCAACTTCGAGCTGAACGACCTGTACGAAGGCCTGGCCAAGGAAGTGCCCGGCCCCGACGGCCAGTTCGTCGCCAACCCGGCCAAGACCTGGAACGAGGTCAACAAGGGCCTGCCGAACCAGCGGATCCAGGTCTATGGCCCGCCGCCCACCTCGGGCACGCGCGACGCCTTCCTGGAGCTGGGCATGACGCCGGGCGCCAAGCTGGTGCCCGCCGCCGCCGCCGTGGAAAAAGCCGACAAGGACCGGTTCGAGGCCCTGGCCCACACCCTGCGCGAAGACGGCGCCTGGATCGACTCGGGCGAGAACGACAACGCCATCGTCCAGACCCTGACCCGCACCCCCGGCTCGCTGGGCGTGTTCGGCTATTCCTTCCTGGAACAGAACCTGGACACGGTGAAGGCCGAGACCATCGACGGCGTCACCCCCAACGCCGACACCATCGCCAGCGGCGAATACCCGCTGTCGCGCAGCCTCTTCATCTATGTGAAGAAGGCCCATATCGGCGTGATCCCCGGCCTGCAGCAGTATATTCAGGAATTCCTGTCGGAAGGCGCCGCAGGCAAGGGCGGCTATCTGGCCGACCGCGGCCTGATCCCGCTGCCCGAAAACCAACTGGTCGCCCAGCGCGCGACCGCATCGGCCATGACCCCGATGCAGCGGCCCGCCAAGTAAGGCGGAACCGACGGCCGTCCTGCCCCTTCTTTCGCCGGTCCGCACCGGCTAAGAGGGGCGGGATAGCTGTCAGGATTCATTGATGACCACCAAGCCCGCGCGTCTGCGCAAGGCCGTTCTGCCCGTCGCGGGCCTCGGCACCCGCGTTCTTCCCGGCACCAAGACCACGCCCAAGGAACTGCTGAACGTCGTCGATCGGCCGATTCTCTCCTATATCGTCGAAGAAGCCCGCGAAGCCGGGATCGAGCACATCGTCTTCGTCACCGGCCGCTCCAAGGGCGCCATCGAGGACTATTTCGACCACCAGATCGAGCTTGAGGCCCAACTGCTGGCCAAGGGCAAGATCGAGATCCTCGAGATGATGAACGCCGAGCTGGCCTCGGCCGGCGAGATGAGCTTCACCCGCCAGATGCAGCCCAAGGGGCTGGGCCACGCCGTCTGGTGCGCCCGCGACATCATCGGCGACGAACCCTTCGCCGTCATCCTGCCCGACGTCATCGTCGACTCGCAGCCCGGCGCCCTGAAACAGCTGGCCGAGGTCTATGCCGAGACCGGCGGCAACATCATCGGCGTGGAATCCGTCGATGTCGAACAGGCCCACAAATACGGCATCGTCGATCCGGTCGGCCGTCAGGGCAACCGGATCGAGATGAAGGGGATGGTCGAGAAGCCCGCCCCCGGCACGGCGCCGTCCAATCTGTCGATCTCGGGCCGCTACATCCTTCAGCCGGAGATCTTCGACCTGCTGGCGACCCAGGAGAAGGGCGCCGGGGGCGAGATCCAGCTGACCGACGCCATGGCCCGCCTGATGGAGCGCCAGGCCTTCACCGCCGTCGAATACGCGGGCGTCACCCACGACTGCGGCGACAAGATCGGCCTGCTGCGCGCCAATGTGGCCCTGGCCCTGAAACGCCCCGATCTGGGCGAGGCGGCGCGGGCGGCGATTTCGGCCCTGCTTTAACGACAATGGATCTCCCTCCCCCTGCGGGGGAGGGGCGTCGCGTCAGCGACGGGGCGGGGGCGGCAAGGCGACGCCGCTCAGATCTTCTAATGTCGGGGACGGGTCGCGCGGCCCTTCCCACCCGGCTTCGGCTCCGCCTTCGCCCCCCTCCCCCGCAGGGGGAGGGAGAAGACGTTGAGCCCGTGGCCTGCGCCTGCTAACCCTCCGCGCAAATCATCAGGAGACGTATCATGGCCGCTTCCGAAGGCTGGAACATGCCGACCGGCGAACTCATGAAGGGCAAGAAGGGCCTGATCATGGGGGTGGCGAACGCCAATTCCATCGCCTGGGGCATCGCCTCGCAACTGGCGGCCCAGGGGGCGGAACTGGCCTTCACCTATCTGGGCGATGGGCTTGAGCGTCGGGTGCGGCCGCTGGCCGAGAGCGTGGGCGCCAGGCTGCTGATCCAGGCCGACGTCACCGACGACGCCTCGATGGACGCCGCCTTCGCCGAGCTGGAAAAAGAGTTCGGCACGATCGACTTCGTCGTCCACTCGGTCGCCTTCGCCAACAAGGACGAGCTGAAGGGGTCGTTCGTCGAGAACACCAGCCGCGACAGCTTCCTGCTGGCCATGAACATCTCGGCCTTCAGCTTCGTGGACGTGGCCAAGCGCGCGTCTAAACTGATGCCGAACGGCGGGTCGATGATCACCATGACCTACCTCGGCTCGGAACGGGCCATCCCCAACTACAACACCATGGGCGTGGCCAAGGCGGCGCTGGAGGCGGCGACCCGCTATATCGCCCGTGACCTGGGGCCCAAGGGCATCCGCGTCAACGCCATCTCGGCCGGCGCCATGCGCACCCTGTCGCTGGCCGGCATCTCGGGCGGCCGCGGCATGATCAGCCAGGGCCGCGCCATGTCGGCCATGAAGGAAGACACCTCGATGGAAGGCGTCGCCGGGGCGGCCCTGTGGCTGTGCTCGGACCTGGGCCTGTCGACCACGGGCGAAGTCGTCCACGTCGACGCCGGCTTCCACATGATGGGTCTGGCCGGCGACGAGGAATAGGGGCGTCCCCTGTCCATTTCCGAACCGTCCGTCCCCCTGCTGACGCCGTCCGCCGTTTCGGCGGCGGCGGTGGCGACCGTCGTCGGCTTCGGCGGCACGGTGGCCCTGGTGGTGCAGGCGGGTCAGGCGCTCGGCGCCCACCCCGCCCAGATCGTGTCGATGGTCACAGCCCTGTGCCTGGGCATAGGCGTGCCGGGCATGGTGCTGAGCTGGCGACTGCGGATGCCGGTCGTCCTGGCCTGGTCGACGCCCGGCGCGGCCCTGCTCGCGGCCTCCACTCTGGGGCTGGGCTGGGCCAACGCCGTCGGCGCCTTCGTGGTGGCGGGCGTGTTGATGCTGCTGACCGGCCTGTTGCCCGTCCTGGGACGGCTGGCCCAGAAAATCCCGGCCTCGGTCGCCTCGGCCATGCTGGCGGGCGTGCTGTCGCCCTTCGTGCTGAGACTGTTCAAGGTCGCGCCCGACGAGCTGACCTTGGCGGCCGGCCTGCTGGCCGTCTTCATCGTCGTGCGCCGCCTGTGGCCCGCCTGGGCCCTGCCCGCCGTCCTGGGCGCGGCTTTCGTCGTGCTGATGCTCAGGAACCAGATCGGCCTGCCGCCGGGGACTGGCCTGTTCGGGACGCTGTCGCCCGTCATGCCCGCCTTTGACTGGAAGGTCGCCGCCAGTCTGGGCCTGCCGTTGTTCCTGGTGACGCTGGCGTCGCAGAACCTGCCGGGCCTGGTGGTGTTGCGGGCCGCCGGATATGCGCCCCCGGCGAACCTCCTGATCCTGGCGACGGGCCTGACCAGCGTGATCGCCGCGCCGTTCGGGGCGCACGGAGTCAATCTGGCCGCCATAACCGCCGCCCTCTGCACCGGGCCGGACGCCCACCCGGATCCGGCGCGACGCTGGATCGTCGGGGTGATCTATGGCGGCTTCTATATCCTGGTGGCGCTGTTCGCGGCGCCTCTGGCGGGACTGTTCATCGCCATGCCGCCGGCGGTGCTGGCCATCATCACGGGCCTGGCCTTGATCGCGGCCCTGACGGGCGCTCTGGTCGCCATGCTGGCCAAGTCGGACGAGCGCGAAGCCGCCGTCCTGACCTTCGCCGCCACCGGATCGGGGATCGCCCTGTTCGGCATAGGCTCGGCCTTCTGGGGCCTGGTCGTCGGCTTCGCGGCCCTGGGCGCGCTGCGCTGGATCAGACCGAAAGCCTGATCCAGCGCCCCGGGCCGCCGAGTCGCCTCAGTCCCGCAGCGACGCCGGAACCTGGCCGCCGTTTTCCGCCAGCTTGTTCCAGACCGCCCTGGACAGGGCGGTGTTCTGCTCGGCCGAGCCGTGTTCGCCGGCGTGGACGTTCAGTTCCTCGGCCAGTTCCTTGCGGGCGGCCAGGCTGGAATCCAGATCCAGCAGCTTCAGCAGATCGACGATCGAGGTGCGCCAGTTGCCGCCGCCCCCCCTGGATTCGGCCAGATCGCTGAGCACCGCCTCGACGTCGACCGGGGGCAGGACAGGTGCCGCCGTCGCAATGGGCGCAGCGCCCGGCGTGGGGGGCGCGCCGCCGACGGTCAGCGACGGCGCGGGGGCCGTCTTCGGTTTGTGGCCGGTGATCTTGTTCCAGATCGAAGAGAAGATGCCCATCGGTCGCGCTCCTGTTGGTGTGGCGAGACAACGCGGCCAATGGGCGAGGGTTCAGCCCCGCGCCGGAATCGCCAGCCCGCGCTGCACCGCCGGACGGGCCAGGCCGCGCTCCAGCCAGGCGGCGACGTGCGGGAAGTCGTTGAAGCCGACGATCTCGCCCGCCTCGTAGAAGCCGATCAGGTTGCGGACCCAGCCCAGGGTGGCGACGTCGGCGATGGAATAGTCGTCCATGATCCAGTCGCGGCCCTCTAGCCGCGTTTCCAGCACGCCCAGTAGACGGCGGCTCTCGGCGACGTAGCGGTCGCGCGGACGCTTGTCCTCATAGTCCTTGCCGGCGAACTTGTGGAAGAAGCCCAGTTGGCCGAACATCGGGCCGATCGCGCCCATCTGGAACATCAGCCACTGGATCGTCTCATAGCGGGTCGCCGGATCGGTCGAGAGCAGTTTGCCGGTCTTTTCCGCCAGATAGATCAGGATGGCGCCGGACTCGAACAGGGCCAGCGGCTGTCCGCCGGGGCCGTCCGGGTCGAGAATGGCGGGGATCTTGCCGTTGGGGTTCAGCGAGAGGAATTCCGGCCCCCAGGTCTCGTTGGCCATGATGTCGATGAAGTGCGGCTCATAGGCCAGGCCGACCTCTTCCAGCATGATCGACACCTTCACGCCATTGGGCGTGGGCAGGGAATAGAGCTGCAACCGGTCGGGACGCCGGGCCGGCCAGCGGCCGGTGATCGGAAAGGTGGACAGGTCGGTCATGGGTTCGGCCTCGGCGTGGTGATGAACAACCATGTCGGCGCCATGCGCAAGGTTCGCAACTGTCATCGGCACGATTTGGTCGCGGGCTTGTGTCTGGAAACGCACCGAGGACGGCGCCAGCTTGGCCGTGACCGATCACAGGTCGCAGGAAGGGAGACGCCCGATGGCGCACAAGTTCGAGATCTACAAGGACAAGGCCGGCGAGTTCCGGGTCCGGTTCAAATACAATTCCGAGACCCTGTTCTCGACCGAAGGCTACAGCTCCAAGGCCTCGGCCCAGAACGCCATCGACTCCATCAAGAAGAACGGCCCGGACGCCGAGGTCGAAGACAACAGCTAGTCCGGCTCGCGCTCACCCACCTCGGTCGGCGGGACGGCCAGAAGCCAGCCGTCGGCCAGGTGCAGCTCGGGCGTCGCTTCCTTGGTGAAGGGCAGATACCAGGTCGGGCCGCCCGCAGCGGGGGCGATCTCCAGCATGTCGTCGGCGCCGAAATTCTGGACCGACTTGACCGTGCCCATGACCTCGCCCGCCGTGTCGCGGACCTCGACGCCCAGCAGGTCGGCGAGATAGAATTCGTCCTCCTCCGGTTCGGGGAAGCGGTCGCGGGGAACATAGAGTTTCAGGCCGCGCAGGGCGTCGGCCTGTTCCTTGGTGGCGATCTCCTTGGCCCGGCCGACCACGCCGCTCTTGTCCGGGCGGGTCGCGGACAGGGTCAGGGCGACCGTGCCGTCGGCGCGCAGCAGCGGGCCATAGGCGGTCAGGGCCAGGGGATCGGCGGTGAAGGCGGTCACCCGCACCTCGCCCCGCACCCCGAAACCGCCGCCGATCTGGCCGACGAGGATCAATCTGCTGTCCGTGGTCATGGTCTGTGTCCGTCGTCCTAGATCTTCCCCCGCTTGCGGGGGGAAGTGTCAGCTCGTCGAGCGCAGCGAGACGGCTGACGATGGGGGAAGTGTCGCGACACTTCCCTCTCCGACCCTGGATCGGCTGCGCCGATCGCCGGGCCACCTCTCCCGCAAGCGGGAGAGGGTCTAGTAGCGCATGAAAAAGGCGGCGTCGAAGGACGCCGCCTTGATCGTGTCGAGACCGAAGATCTTAGGCTTCGGTCTTTTCTTCGGTTGCTTCTTCAGCAGCGGGGGCCTCTTCAGCAGCGGCTTCAGCGGCGGGCGATTCTTCGGCCGGGGCTTCTTCGACAGCCGGAGCAGCAGCAGCGGCGGCGGCTTCTTCCTTGGCGCGGGCGGCGGCTTCAGCGGCCTCGACCTTGGCGGCGGCTTCGGCTTCCAGGCGGTCGGCTTCGCGCTGGGCGCGTTCGGCGGCGCGCTCTTGCGCCTTCTTGCCGGGCTGGGCCTTGTTCGGGTTGTTGGACTGGGTCCACTTCACCTTGGCGCCCAGGGTCTCGTCCTGCGACAGGAAGCGGGCGACGCGGTCGGTCGGCTGGGCGCCCTTGCCGAGCCATTCGGCGATACGCTCGACCTTCAGGGCGACGCGCGGAGTGGCGCCGTCCTTGGGCAGCATCGGGTTGTAGCTGCCGACCTTCTCGATGAACTTGCCGTCGCGGGGCGAGTGCGAGTCGGCGATGACGATGTGGTAGTAGGGGCGCTTCTTGGCGCCGCCGCGGGCCAGACGAATCTTCAGCATTTTCAGTCTCTTTCTAGGAAGTCGTTATTTCTTGGGAGGGAAGCCCGGCAGGCCCGGAAGGCCTCCCGGAAGTTGTCCGCCGCCCCCGAGGGGGTTTCCAAGTCCCGCGAGGCGGTCCTGGATGGCTTTCAGGTCGTCGGCGCTGGGTTCCGGCGTCTTGCCGCCGCCCAGGGCCTTCAATCGGTTCAGATCGGGGCCGCCGCCCATGCCCGGCATGCCGGGGATGCCGCCGCCGCCGCCGAGGCCGCCCAGCATGGCGGCCATCTGCTGCATCTTCTTGGGTCCGCCGCGCGCCATCTGCTTGACCACGTCGGCCATCTGGCGGTGCTGTTTCAGAACCCGGTTCACGTCCTGGACATCGACGCCGGCGCCGGCGGCGATCCGCTTCTTGCGGCTGGCGTTCAGCAGGTCGGGCTTCTTGCGCTCGACCTTGGTCATCGAGGAGATGATGGCTTCCTGGCGCAGGATCATGCGGTCGTCGATGCCGCTCTCGGCCATCTGACCCTTCATCTTGGCCACGCCGGGCAGCATGCCCATGATGCCCTGAAGCCCGCCCATCCGCTTCATCTGCTGCAGCTGACCGGCCAGGTCGTCCAGGTCGAACTGGCCCTTGGCCAGTTTGCGGGCCATCTTCTCGGCCTTGGCCTGGTCCAGGTCCTGCGACGCCTTCTCGACCAGGGCGACGATGTCGCCCTGGCCCAGGATGCGGCCGGCGACGCGGCGGGCGTCGAAGACGTCCAGCGCATCGACCTTTTCGCCGGCGCCCAGATATTTGATCGGCAGGCCGGTGACGGCCCGCATCGACAGCATGGCGCCGCCGCGACCGTCGCCGTCGGCGCGGGTCAGGACCAGGCCCGTCAGGGGCAGGCGGGCGTGGAAGGCGGCGGCGGTGCGGACCGCGTCCTGGCCGGTCAGGCTGTCGGCGACCAGCAGGGTCTCGACGGGCTTGGCGATCTCGGCGACCTCGGCCACCTCGTTCATCAGCCCCTCGTCCAGGGTGATGCGGCCGGCGGTGTCGAGGATCAGGACGTCGAAGCCCTGGAGCTTGGCGGATTGCAGCGCCCGGCGCGTGATCTGGACGGCGCTTTCGCCCGCCACGATGGGCAGGACGGCGACGTCGATCTGTTTGCCCAACTGGGCCAGCTGTTCCATCGCGGCCGGACGACGCGTGTCCAGCGAGGCCATCATGACCTTCTTGCGATCGAACTTGGTCAGGCGCAGCGCCAGCTTGGCCGAGGTCGTGGTCTTGCCCGAGCCCTGAAGGCCGGCCATCAGGACCACGGCGGGCGGAGTGGCGTTGGTGTTGAGCGGGACCGGCTCTTCGCCGCCCAGCATCTCGATCAGGCCGTCATAGACGATCTTGACCACCTGGTCGGCGGGGCGGACCGAACGGATGACCTCTTCGCCCGTGGCGCGCTCGGTGGCGAAGGCGATGAATTCCTTGACGACCGGCAGGGCGACGTCGGCCTCGAGCAGGGCCACGCGCACTTCGCGCATCGCCTCGGCGACATCCTTTTCGGACAGGGCGCCGCGGCCGGTGATCCGGTCGAAGACGCCTGTCAGCCGCTCGTTCAGAGCCTCGAACATTCACTACCTCGTGGCGACGGGTGAAACGGCTCCATACGACAACGGCCTCTGGCGACGATCACGTCGGCAGAGGGTTCTCGCCCACCTCGTTCTCTTTTTTGGGCTATCGGCCTTGCGGCCTGCTTGAGCCCGAATGGGCTGTGCTCAAGCAGCGCGGAGCGCGGTAGCACGACAAAAGAGCTGTCGTGTGGGTGGAGACGCGAGGTTCACTTGCGTCGGAAGCGGCGGCTTATGAAGGAAAACAAGGGGAATGTCGAATCCCAACGCCACAGATTCTCTCGCCGTGCGCACGGCGGAGGCCCCTTCCCGGTTCAGACGGAGATGTTCAGCAGCACGGCCTGCGTCTTGCCCTGGGCGGCCGCGTCCTTGACCTTGGCCTCCAGCGCCTCCTGCAGCTTCTGGGCGACCAGCTTGGCGATCTCGTCCTCGATCGTGGCGCGGGCTTCCTTCGGCAGGGCGGCGACGTCGCGCTCGCTCATATTCTTGTCCGACAGGACCTGCTCGCGGAGCCGCGCCTTGAGCTTCTCCATCTGCTGCTCATGCGCCCAGGCGCTGAGCCCCTTCTCACGAATCTGGTCAAGATCGTTCTGAAGGACAGAAGTGGGCTTATTTTGCCCGGCGGATGCGCTCTGGCCGACCGAGCCCACACTGCCAAGGAAGCTGCTAACCGACGAAATCGACAAGACATTCTCCTTTCCGAAATAGTCGACGACGCGACTGTTGCGGAAAGGCTTGCAACCCGCGTGCCGAAATCAGTCCTCAGGCGTTTCGTCCGGGGTTTCGTCCTTCTTCGGTTCGGAGCCCGGCTCGGTGACGACGATCGTCTCGGGCGGGGCGGACAGTTTGGACAGGTCGCCGCCGGCGCGCAGGACATCCAGGGCGCGTTGCAGCTGGTAGTCCTTTTCCTTGTCGAAGTCCTTGCCCGGGGCCTCGCGCGGCGTGTGCGGCCCCTTGCGTTCCGCGCCGATGGAGGAGTCCAGGGCGGTGGCGTAGGCGGCTTCGGAATAGATGAAGCTGGAGCGCGAGACGATGCGGGCCTCGGCCTCGGACCGGGCGACCTCCAGATCCGGCTCGATGCCGATCTTCTGGATCGAGGCGCCGGACGGCGTGTAGTAGCGGGCCGTGGTGATCGACAGGGCGCCGTCCTGGCCCTGGCGCAGCGGGATCACCGTCTGGACCGACCCCTTGCCGAAGCTGGTCAGGCCGACGATGGTCGCCCGCTCATGGTCCTTCAGGGCGCCGGCGACGATTTCCGAGGCCGAGGCCGAGCCGTAGTTGACCAGGACCACCACCGGCAGGCCGCCGGTCAGATCGCCGGGCTTGGCGGAATAGCGCTGGATCTGCTCGGGCTTGCGGCCGCGCTGGCTGACGATCTCGCCGCGCTCCAGGAAGGCGTCCGACACGTCGATGGCGGCGTTCAGCAGGCCGCCGCCGTTGTTGCGCAGGTCCAGGACATAGCCCTTCACGCCGGGCTTCTCGGCCTTGATCTTGGCGATGGCCTCGGTCAGTTCGCGGCCGGTGTTCTCGTTGAAGGTCGAGACGCGCAGATAGCCGAAATCGCCTTCGACCCGGCCCGTGACCGACTGAACCTTGATGATCTCGCGGGTCAGGACGACCTCGAGCGGGTCCTCGCCGTCGCGCAGGAAGGTGACGCGCACGCTGGTGCCGACGGATCCGCGCAGTTTCTCGGACACCTGGCTGACGGTCAGGCCGGAAGCGTTCTGCCCCTCGATGGATGAGATGACGTCGCCAGCCTGAACCCCGGCCTTGGCGGCGGGGCTTTCGTCCATCGGTGAGATGACCTTCACCAGCCCGCCCTCGGAGGTGATGGTCAGGCCGACGCCCGAATACTGCCCCTCGGTCCGTTCGCGCAGCTCGTCATAGTTGGACGGCGGCAGATAGTTGGAGTGGGGATCCAGCGCCGTCATCATGCCGGCCAGGGCCGCCTCGATCAGCTTCTTGTTGTCGACGGGGACGACATAGGCCTGCTCGACGATGCCGACCACGTCGCCGAACAGCTCCAGCATCCGGAAGGTTTCGTTGCGGGGCGTCTGGCTGGTGGCGACGGCGGCCGAGCCGCCGAGAACCAGGGCGGCGCAGCCGACGAGGAGCAGTTTACGCATTCGGTCTCTTTCGGTCGGGCCGATCATGAAAGGCGCCCGTTGCAAGGGTAAGGCCCCGCAGACACGACGAAATCGTGGCGGCGCAGCGTCACGCCGATAAAATCAGCGTCAGGTTGGAAAGCAAGGCCTTATCGCATCTCGGCCATTTCGCCGCCTCCCAACTCGCCGTCAGAGGCAAGAGGCCGGAAATGACGCCTGTCGGAGCCTATTTCAGCCAGGGACCGGGATCGATGGGCCGTTCCTCGCGCCGCAGTTCGAAATAGACGTCGCCGTCGGGGCCGCTGCGTCCCAGGGTCTGGCCGTCCGAGACGCGGGCGTCGTGCGCCACGTCCACGCTTTCCAGCCCGGCGATGACCGCCCGCCAGCCGGGGCCGAGATCCAGAATCACCACCTGGCCCCAGCCGGTCAGGGGGCCGGCGTAGGCGACCTTGGCGTCGGCGGGGGCGGTCACGGCCGCCCGGTCGGCCCGCCAGCGCCACCCCGAGGTCCCTGCCCCCCAGGTCTGGCTGGGCGCGCCCTGGACGGGCGAACTGAGGCGGGTGCGGCCGGCGGGCAGGCGCGTGGGCGCCGCCTCGGCCGTCTCGGCCGCGGGGACGTCGCCGCCCAGTTGGCGGATACGGTTCTCCAGCACGCGGGCCGCGCGTTCGGCGGTGCGAGCCTCGGCGTTCAGGACGGCGGTCAGGGCGGTCTTGCGCGCCGTCAGCCCCTCGATCTCGGCGCGGCGGTCGCCCTGGGCGCTTTCCGTGGTCAGCAGCCGTTCGGACGACAGGACCGCCAGGCGGCGGATGCGCATGATCTCGGCCTGACGCGCGGCCAGGGCCTGGGCGCGCCTTTCCAGGTCGGGCGTCATGGCCCGAAGCAGGATGGAGGCGCGCACCGTATCCACCGCCTTGTCCGCCGGAATCAGCAGGGGCGGCGGGGGGCGACGGCTCATCATCTGCAGGGCGCTGAGCAGCCGGCCCTGGGCCCCGCGCTCCCGGGCCAGGTTCGTGACCAGTTCGGCCTCGCGTTCGCTGAGCTGGCGCAGGCGGGCGCGTTGGTCGTCGATCTGGCGGTCGTCGGTCCGTTCGTCGGCGCGCAAGGCCGCCAGGCGTCGCTCCAGCTGGGCCAGTTCGGACTTGGCCGCATCGGCGTCGGCGCGCAGGCGGCGCGCCCGCACGGCCTCGTCGCGGTATTCGGCCTGGGTGCGGGCCAGCTCGCTTTCAGGCGCCTGCCGGCCCACGGCGGGCGCGGCGAGCACGAAGCCCGTCAGCAGGGCGAGAGAGAGTGTGGCGGCGCGACCCATGTCAGTCGCGATGATAGGGGGATCCGGCCAGGATGGTCACGGCCCGATAGAGTTGTTCGGCCAGCATGGCGCGGGCCAGGGCGTGGGGCCAGGTCTGGGGACCGAAGGCCAGGGTCGATGAGGCGGCCGCGCGCACGCTGTCGTCCAGCCCGTCCGCGCCGCCGATGGCGAAGACCAGACGGCGTTCCCCCTGGTCGCGCAGTTTGGCGACATGGTCGGCGAAGGCGCGCGAGGAATAGGTCTTTCCACGCTCGTCGCAGGCGATCAGATGCGACCCTTCCGCGGCCGCGAGGATCAGTTCGGCTTCCGGCCCCTTGCCCGGCTTCTTGGCTTCCAGGTCGATCAGTTCAAGGGGGCCGAGGCCAAGCGCGCGTCCGGACAGGGTGGCGCGCTTGGCGTAGTCGTCGGCGAGGGTCGCCTCTGGCCCTCGGCCCGGTCGGCCGATGGCGACGATCCCCAGCCTCATGGTCTCAGTCGCGGACCATGCGGTGAGCGGAATCGACGGCCCAGATCTTCTCGATATTGTAAAAGGTGCGCACTTCCGGGCGGAACAGATGCACGATCACGTCGCCGGCGTCGATCAGGACCCAGTCGCAATGCGGCAGGCCCTCGACCTTGGCCTTGCCCAGGCCCTGTTCCTTCAGCGTGCGCAGCAGGTGGTCGGCGATGGCGCCGACATGGCGGTGCGACCGGCCCGACGCCACGATCATGGTGTCGGCCATGGCGCTTTTGCCCTTGAGATCGATCAGAACCATCTCCTGGGCCTTGTCCTCGTCGAGGCGGCTCAGAATGGCTTCTTCAAGCGGGGTCGAGCCGATCGGGCGCGGTGCGGAATCGCCGAAGGCGCTGGGCGCGCCGTCGGATTCAAAGCCGTCTTCGGAATGCAGAGGTTCTATGGCATCCATCTCGTGCGCCGTGTTCGAAACGGCGGCGTCTTGCGTATCATACGCGGGCGAGGGGGTCAGCGGAGGGCTCCAGGAGCATTGACTAAAGAAGCCCTCTAGCACGGATGGGCCCGTCCGTGAACCGGCGCCCCGATCACGAGGCCGCGCGTCGTCCGGTCCCGGTCCGGATCGCGGTCGAGGACAGGGGGTTCAGCGGCGCCGTCAGATAGGTCCAGGCGGGCGCCGACAGGGTCGGCAACAGACCCGCCTGTTCGGCCGGAACGCGGAAGGTCGCGAACCGCGCGGCCGCCGGGGCGGTGCGGCTGTCCAGCAGGGAGCCCGGCCGGGCGATCACCGCCACCGGCATCAGCCGCATGATGTCGGTCCAGCCGCGCCAGCGATGGAAACTGGCCAGATTGTCCGACCCCATCAGCCAGACGAAATGCACGCCGGGATGCCGCGCGACCAGCAGGCGCAGGGTGTCCACGGTCCAGGCCACGCCGGTGCGAGTCTCGAAATCCGAAATGATCATCGACGGGCCGCGGGCGTGTTCACGCGCCGAAGCCATGCGTTCGGAGAGGGGCGCGCTGTGGCGGGCGTCCTTCAGCGGGTTCTGCGGCGAGACCAGCCAGACGACCCGGTCCAGGCCCAGGCGGCGCATGGCCGTCTCGGCCACATGGGCGTGACCGTCGTGGGCCGGATTGAAGGAGCCGCCGAACAGCCCGACCTTCATTCCCGGCGTCAGGATCAAACCGTCCCGCAACCCCCCGGATCGGGGGCCGGCGCCTTTGGGCGCGGGACCGGCGTGAAAGAAGGACAAGCGGGACGTCTCGGGGAGTTATGCTCAGCGGCGCCCTTATCATGGGGCTCGGCGCCTGTCCCCCGATTAATCGTCCGCCCTCAGACCGCCGCCTCGAACAGGGCGTCGCGGGCGACGTCGGCATGGGTCATGGGGAACAGATGGCCGCCGCCGGCGACCACCTCGACCGTCACGTTCGGCAGGCCGCGCGGCGCGACCGGCACATGGGTCAGGGCGCCGTGCTCGGCCTTCAGAATATGGATCGGCCCCGGATAGCGGCGCAGGGCCCGCCAGGGATCATGCGCCTGGGCGGCGTAGTTGGCGGCCTCCCAGGCCGGGGTGGCGGTCAGCGTCAGACCGTCCGACGTCTCGACCAGGCCCTCGGACAGATAGTCGGTCAGCACCCGGTCGGGCCAGCCCTTGAAGGCGCCGCGTCCGCGATAGGCGGCCATGGCCTGTTCGCGACTGTCGAACACCGGGCGACGGCGGCGTGTGGCCCTGGCGATGGGGATGTCCTTCATCAGCCGGTGGGCGAAGGGCAGGTTGAAGGCGAAGACCGCCGCGCGCCGCCAGATCACCGGATCGAACAGGACCAGGCTCGACACCCGATCCGGCCGTTCGGCCGCCGCCAGCAGCGAGGCGGTTCCGCCCATCGAATGGCCGGCCAGGACCACCGGCGGCCCGTCGATCGCCTCGATCAGGGCCAGGATGTCGTCGCGGTGATCCAGCCAGCTGGACTTGGGCCGAGCGAACACCGGCAGGTCCGACCCGCCGTGGCCGCGCAGATCCGGAGCCCAGATCCGCAGACTGGCCGACAGGGGCGACAACAGGCTGCGGTAGGTGGCGGCGTTGAAGCCGTTGGCGTGGGAGAAGATCAGGTCCACGGGCCGCTTCGGGTCGCCGAAGTCCATCACGGACATCCGGCCCGCGCCCCAGTGATTGTTGATCGGCACGCTGAGTCGACGGGGCGGGGACATCAGCGCAGCATCCATGATCATGCGGCCTGACGACAGGCGGCGCAGAGTCCGTGCGCCTCTATGGTGGTGCGGGCGATGGCGTAGCCGGCGGCGGCGGCGGCGGCGTCCATGGCGCCCTGGTCCGGCCCGTTGATCTCGCGCGTCGCCCCGCAGCAGTCGCAGATCAGGAAGGCCGCCGCATGGGGCGCGGTGTTTTCTTCATGTCCGGCGCAGGCGACATAGGCGCTGATGGAGGCGATGCGGTGGGCCATGCCCTGGCGTTCCAGAAACTCCAGAGCGCGATAGACGGTAGGCGGCTTGGCGGCCTGGCCGTCCTCGCCGAAGCGGGCGATCAGGTCATAGGCCTTCACCGGCTCGCCGGTCTCGAGCAGAAGGGACAGCACCCGTCGACGCGGCGGCGTCATCCGCTCGCCCGCCGCCGTCATGCGCGCTTCCGCCCCCTCCAGCGCGCGGATCAGGGCCGCGCCGTGCAGGCCCGCATGATCGTGATCGTGGTCGCAGGTGGAGGTCATGCGCCACAGCTAATGGCTGAGCGGCCTGGCCGCAACATGAGACGCCGTCGGGCGTCGCCTCCGTTTGCCGCTGGGACGCGCTTGGGCTAGAAGGCCCGCCTCGTTTCCATTCCAGAGCGCCTGGCTTCTCATGACCGACACGACCAACTCGCCGCTCGAGGGCAATGTCCTCTTCTACAAGAACCCCGAGCCGCTGGATCCGGGCCTGCACGGCGCGCTGGGCGTCAATCCGGCCGACAAGCCCTACGCCTTCGTCGGCCAGACCAATGTCGTGCCGCTGACGGTGACCGAGTTCGCCGCCGCCGCCCTGTCCTATCCGGTGATCTTCACCGGCGACAACCGCCAGCCGGTCGTGGTCATGGGCCTGCGCCAGGGCGAGAACCTGTTCGTGGCGGCCGACGGCGAGTTCCGCCCCGACGCCTATATCCCGGCCTATGTGCGCCGCTATCCGTTCGTCTTCGCCGACGACAAGCAGAACCAGCGCCTGATCCTGTGCATCGACCGCGGCGCGGAGATCGTCGCCGAGGGCGGCCAGAACCCGCTGTTCGTCAACGGCCAGGCCAGCGACTACACCACCATGGCGATGGAGTTCTGCAACAACTTCGAGCAGGAGCGTCAGCGCACCGAGGCCTTCGTCAAGCTGATCACTGACCTGGATCTGCTGGACGTGCGCGAAGCCGTCTTCACGCCGCGCAACCCGGACGGCACGCCCGGCGCGCCGCAGAAGCTGGCCGAATATTACGCCGTCTCGGAAGACAAGCTGAAGGCCCTGCCGGCCGAGAAGCTGGCCGAACTGCGCGACAACGGCGCCCTGGGCCAGATCTACGCCCACCTGGTGTCGCTGCTGGGTTGGGACCGCCTGATCGCCCTGGCCTTCCTTCGCCAGGCCCCGGGCACGGTCAACTAAGACCCGCCCTCCGATCGAAATGGAACGCCCCGCCGGTTCGCCGGCGGGGCGTTCTGCGTTTCAGCGGCGCGAAAAGACGGCGCGGGTCAGGCAGGAGAAGACCAGCCGACCGCCTTCATCCAGCAGGTCGTGCGAGGCGATGACGATGCCCTTCTCGTCTCCGACCGGATCCTTGCCCATCACCGTCATCCGTCCGCGCAGCAGTTCGCCCGGCGGCGGATTGCGCAGATAGCGCAGACCGTCCACGGCCAGGACCTTGGTCTGGGCCCAGCCGCCGGCCTTCTCGGCCGCCAGCCGGCTCCACAGGGCGTAGACCATGGCGTCCGGCGCGCCATAGGCGACGTCCCAGCCGGGCGAGAACCGCTCGACGAAGACGTCCAGCGCGGCCGGATCGACCGCGCAGGCGCCCAGGGGCACGACCTGTCCCGTCTCCAGATCCTCGTAATGGACGAGCAGGGGGTCGCTCATGGATATCCTCAGGCCGGTTCTTCGGAGACGCGAACCAGCAGCTTGCCGTCGTGATCGCCGGTGAACAAGCGATTCAGCGATTCCACCGCCCCTTCCAGCCCGTCATCGACATGGACCTTCCACTTCACCTTGCCTTCGGCCAGCCAGGGTCCCATCTCGGCGACCATTTCGCGGGCGCGCGGGGCGTAGTCGAGCACCAGGAAGCCCTGGACGGTCAGACGGTGGGTGATGATGCGGGCGAAGTTCGGCGACGGCGGCGCCTTGGTGGCGTTGTAGGACGACACCAGGCCGCACACCGCCATCCGGCCGTGCACCTTCAGCCGGTTGAAGACAGCGATCATGATGTCGCCGCCCACATTCTCGAAGTTCAGATCGATCCCGTCCGGCGCCAGCCGATCCAGGGCCGCGCCGACATCCTCGTTCTTGTAATCGACGGCGGCGTCGAAGCCGAGTTCGTCGGTCAGCCAGGCGCATTTCTCGGGTCCGCCGGCGATGCCGATGACGCGGCAGCCGCGCTGTTTGGCGATCTGGCCGGCGATGGAGCCCACGGCGCCGGCGGCGGCCGAGATCACGATCGTCTCGCCGGCCTTGGCCTTCAGCACGTCGGTGACGCCGAAATAGGCGGTCAGGCCGGTCATGCCCAGGACCGACATATTGGCCGTCAACGGCAGGCCTGGCGCACGGTGGACCGGACGCAGCCCGCCCTCGGGCACGACGGCGTAATCGGCCCAGCCGGCCGAGGCGGGCATGACCACGTCCCCGACCTTGAACCGGTCGGATCGGCTGTGTTCGACCACGCCCAGGGTCAGGCCGCGCATGACCTCGCCCAGACCCACCGGCGGCAGATAACCCTCGGAATCGTTCATCCAGGTGCGATTGGTCGGATCCAGCGACAGATAGACGGTGCGGACCAGAACCTCGGTCTCCTTGAGATCCGGGATCGGGCTTTCGACCAGTTCCAGGTCGCCCGGTTGAATCAGACCCTTGGGCCGCTGGCGCAGCACCCACTGGCGGTTCGTCTTGCCGTTCAAAGCCATGCGTCTATCTCCTAGGATTGTCTTTTGAGGCCATCCTGACCCTGCCGCCCCCGGCGGTCGAGAGCGAAAAGAAAAAGGCGACCCCTGCGGGCCGCCTTCAAGTGGCATGATCGAGAAAGATGCCTGCGCGGTCGTGAGTGCGAACCATCGGCATCATGCCGCCCCGCGCGGGCACCGTTTCAGCCTTGCCGCCTACATCGGTGACCGCCTGGTTGGCGTCGTGATAGTCGGTCGCCCCACGTCACGGTGCGTTGATCGCGGCCGCCAACTCGCAACGGTCGCTGGAAGCGATTACCCACATGGAAACCGAGAATGCGAAAGTCGAGAATGACCGGGTCGGCGCTGGCTTTGCTTGCGCTCTCAACGACCTTGCCGGGGTGCGCGGGCCGGGCTGTTAGCGCCGCGCCGCCGCCCATCGTCACGGTCGTGGACGCCCCCGACCTGCGGCCCCAGGGCGAGCTGCTGACCTGTGCGCGGCGCCCGGCCGGGTTTCCGGCGGCGGTGATCGGCACGATGACGCCCGAGGCGCGCGCCGCCGCCATCCGCATCATGACCGCCTTCGGCGCCAACGCCGACCAGCTGGACCGGCTGGTGGTGTTTCATGGCGGGTCGTGTGGAGGCGATAAGTGATGGACTGGCTGCCATTCGACTGGCGGGTGCCCGTGTTCGGCTTCTGCCTCGGCTTGATCTATATAAACGTCCGAAACTGGCTTATTCGCCGAAGACTTCGTCGTGGAAATCCGCAACGTATTGGAACGGCACTCCGGCCTTCGCTCGCCCCTTCCAAGACACGGCGAGCGTCGTTGAAAACCCTGCCGTAAGGACGTTGCCTGCGATCACTTCAATGGGTTGATGGGCTGCTAGGCTGGCGGCGCCAGCGATCACGGCGCTGGCGAGGTTTAGGCTCGCCAGTTCTGTCGTCATCTTGAAGGGTAGCTTGCGCTCTCGCATGACGCGAACGCAGTCGGCTCCCGCAACGGCAACCTTTTCTAAACCGAGCCTGATCGCCACGGCTGGATCATCATCGTTAGATCCGGCCTTTAGATAGATTTGTTCGATTTGGTGGCGGAGCGCAGCAAGCTCTGACGTTCTTTTAGCCTTGAACTCAAGAACATCATTCAGGTGCACATCTTTGTCAGGAACAGGGATGGCCCCGTATAGCCGCACCAATAAGCCGCGATCCTCAACGCCGTCGAACAACTCGCCTTCCTCTGGGTCCAGCGTGCCCAAGCCTGTGGCCATGGCCCAAGAACCGGGCTGTTCTCGCTCGCATGCCAAGAGGGCGTCTGAATAGGCATCCTGCAAAACGCCTGGCAGTGAGAAGTTTCCTTGGATCGGCGGTGCAGGTCGTTCCGACAGGAAGCCCACATCAAGTAGGAAGTCTCGGTCCGGCAACGGGGCGCCGCCTAGCAACGCATTGCGGGCGTGCACGGCCTGATCCCAAAACAGGAGCCAATATCGCACCTGCTGCCGAGATGGCCCCTCATCCTCGCCCATCCCCTCGAACCCGCCGGATTGGAGGAGAAGCTTGCCGGTCTCGCCGACGATCAAACCACGTGTCATGGCTTCCGCCTTACCTGTAGTTGCACGAGCGGCTAACATAACGCGATTCTTTGACTAGCCGAATTTGTTCAGCGCTGAGCGAGTTTCAAGCCTGGCCAGCGCCGCCTGCTGCTTCTCGTCCGCCGCCTAGTCCCAGAAGCGGGGCCTCAGCGGGATCATGAGGATCTTCTCACCCTGGGCGCAGTTGCGGCGGCTGATTTCCAGCGGCCGCTCACCGCCCATCAAACCCGCTAAGTGGCTGAAAAGAAAAAAGCGGCCCTTGCGGACCGCTTTGAAGTGGCATCATCGAGAATGAGGCGCGGAGGCGACAGATTGGCTTTCGCCAATCTCAAGTCGGGGGGGCGTCGCCGCCTCCGCAAGCCGATAACGGCAGGCCGAGAGAGTGGTTCCAGAGGTTGCGTGCAATTTTTCGTCTTCCCACGAACAAGGTTCGCCGGAGCCGCGCGCCGATCGGAACGTCGCCACCGGCAGGGCGTTGAGGCGCGACCAGAAAACAGAACAAGGGAGGCCGAGCATGAGCCACCAAGACCCCCAGACGAAGATAACGGACGCGGATCGATCCAACCGGCCGATCGACGCCCAGTCCACCCGCCAGGGCCGGTCCGGCGTGCGCATTCTGTGGCTGCTGATCCTCTCCGGCGGGGCGGCGGCGGTGCTTCTGCTGTCCATCTGGGCCTTCAGCCAGGGCGGCATGTCGACCACCAACGCCAATGACGGCGACCAGGCGGTGGACGCCCGCGCCTTCCAGGGCGACGCCCAGACCCCGCCGGCCGCCGACGCCCCCACCGGCCCCGCGGGCGAGGCTCAGCCCGCCCCGACAGGCGAGACGCCGAACGTCAACGCCCCGACCGCGCCGTCGAACTAGCGGACAGAAAAAGGCCCCGGCGCGCAAGCGACCGGGGCCCTGACGGCGTTCAGTTCGAAAGGGCGGTCAGGCCGCTTGCTTGTGACGCGAAGGGTGGAAGAACAGGGCCTGGCTGATCGCCGCCTTCACCGTTTCCGGCTGGAAGGGCTTGGTGATCAGGAAGGTGGGTTCCGGCCGTTCGCCGGTCAGCAGGCGCTCCGGGAAGGCGGTGATGAAGATCACCGGCACGTCCATGTCCTTGAGGATTTCCTTGACCGCATCGATGCCCGAAGACCCGTCGGCCAGTTGGATGTCGGCCAGGACCAGACCCGGCTTGTGGCGAGCCACGGCCTCAATGGCCTCGTCATGGGTGGTGGCCGCGCCGGTGACGCGGTGCCCCAGTTCCTTCACCAGGCTCTGGATGTCGGCCGAGATGATGGCTTCGTCCTCGATCACCAGAACATCGGTCGCCAGTTCGGCGTCGATGTCGGACTGGGCTTCGGCGATCAGGCGTTCGACGTCGCGGGCGTCGGCCGACAGGATCTGCGCCGCTTCCGACGGCGTGAAGCCCTCCAGCGCGGTCAGCAGGAAGGCCTGACGCGAGCGCGGCGCAATCCGCAGCAGACGGCTCGAGGCGTCGGTGCGGCCATCGACGCCGCTGACGTCTTCCAACTGCGCCCCGGTCGAGGACCAGATGGCGTGGAAGACGTGATAGAGGGCGACGCGCGGCGTCATGTCCGTCGAAAGCTGTTGCTCGCCGGCCGCCAGGGCCTCGAGCGCGACACGCACATAGTTGTCGCCCGTCGCCTGGTCTCCGGTCAGCGCCCGTGCATACCGACGGACATAGGGCAGATGCGGCGCAAGTCTGGCCAGAAGGCTCATGCTAGATAGTCCCCGACAAAAATCGCTGTCTCGCCCGACCAGGGCGCAGCGCTACAGCGGGTTGAAACGTATCAAATCCACCACGGTTCCGCACCAAGCCGCAAGCTTGAGTATTTATTCCCAAAATGGGAGGAACCCGGCGGCAGGGGCGACGTTATCCAGTCCGCATTTCTGCACTGCAGTTGGGTGGGCGGTGTTCTGTCTATGATAAATTCTTCCGATTCCTCGCGGCGCAACGACGTCGAAAATGCGGGGGAGGCGGGGCTTGAGGAAGCTCGACTTCGCCAGCAGGCCATCGGCGTCAAGCTGCGCCACATGTTCGACGAGGTGGTCAACGAGCCTGTGCCTGACGAATTCCTGGAAATTCTGAAGCGCGCCGACGCCAAGGCGTCGGGCGGTGGCGCATGAGCACGTCTCGCCTGGGAGCCGCCCCGAAACCCGCTTCGGCCGACGACGACGGCTTCAAGCGGGAATTGGTTCAGCTGATCCCTCATCTGCGCGCCTTCGCACGGACCCTGACGGGTGATCCGACCGCCGCCGACGACCTGGCGCAGGACGCCATGATGAAGGCGTGGGACGCGCGGGCCAGCTATCAGATGGGCACCAACATGAAGGCCTGGACCTTCATGATCCTGCGCAACCAATTCTATTCCGAGAAGCGCCGGTCCTGGCGCCAGTCCCAACTGGATCAGGAAGCGGCCGAACGGACCCTGGTGGCGGTCGACGACCCCGAGGCGCCGGTCGCCCTGGACGAACTGCGCCAGGCGCTGAAGACCCTGCCTGAAGAGCAGCGTGAAGCGCTGATCCTGGTGGGCGCCGGCGGCTTCGCCTACGAAGAGGCGGCCGAGATCTGCGGCTGCGCGGTGGGTACGGTGAAGAGCCGCGTCAGCCGGGCGCGCCGCGCCCTGGCGGCCACGCTGGAAAAAGGCGGCTACGGCCGCGACGGCAAGGCGGCGGGCGACGCGATGCGGTCGATTCTCGGCGAGGCCGACAGGCTGGCCGGCGCCCGGTCCTGATCCCCGGTGGCGGACGAGACCAGACCCGGCGACGCGGACGCGCAGCCGCGACTCGGTCGGAAATTGAACACCGCTCGGTTCCAGGGCATCCGCTTTCGCCTCGGCGTGGCCATGGCCCTGGCCCTGCTGCCGATCTTCATCCTGATCCTGATCCAGACCCAGGCCGACTTCAGCCAGCAGGCCGAAGATCGCAAGGTCGATCTGCAGCTGGCCGCCGAGCGCAGCGCCGGCAGCGCCAAGGCGCGGCTGGACGGCGCGCAGGTTCTGCTGCGCGCCTTGAGCCTCGATGCGCTCGGTCCCTATTGCGCGCCGCGTCTGACGGCGCTGGTCGATCGGCTGGAGGGCTATGAGGGCCTGTACCGCCTGAGCCCCACCGGCGAGGCGGTCTGCGCGTCGGGACGGCCTGACGGGGTTCGAGCCGGCCTCGCCCCCGCCGCCGGCGCCGACTGGTTCCAAAGATTGCGGCGCGGCGAGGATCTGGTCGTGGTTCGCGCGCCGGCCAACGCCGGCTATCCGGCGGCGCTGATCGTCGCCGTGCGTTCAGAACGCCCCATGGGCCGGTTCGACGGCGCCATGGCCGCCGTGATCCCCCTGTCCGCGCTTCAGCCGGACATCGAGGACCCCGCCCTGCCCTCGGCCTCCGAAGCCGCATTGACCGACGGCGCTGGCCGGATCCTGGTCGCCAGCGATCCCGCCGCCTTCCGCCTGGCGGACGGCGGCGACGTTTCGGGCTGGGTCGCCCGAGCGCGCGACGAGGGAACGGCGGTGTTCGCGGCCAAGGACAGCCGCAACCAGCGTCGCGACTACGCCGGGGCCGTGCTGGCCGGCGGCGACCTGTACGCCCTGCTGTCGGCCCCGGCTCCCGGCCTGCTGTCCTGGGCGCGGCTCAATCCGATCGGCAGTCTGCTGCTGCCGCTGGGGGCCTGGCTGACGGCCTTTGCGGCGGTCATGCTGCTGTCGGAACGCATCTTCATTCGCTGGCTGGATTATCTGGAGCGGATCGCCGCCCTCTACGCCAAGGGCCGGTTCTCGGTGCGGCCGCTGCAGGCGATGAACGCCCCGGCCGAGATCCGCACCATGGCCCGCACCCTGGACGAGATGGCCGAGGCCATCACGGTGCGCGACCGCGAGCTGATGAATTCGATCGCCGAGAAGGACGCGCTGATGCGCGAGATCCATCACCGGGTGAAGAACAATCTTCAGATCATCTCGTCCCTGCTGTCGATGCAGCAGCGGGCCCTGACCGACGCCCCGGCCAAGGCCGCTCTGGGCGATACGCGCCAGCGGATATCGGCCTTGGCCCTGATCTATCGCACCCTGTATCAGAGCGACGACATCCGTCATGCCGACGCGCGCGACTTCCTGACGGAACTGGTCGGCCAGTTGGTCGCCAGCGAGGCGGGGCGCGGCCCGGTCGTCGTCAGTTCGGTGGAGGCGGATTCGCTGCTGGTCGATCCGGACAAGCTGGCGCCCCTGGCCCTGTGGCTGGTGGAGGCGGTGACCAACGCCCAGAAACACGCCTTCGCCGGGCGGGGCGGCGTGCTGAAGGTCCGGTTCCGGGTCCTTGGCGACACCTCGACGCTGGAAGTCGAGGACGACGGACCCGGCGCCTCGGCCGGGGCGGAGGTCGGGGTCGGACGCACCCTGATGGGCGCCTTCGCCAAACAACTGCGCGGCGAGGCCGAGTTCATCGAGTCGCCCGGCGGCGGGGCGATCGCCCGCATGACCTTCGCCACGCCGGAAGCCCTGTCGCCGACGGACCCCGCAGACAAGTCGGGCGGTCAGGACGGAACCGGGACTGTGCGGTCGCGTTGATAGGCCAAGACCGACAGACTCCCATGTCGGCTCAACCGGAGCTTTCTCATGCGCAAGATTTTCGTACTGGTCGCCGCCGCCGCCGCCCTGACCACCGCCGCCTGCAACACGGTCGAAGGCGTGGGTCGTGACACCCAGGCCGCCGGTTCGGCCGTTTCGGGCGCCGCCCAAGACGCCAAGAACTGATCTTTCGGCGGCGAATGTCGCATTGAAGATGCTTGCAAGGCCCCGCTTCGTCGGGGCCTTGTTCGTTTCAGGACTGCACCAGGAGAATTTCCGTGAACCAGACCGCCCGGAACGCCGGCCTCGCCCTGCTTCGCCAGCACGCCTTGATCGCCGGAGAGCCCGTGCCGGCCAACGGCGGGGGGATCGCGGTCGATGATCCGGCGACGGGAGAGATTATCGGCCATGTTCCCGATCTGGGCGCCGCCGAGACCGAGACCGCCATTCAGGCCGCCGCCGCCGCCTTTCCCGCCTGGTCCCGCACCGACCCGCACAAGCGCGCCGCCTTTCTGCGTAAATGGGCCGAGTTGATCGACGAGAACGTCGAGGGGCTGGGCGCCCTGATGGCGCTGGAGAACGGCAAGCCGTTCGAAGAGGCCAAGGGCGAGGTGGTCTACGCCAACGGCTTCATCAAATGGTTCGCCGGTGAGGCCGAACGCCTGATCGGCGAGACCCAGGACAGCCCGCTGGGCCATCTGCTGCTGACCTATCGCGAGGCGGTGGGGCCGTGCGCCCTGATCACGCCCTGGAACTTTCCGGCGGCCATGCTGACGCGGAAGCTGGGTCCGGCCTTCGCCGCCGGCTGCACCGCCGTGGTCAAGCCGGCCAGCCAGACTCCGTTCACCGCCATCGCCCTGGCCGAGTTGGCCTATCAGGCGGGCCTGCCGGTCGGCGCCCTGTCGATCGTGACCGGCGAGGCGGCGGTGATCGGAAAGGCCCTGACCGACAGTCCCCTGATCCGAAAACTGTCCTTCACCGGATCGACCGGCGTGGGTCGGAAACTGGCGGAACAGTGCGCCCCGACCCTGAAACGGGTGTCGATGGAGCTGGGCGGCGCCGCCCCCCTGATCGTCTTCGCCGACGCCGATCTGGATCTGGCGGTGGCCGAGACCATCAAGGGCAAGTTCCGCAACTCGGGCCAGACCTGCGTCTGTCCCAACCGCGTCTATGTCGAACGGTCGGTGTCAGAGGCCTATGCCGAGAAGCTCGCGGCCGAAGTGGCGAAGATCAAGGTCGGGAACGCCTTCGAAGACGGGGTCAAGGTCGGCCCCCTGATCGAGGACAAGGCCATCGACAAGGTCGAGAAGCACGTCGCGGCGGTGCAGGCCGACGGCGGGCGGGTGCTGACCGGCGGTTCGCGCCATGAACTGGGCGGTCGCTTCTTCCAGCCGACGGTGACCCTGGGCGGAAACGACGCCCTGTTCCGCGAGGAGGAGACCTTCGGCCCGATGATCCCGGTCTTTCCTTTCGACAGCGAGGAGGAGGTTCTGGAGAAGGCCAACGCCAGCGATTACGGCCTGGCCTCCTATCTGTTCACCCGCGATCTGGACCGGGCGATGCGGTTCAGCCGCCGCATCGAGGCGGGGATGTGCGGGGTCAACACCGGCCTGATCTCCACCGCCGTGGCCCCGTTCGGCGGGGTCAAACAGTCCGGCTACGGCCGCGAAGGCTCGATCCACGGCATCGACGAATATGTGGAGGTGAAGACGGTGACCCTGGCGTTGCGGTGAGGGTCACACCCTTTTTAGGGACCGGCTGAAATCGGCCACGTCCTGGATCATCAAGTCCTGACCTTCGAACCAGAAACGCGTCAGGGCTTCATGGTTCAGGGCGACCCACTCCAGAGCCTTGGGCGCGATCCGATTAAGATCGCGCTCCTCCAGACTGCTCGCCAGGACGCGAGGATTTGGACCTATCGAGATTGAGGCGCTGGGCTGGTGTCTACCCGTCTTGAGGTACAGTTTGATCCTCGGACCATGGCCGCCCAATGCGGTCGAAATGAAAATGGTCGCCAGCACGCCGGTCCAGTCAGGCGGGAGATTAGCCATCTCGACGACGTCCTCCTCGCCCAGAGCGCGCAGTTCCTCATCGAGCGTGGGCTCGCGATCCGTCCAGACGACGATGCTCTCTTCAACACCCATAGGTCGTATGATCCACACTGAACCGCACGAGTCAAATCACGCGAAGGCCCAACCGGCCGCCGGGTCGTCGTCCGGTGACGGCGGGCGACGACGGGCCGAAGGCCGCCCAACCCGGGGCGTGCGATTGGCGATCCGACGCCGGACCGCGGCCCGCCACTGATCCGTCTTCGCTTCGATCATCCCTCGAATGACCTGGACGCGAGCGTTCGCCGCGATCAGTCCGACAGCCGCCAGCACCTCGACATAGGCCAGGACGTCGCCGGCCATGAACAACGCCAACTCCAGCGGCAGAAGCTGAATCAGCATCACGGCGCCCAGCACGATGATCGCGGTCCTGAAGGCGCCGCGCGACAACAGGCGCAGGGTGGTGCTCACGACCAGACGGCGACAGCCCGAATGGAGAGTACAGGCCAGGCCGACGCAGACGATAAACAACGGGAGCAGCGCCAGTCCGCCCGCCAGCACCCCCGGCATGGCGACCAAGGCGGCGGTGATCGCCAGGCCGAACCAGATCAAACCGTCGCGATCCATATATCCCCCAGACCAGATGTCCCCATTCGATCTGGGAACCGCCGCTCACACCGGCAAGGCCCCCCGTTTGACCACCGACCGCATGGCCACGCTGGAGGAGACGCGGTGGACGCCGGGCAGGCGCGTCAGGGTCTTGGCGTGGACCCGTTCCAGATCGTCGACGTCGCGCACCACCAGCCGCAGCAGATAGTCCGCGCCCCCGGTCATCAGATAGCATTCCATCACCTCGGGGGCGGCGGCCACGGCCTGTTCGAAGGCGGTCAGAACCGCCTCGGACTGGGACGACAGGGTGACGGTGACGAAGACGCTGATCGGCAGGCCCACGGCCCGTTCGCTGATCACCGCCGCATAGTGATCGACCACCCCCGCCGCCTCCAGCGCTCGCAAACGACGAAGGCAGGCGCTTTCGGACAGGGCCACCTGACGCGCCAGGTCGGCATTGGTCATCCGTCCGTCCTGCTGCAGCAGGCGGAGCATCTTCCTGTCAGTTCCGTCCAGTTCGACGGCGGAAACAGTCTTCATTTGGTCAATCCATCGCAGAGACTGCGCATGTATGGCGATCAGGTCGTCAAATGAACAGGATTCTGCGACCCGCTCGGCGCTATATGTGGCGCAACGGCGATCCGCCCGCAGAGACGGACGCTCCCATTATTTCCGGAGAGGTTCCCCATGCGCGTCGGCGTTCCCAGCGAAATCAAGAAGAACGAACATCGGGTCGGCCTGACGCCGACGGCGGTGCGCGAATATGTGGCCCACGGCCATGCGGTCTCGGTCCAGACCGGCGCCGGCCTGGGCGCCGGTTTCACCGACGCCGACTACGAAAAGGCGGGCGCGACCCTGGTCGCCGACGCGGCGACCATCTTCGCCAACAACGACATGATCGTGAAGGTCAAGGAGCCGCAGAAGGTCGAGTGGGAGATGCTGCGCGAGGACCAGATCCTCTACACCTATCTGCACTTGGCCCCCGACCCGGAACAGACCAAGGGCCTGCTGGCGTCGAAATGCGCCGCCATCGCCTATGAGACCGTGACCGACGCGCGCGGCGGCCTGCCGCTGCTGGCGCCCATGTCGGAAGTCGCGGGTCGGATCGCCGTCTTCTCGGCCGCCGAGACCCTGCTGAAGCATAACGGCGGCATGGGCCTGCTGTTCTGCGGCGTTCCCGGCGTGGCCCCGGCGCGCGTGCTGGTGCTGGGCGGCGGCGTGGTCGGGCTGAACGCGGCGCGGATGGCCATGGGCCTGGGCGCCGAGGTTGTGGTGCTGGAACGCTCGATCCCGCGCATGGCCTATATCGACGAGATCACCGGCGGCCGGGTCATCACCCGCTATTCCTCCATCGGCGCGATCGAGGAAGAACTGATCAAGGCCGATGTGGTGATCGGCGCCGTCCTGGTGCCGGGCGCCTCGGCCCCGAAACTGGTGAAGCGCGACCATCTGAAGACGATGAAGCCGGGATCGGTGCTGATCGACGTGGCCATCGACCAGGGCGGCTGTTTCGAGACCTCGCACGCCACGACCCACGAAGACCCGACCTATGTCATCGACGGCGTGGTCCATTATTGCGTCGCCAACATGCCGGGCGCCGCGCCCCGCACCAGTTCCGAAGCCCTGAACAACGCCACCCTGCCCTTCGGCCTGGCCCTGGCCGACAAGGGTCTGGACGCCCTGAAGGCCGATCCCCACCTGGCGCGCGGCCTGAACGTGCTGAAGGGCGAGATCACCTATCCGGCCGTGGCCCAGGCCCTTGGCCTGGAATGGAGCGATCCGTTCGGCGTCTGGGCGCGCGGCTGATCTAGACCGTCAGGGAGACCCCGGCCGCGCCCAGATCGCGGCCGGCGCTCTCGATCGCCCGCACGGCCTCGGTTGCAGCCTGCGCCGCTTGGTCGGCGTGCTGGCGCAGGGCGGGGTCGGTCTCGGCCTGGTGCTGCGCCCGCTTCGCCATGCTCTTGATCTGGCTCGCCAGATTGCGGGCGTCGGACAGGAAGTCGCGATCCTCCTGCTGCGCCGCCCCGCGTCGTGACTGCTCAGCGACGCGCGCCTGGGCTTCCGCCGCCATGCGCCGATACGGATTGTCTTCAGACTTGGTGGTTTCGGGATTTTTCTCGCCCTCGCCCTCGCCCTCGCCCTCGCCCTTGGGCGCCGCAGCATCCTCATTCGCGGGCGGGGCGGGAGGCTCCGCCGCGATGGGCGTCTCCGTGGACGCGGTCTCGGTCGCACCGACGCTGGGGTCCGCCGCCGGCGCCGCATTGGAGGCCGCCGAAGAACCGGCGTCGGCGCCGCCGATCTCCACCGACGCGCCGCCCGATCCGCCGTACATTTTGACTGCGGACTTCAGTTCCTTCGCCAACTGGGCCAGCAGTTTGGGATCGGCCGAGCCGCTCATCTGCAACATGCGGATGCGGGCCTTGATCTGTTCGATCTTCTGCTTGGCGGCCGCCTTGCGCTGTTCCTGGGCGTCCTTAGCGGCGGCGGTGTTGCGCTGCTTCAACGTTTCGACGGCGGAGCGCGCATCGCGCAGCCTGGCCTCGGCGCGCTCCTGCGCCTGTTTTTCGCGCTGGACCCGGCCCTCGGCCAGGACGCTGGTCATGGATGTCGCGCTGGACACGTTCATGACCGAGAATCTCGTCTGCAACGCTTAACGCTCCATGAACGTCACAGCTCGGCTAGGAAGCAGACAGTAAAATCGGGGGTTGCGACGACAGGCGTGGTCATCTAGCTCTGAAACATGACCCTGTTTGCTCTTCTGGCCGCCCTGACGACCGCCCAGGCCACGGCTTCAGCGCCGCCCGTGGTTTGGGAAACTCCGCCCCGCATTGAAATGCCCGCCAAGGCGCTTGAGACGGGCGTGAAATCCGGCGTCGTGGTTCTCCGGTGCGACTTCACGGCCAACGGCATCCCCACGAATTGCCTGATCGTGTCCGAGACGCCGGTCGGCCAGGGTTTCGGCCGCGAAGCCCTGCGCGGGGTCAGGACTGGCCGGGCTCACTCCGGTCAGGCAGGGATGCGCGAAATCACCCTGACATTCGAGACACGCTGAACCGAAGGTCACGCCTGTAATTCGCCGTCGTCTTGCGGCATAAGCCCGCGATGAAGTTCCTCGACCAGGCCAAGATCTATATCCGCTCCGGCAACGGCGGCGCGGGCTCCGTGTCGTTTCGACGCGAGAAATTCATTCCCAACGGCGGCCCCGACGGCGGCGACGGCGGCAAGGGCGGCGACGTCTGGATCGAGGCGGTCGACGGGCTGAACACCCTGATCGACTATCGCTACCAGCAGCATTTCAAGGCCCAGACCGGCCACCACGGCCAGGGTCGCCAGATGCACGGCGGCAAGGGCGACGACGTGCATCTGAAGGTGCCCGTCGGCACCCAGGTGCTGGACGAGGACAAGGAGACCGTGCTCCTGGACATGGACACGCCCGGCAAGATCGAACTGCTGCTGAAGGGCGGCAACGGCGGCTGGGGCAATGTCCGCTTCAAGGGCCCGACCAACCAGGCGCCGACCTACGCCAACCCCGGCCAGGACGGGCAGGAACGCTGGATCTGGCTGCGGCTGAAGCTGATCGCCGACATCGGCCTGGCGGGTCTGCCCAATGCGGGCAAGTCCACCTTCCTGTCAGCGGCCAGCGCCGCCAAGCCCAAGATCGCCGACTATCCCTTCACCACCCTGGCGCCGAACCTGGGGATGGTGGACCTGTCGCCGTCCGAGCGGTTCGTCATCGCCGACATTCCCGGTCTGATCGAGGGCGCCAGCGAAGGCGCGGGCCTGGGCACGCGCTTCCTGGGCCATGTCGAGCGCTCGGCCAGCCTGATCCACCTGATCGACGGCACCCAGGACGATGTGGCCGGGGCTTACCGGATCATCCGGGGCGAGCTGGAAGCCTATGGCGAAGGTCTGGCCGAAAAGGCCGAGATCCTGGCCCTGAACAAGATCGACGCCCTGACGCCCGAGGCGCGCGAGGAGAAGGCGGCCGAGCTGGAGGCCGTCGCCGGTCGTCGGCCCATGCTGGTCTCGGGCGTGTCGGGCGAAGGCGTGGCGGCCCTGCTGCGCGCCGCCTGGGCCGAGGTGAAGAAGACCCGCGGGGCCCTGGCGGGCGAAAGCGACATCGACCAGACCTCGGGCTGGCAGCCTTGAAATCCCCCGCCCATCCCGGCGCGGGCCGGGATGGGCGGGTGTGGCGTGCGAACGTCACCTGCGGATTTCGCCGGGGAAAACGGCACGGCGAATGAGCGGACAACGGATTTCGGTGCTATGCGTTAACCCGTGCCAACGGTGAAGCTGGAGCACTCCTCCCCCATGCGTCGATTCCTCATTTGGTCCGCCCTGGCCGCTCTGATCGGCCTGATCCTGGCGGGGCTCGGCTACTGGGCCTACTGGAACTTCTATTCGCGGTTCCAGCCGGTCACGATCAGCCGCAACCAGGCCCAGATCCAGCAACTTCTCGACGAGGCCTCCTGGGTGTCGGGCGGCGGCGGGGGCGAACCCCTCTATATCGTCGGCTATCGCGATAGCGCGTCGGCCCAGCGCTATGAGCAGGAGGAGGTCGCCAAGCTTCAGGCCGCAGGGGTCGAGCCGCGCGTCATCCTGTTCGCTCGCGCCGACCGCGAGGGCCTGGCCCAGTCCACCGCCGCCGAACGGGCCACGATCGCGGAACTGTGGCTGACCCGCGACTGGTCCCTGTACCAACGCTGGACGGCGACGCCCGCGCGGAACTGGACCGCCGCCGGCATCCCCCAGGCGGACGGCAATCTGGCCCGCTCGGCCGTGGTGGACGCCAGCCGCCAGTTCGACGAACGCCTGACCGCCCTGCTCAGCGACGCCGGGGTGCACATCACCTATCCGTTGATCCTGTGGCGTGACCGCGACGGCTTCCTGAAGGCCTGCGGTTGCGCCGACAGTCGGTCCTGGGCCTTCATCCGTGACGATCTGAACGCGCCCGACCGCGTGGGTCAGGCGACGCCGGTCGACGAGCTCCCGGCGGCGGAAGCCTATCCGGGCGACGGAAGCCCGGCCGAAGCGGGCCAGACCCCGGCCATGCCCTATCCGGCCCTGCCGGCGATCCCGCCTGCGAACGGGCAGACGCCCAACGGCCAATCGCCCAGCGGACAGTCGCCCAGCGGACGGGCGCCGAACGCCGGGACGCCGCGCCAAACCCCGCCGGCGACGACGCCCCGCGCCGCGCCCCAGGCCAAGAAGCAGGACGACACCACCTTCTTCTAGGGGAGGCTGAAACCCTACAGGGCGCGGCAGGCCGAGATCAGCCGATCCACGTCAGCGGCGTCCTGATACAGGCCGAAGCCGAACCGGATCACGTCGTCGCGCACGTCGGTCACCACGCCGGCCGCCAGCAGGTCCGCCCGCCAGGCCGGAGCGTTGTCGTGGCGCAGGGCCAGGAAACGGGCGCGGGCGTCGTCGCCCTGGACCGGGTTCAGCATCTCGGCTGCGCCGACCGCTCCGGCCTCTCCGGCCTGAAGCGCCGCCTGGAATTGCATCGCCAGCGCCCGACTGTGGTCCGCCACGTCCGCCGTGGTCAGCCCGGCTTCTCTCAACATCCGGCGCACGGCGTTGAACCGGTACAGGGCCGAACTGTCGAAGGTCGCGCCCCAGAACCGGCCGCCGTCCGAGCGATACTGGACCCCGCCCGGCGGGCCGGACAGATCCCCGAACTCGGCGAACCAGCCGGTGACCACCGGCCGGGGCGCAAAGCCGTCGGGGGCGTGCAGGAAACAGGCCCCCTCGCCCGCCATTGCGTATTTGTAGCCGCCGCCGACATAGAAGACCCGGTCCGCCACGGCCGACAGATCCGTCGGGGTCGCCATGAAGCCGTGATAGCCGTCGATCAGGACCCACGGGCCCTCGGGCCGGGCCAGGCGGCCAGGGCCTCGATCCCGTCGAACAGGCCGCCGGTGCGGAAGAAGATCTGGCTGACCAGGATCCAGTCGTGACCGCCCGCTGCGGCCGCCGCGACGAACCGCTCGGCGAAGGTGTCGAAGGGCGCCAGGGGCACGCGGGTGACCACGGCCTGGCCCGCCTCCTCCCAGCGCTCGGCCTGGCGCCGGAACGAGTGGAACTCGCCGTCCGTGGACAGTATCCGCACCGGCTGGGTCTCGAAGGCCGAAAAGACCCGCAGCAGCAGGTCATGGGTGTTGGGCGAAAACACCACGCTGTCCGGCGAGGCCAGGCTCAGTTCGCGCGCCACCTCGGCCTGGGCCTGGGGGACGATCTCGTCGAAGATCAGGTCCCATTTGCGGTCGGCGTGCCGATTGGCGTCAAGCCAGGCCTGTTGCTGGGCCTCGAAACTGACGTCGGGCCACAGGTGATGGCTGTGGGCGGCGAAATGCAGGCGCTCCGGCGCAAGGGCCAGGGCGCGGGAAAAGAGGGGCTTGAACGACATGGGCGCACCATGACCGCTTCGGCGCCGCCCGTCGATATTAGCGGCCCTTGCGCAGGCCCAACATGCCCAGCCAGCCGCCGCTGGTCAGCAGGGCCACGTCCAGCAGGGCCAGGGGCAGGGGGGTGGATACGGGCGCAGCGATGAACCGGGCCTTCCAGTCCGGCGCGAACTTGGCCTTGTAGCTGCGCAGACCCTGGAAGCCGTAGAGGGCGCCGCCCTCCTCGAACACCAGGGCGCCGACGCGGGCGAAGACGGGGGCGACGCGACGATCCTCCAGCCCGGCTAGGGGCGCCATGCCCAGGTCGAAGGTGGCGATCCCCTCGGCCTTGGCCCACTGGACGCAGCGGATGAACAGATAGTCCATCACCCCATGCGGCGCTTCGGGCGTATAGCGCATCAGGTCCACCGCCGCCTCGCCCGGCGTGACCAGCAGATTGGCGAAGGCCACGATCCGATCTTCCTCGCGCACCACCGCCAACGGCGTCAGGTTCAGATAGTCGATGTCGAACCGGCCCAGGGAGAAGGACTTCTCCGCCCCGTTGTGCAGGCTCATCCAGGCGTCCGAAATCGCCTTCAGCTCGGGCTCCAGCGCCCTGGCGGCGCCGGCGGGCAGGATGTCGAAACTGGCCCCCTCGCGTTCGGCCCGGTTCACGGCCGTGCGCAGGTTCTGCTTGCTCTTGCCCTCCAGGGCGAAGGCCTCGGTGCGGATCACCGCCGTCTCGCCGACCTTGCGCATGGCCAGGCCCATGGTCGCCAGTTCGCTGAGGATATCGTCCCCGACCGAGTAGAAGACCGCCGCACCGCCGTAGCTGTCGGCCAGTTCGGTGAAGGCCCACAGCAGCTCCTGGCGTTCCGCCAGCGCCCCTGCCGGTTCGCCCATGGCGATCCAGCGCCGGCCCCGCACCCGATAGGCCAGGAAGCTGCGGCCCGAGGGGCTGAACAACAGGGCCTTGTCGCCCAGCATGGCCAGCCAAGCCTCGGGCGTGGCCTCTTCCGCCGCCTCCAGCGCGATGCGGGCGCGTTCGATCTGGTCCTTCGAGGCCGGACCGTGACTGTCGGCGCCCGGCGAACTGAGCAGGGAGCGTCCTGCGACCAGCAGGGTCAGCAGGGACAGGACCAGCCCCGCCCGCAGGAAGCCCGAGGCCTGGCGATCCACCAGGAACCGCCACCACAGCTCGTCCGAATAGGCCACGTCGCGATAGGCGAAGAAGCCCAGCCACAGCATCGACCCCACCACCGCGATCAGCAGCAGCAGCCAGCCGGGCCGCAGGGGCTCGCTGAGACGCGAGCGGCGGTTGAAGGCCGTGCGACACGGCGCCAGCAGGGCGGCGACGAGCGCCAGATCGACGGACTCTTCCCAGTCCAGCCCCTTCAGAACCGAAAAGACGGCCCCGACGGCCAGCACCGCCAGGGCCGCCCAATAGGCGCCGCGGCGCCGTCGCCACAGACCGGCCGACAGCAGGATCAGCATGAATCCGGCGATGCTGGCCACGAAATGGGACAGGTCGATCAGGATCGGCGACACGACGCCGGTGAGTTGCCGCAACCGGTCGTCGAACTCGGGCGTCACCGCCGAAATGAGCATCAGCGCCCCGGCGCAGAAGGCCACCACGGCGAAAACCTGAGGGGTCAGCTCATAGGCGAGACCCAACAGCCTGCGCAGCAGGCCGGGGACATAGGCGTTCCGGCGATTCACGCGGCCTCCTGCCGATTCGACGCAATGCCGCACCTTAGACCAGGAATCGTCCAACCGGGGCAGGTTCAGGGTCATTTTGGGGCCGACGAAACAATCCGTAACATGGTGGGTTTGGTGATTGCGGGCGCCGGGCCCGTGCAACCGGATGTTCTCCCATGAATTTCAAGACCGCCATTCTGAGCAGCGCCGCCGCCGCCTTCCTGATCGCCTCGCCCGCCCTGGCGCAGGAAATCGCTCCCGCGGCCCCCGCAACCCAAGACGCCCCCGCTCAGCCCAGCCTGTCGTTGACGCCCGGCACTTCGGTGCACGGTCCCGATGGCGAACTGGGCAAGCTTGAAGGCGTTCAGAACAACGCCTCGGGCGCCCAGGAACTGACAGTTCGCGGCGCCGACGGCCAGCTTCGCGCCGTGCCGCTGAACGGCATCCGCCAGGACGGCGCCAATGTGGTGGTGGCCTATACCAAGACCGAGTACGACGCCGCCGCCCCGATCGCTAGCGCGCCGCCGCCTCCGTCCGCCGCAACGGCGCCCGCCCCCGCCCCCGCCGCCGATCCTTCGGCCATGCCCGCCGAGCCTGCCGCGCCGATGACGGGCGAACCGGCCCCGACTGGGCCGATCCCCACGGAACCCACCACGACCGAGCCTGCCGATCCGTCGGGCAGCAGCGACCCGATGGCCCCGCCGACCGGCGACCAGCCCCAGCGCTGATCCATGACGGCCTGGGCTCGAGCCTGAGCCACAGACGTCGAGAAGGCGGCCGGGACATCCCGGCCGCCTTTTCCATTGTCACCTGACAGGAAGGACCGTTCCATGATGCGTTTCGCAACCCTCGCGGCCCTGGCGGCCACAGCCGTCCTGGCCCAAACCGCGTCGGCTCAAACCGCGTCGATTCAGGCCGATGGTCAGGACAAAGCGCCGCCCTCGCGCCAAGTCGATACGCCTGCCGAAGCCCCTGCCCGCTCGGAAGACGCCCCCGCCGAGGTCGCCGTCGGCGCAACGGCGCGGGGATCGAGCGGAGAGGCGCTGGGCCAGGTCGTGGGCGTCAGTCGGGGGTCGGGCGGCCGTGTCGACGGCTATCTGATCCGTCTGCCCGACGGATCGACCCGCCTGCTGCCCGCCGACGCCGCCACGGTGCAGGGCGGCGTCCTGATCGCCGCGCAGGGCGACTTCCGGCCCGCCCCTGCGGCGCAATAAGCCGGTCGAAACATACAAAAAGGGCGGCTCTCGCGAGCCGCCCTTTCGTTCATTCTCAGTCCAGAGGGACGATCAAGCGCGACGCTTGACCAGACCCAGAAGGAACAGAAGGATGATGGCGCCGATGGTAGCGACGATGGTCGAACCGATCCAGCCGCCCCAGGCGAAGCCCAGCGCATTGGCGACGAAGCCGCCGATCAGGGCGCCGATGACGCCGACGATCAGATTGGTGATCAGGCCGTGGTTGCGGCCCATGATCTGTTCCGCGAGCCAGCCCGCGACGATGCCGATGATGATCCAGGCGATAATGCCCATGGTGTAGGTTCCTTCCTGTGAAGCCAAGCTGGGGAGTAAATGCACGCGGCCGGATTGGGTTGCGATCACGACATGCAGAGTTCGATGAGCCGCGAAACTCGCCCCTGACGCGACCTGCGGCACGCGGATTGCGGCGTGGCGGGCGAACCGTCCCGTGTCGGGACAGGTCTTCAGATAAGGCATTGAGGGTCATGGCCACCGACATCGATCTCCACCTGGGCCGCCGCCTGCGTCGCCGCCGCCGCCTGCTGGGCCTGACCCAGCAGCAGTTGGCCGTTCAGGTCGGCATCCGCTTCCAGCAGATCCAGAAATACGAATGCGGCGCCAACCGGATCTCGGCCGCCCGTCTGTGGCAACTGGCCGAGGCGCTGGAGACGCCGGTCAGCTATTTCTACGACGGCGTGACCGAGGCGCTGGAGCGCAAGGACGCGGCGCCGGGAACGTCCGCCGGAGGGGGCGAGATGTTCTCGCGCAAGGAGACGCTGGACCTGATCCAGGCCTACTACCAGCTGGGCGAACGCCCGCGCCGACGCCTGCTGGATCTGGCCAAGTCCCTGCACGACGTCAACGACGCGGTCGCCTGAACGAATAGGGCGCAGGCGTTGCGGCCGGGGTTCTCTGCACGGGGCGATCCGCGCTAAGAGCGCCCATGATCGAATTCGAATCCTTCGCCGTTGAACTGGCGCACGAAGCCGCGCGCGTCACCCTGCCCTTCTTCCGCTCGGGCATCGGGCATGAGGACAAGGGCGGGGCGGCGGGCTTCGACCCCGTCACCGAGGGGGACAAACAGGCCGAGGCCGCGATCCGCCGCCTGATCGCCGCCCGCTATCCCGACCACGGCGTGATCGGCGAGGAATACGGCGAGGACCGGCCGGACGCCGAGCACGTCTGGGTTCTGGATCCCATCGACGGGACGCGGGCCTTCATCTCGGGCCTGCCGCTGTGGACCACCCTGATCGCCCTGCGCGTCGCCGAAAAGCCGACTGTGGGCCTGATCGCCCAGCCCTATCTGGACGAGATCTTCATCGGCGGCCCGTCCGGCGCCCGCCTGTTGCGCGGCGCGACCGAGCGGCCCCTGGCCGTGCGGGCCTGCGAACACCTGACCGACGCCGTCATCTCGACCACCGACCCCGACATCTTCAACGGCGCCGAACGGGGCGCCTGGACCCAGGTGCGCGCCGCCGCCCGCCTGGCCCGCCTGGGCTGCGACGCCTATGCCTACGCCATGGTGGCGGCGGGCCAGATGGACCTGGTGGCCGAAGCCAGCCTGAAATCCTGGGACTGGTCCGCCCTGGTCCCCGTGATCGAGGCCGCCGGCGGCCGGGTCGTCAACTGGCGCGGCGATGCGCCGGACGGCAGCGGGCAGATATTGGCGGTCGGGGATGAGCGGCTGATCGATCAGGCGCTGGTGACGCTGAAGCGGGCGGCGGGGTAGCAGCGGAAGCCAATCTGGCGAAGGCGCGTGACCCCGCCCATTATGAAGACTTGCCGTCTACCCGCAGTTGTGGATTGACCCGGCGGGACGCCCCCCGCTACATGCCGGGCAGCGTATGGGGGATGGTATGCGTCTTATTCGAACCGGGTTGATCGCCTTGGCGGCGACGACTTTGACAGCCTGTGGCGGAGGCGGCGGCAGCGGCGGAGGAGTGGTCACTCCCCCTGTCGCCCCCACAAACAGCAACATCGCCGCCTTGACGGTCAATCAGACCTTCACCGGACCGGCCGCAACAGCCAATAACGAGTTCAATCTGACCTCGGGCACCACGGTAAACAGCAGCGGCGCAGCCGACACCCTGTCGGTCTCATATGACGCCTCCGCCAAGAGCTACACGGTCTCAGTCGCCGGCCGAACCCAGACTTTTGCGCCGGGCGACGTGACCGCTACCGCAACTGGCGAAACCCGCTTTCAGAAGGAAGGCGCCGCCGGCAAGGACCGGCTTACGCTGTTGACGACGCCGTACTCGAGCCAGACCAGCAATCGATATGTGGGTATGGGGATCTGGCAACGTTCCAACACGGTCGGCGACCGGCAGAACGATCAGTTCGCAACCTTCGTCTACGGCCTGAATACGCCAGCCGCCGCCATGCCGCGGGCGGGACGGGCGAACTTCGCCATCGACGTCTTCGGCATGTCGTCTGTGCCTGGATTTGAGCCCAGCGTCCTTCAGGGCCGCGGCAATTTCGACGTGGACTTCATGGCGGGCGTCTTCTCGACCCAGACCTATCTGACCGAGACGGGGCTTATAACGGGCTCTGGCGTGAGCGGCGGCGGCATAGAGCTGATCGGCGCCGGCACTCTGTCCAGCACCGAGCCAAAATTTTCGGGCAATGTGACGGCAGGCAGCCGTAACGCCAAGCTGACCGGGTCTCTATCGGGACTGTTCTACGGACCGGGCGCCGAGGAAATCGGCGCCAGTTTCAGCGCGACGAACAGCGAAGGGGCGTCGTTCACGGGCAGCCTCACCGGACAGCGTGGCACAGGCCCGGCCGTCAACCTGACCCTGACCAATATGGTGACGCCGCAATTGTTCTATGTGCAGGGGACCGGCTTGTTCCTTGATAAGGTGGATGGTCGCGCAGAGAACCAACTCTGGACCTACCGCATGATCGGGCAGCTTCAGGACCGCACGAGCGGCAACTTCTCCTTTGGTCCCGGTCTATCCAACATGGCTGGCGGCGACTTCACCGTGAACTCGATTGTCGCCTCCGATGACCCCAATTTTACCGTCTACGAAAAAAACCTTTGGGGACACCGGGGTACGCTTGGAACTGTTCAAGGTCGGCTCCTCCAACGGCCAGCTGGCGCTGACATACTCGACACTGGGACGTTGGAGCAGCACAGTTCGCTCCGGTATAGCGACCACCAGCCAGCACCATCACTTCGTGTATGGACTTGAAACGCCGCTGGGTCTGTTGACCACGCGAACCGGCACAGCGCGGTACGAGGGCGTCGTCTATGGCGCAGGGGCGAACGCGGCCAGCGGCGTGGAGTATGATGTGCGCGGAACGTCGGTTTTCAACGTCGACTTCAGCGGGCAGACCTATTCGGGCGATCTGACGCTGAATGGTCGCAGCAGCAGCGGCACGGTCGACTTCGGACGGTACGATTTTGCGGGCCGGCTAAGCAGCACGACTACGGGGACCACCGTCGGCCTAACTCAGGCGGGCGCAGCGGCCGGAGAACTCGTCACACGCTTCTACGGGCCAACCGGCGAAGAGATCGGCGGGGATTTCAATATCTTCGTACCGGAGAGCGTTCAGGCAGGGCGTACTCAGATCGGCGGGGCGACGATCGCACGTCGGCGGTGATTCCGCGCCGTATTCCACGCGCCTGGCGCAGAGGCATGCTTTTCGCGATCAGCACAGTGCTGGTCGCAACGCCGCTACGCGCCCAGGACGTCGTCGAAGGGCTTACAGCCGCTCAGGTCTTCGAATTCGCGGAGACGCGACGCCAGGCCGGCGCCGTGGTGGACGCCGTCGCCGCCTATGACGCCCTTGCTCAGGACGCCGACGCCGACATCCGCGCCGAGGCGCGATACCGCAAGGGGCTGATGCTGGCGGACCTGGGACGCTACGCAGAAGCCGCCTTGGCGTTCCGAGCCCTGCTCAACGAAAAGCCGGACGCCCTGGCCGCGCGGCTTGAACTGGCGCGGATGCTTGCGGCCCTGGGCCTTGAGAATGAAGCGCGCAGAGAGTTGAGGCAGGCTCAGGCCGCCGGGATCCCGGCAGACGCGGCGCCGATGGTCCAGCAATTCGCCGCCGCCTTGCGGTCCCCACAGAGGTTCGGTGGCTCGGTCGAATGGAGCCTCGCGCCGGACAGCAATATCAATCGTGCGACACAGGCTCGCACACTCGACACCATCATCGCCCCGCTCACCCTGTCAGATGACGCACGGGCCCAGTCCGGCCTGGGAGTAAGAACAGCAGGACAGGGCTTCGCCAAACTGCCCTTGAGCCCGAGCCTGTCGTTGCTTCCGCGCGTCGCCGGGCTGGCCAACCTCTATGGCGATGACCGCTTCAATGATGTGTCGGCGTCCGCCTTGATCGGAATCGAATGGCGTGGCCGCAAGGATCGCTTCAGTCCGTCCATCGGAGAGACCCGGCGGTGGTTCGGCGGCGAAGCCTATGCCCAAACGCGGACGGTGGCTGTGGACTGGGTCCGGATGATTGACGCAAAATCCCAGATCGTGACATCGGCCAGCGCCGGCGCCGCCACATATGATCAGAACGCGCTTCAGGACGGCTGGCTCTATGACGCCTCGGTCGCCTATGAGCGCGCCATCACCTCAGCCTCGGGTCTGACCCTCAGCGCCTCGGCGACACGCCAGACCGCAGAGGATCCAGGCTATGCGACATGGGCCGGAGGAATCACGGTCGGTGGGTGGCGGGACATGCGCTGGGGGACAATCTTTGTCTCGACCGGTCTTAGGCGCACAGTCGGCGATGCTCGACTTTTCCTATTTCCCGAGCGCCGTGAAGAGTGGTTGGTTACAGCAAAGGCCGGCGTGACGTTCCGAACGCTGACCGTCGCCAAGCTGACGCCGGTTGTTCGAGCGACGTTCGAAGAGAACGACTCCACGGTCGGGATTTACGACTACAGCCGCAAAGCCATGGAGATCGGCTTCACGCGGGCCTTCTAGACGCCAAATTCAATCCCGACCGCAGAGCACCGAGTTCTAGGCCACCGACGGCGTCTCTTCCGTCACGTCCTCGATCCTGGCCGACGGATCAACGGGGGACAAATCCTGGATCGGCGAGACGTAGTCGGCCATGGCGTCGAACTCGTCCAGGAAGACGGCGCGCTTGTCGTCGGCCTCCATGATCACCTCGTGCAGGGCTCCGGGGACCTCGACATAGCGGCCGCGGCCCAGGCGTTTGGCGGCCCAGCGGTTGGTCTGTTTCCACACCACGTCGTCATTGTCGGCCTGGACGATGGCGACCGGTATCTTGACCGCTTTCAGGGCCTTGGGCTTCAGCGCCCGCTCGCCGGCGTCCAGGGCGAAGGCCAGCCAACCGTAGGTGGGGCCGCCGATGGCCAGGTGGGGGCAGGCGTACAGCTGCTGGCGCCACATCTCGTAGCGGGCCTCGTCCGAAGTCAGGGCGTCCTCGGCGAAGGTGTGATCGAACGGATCATCCGGGTCGCCCAGGATATAGTCGCCGGCGTGGCCGTGGCGGATGTTCCAGCGGACCGCCAGCTTGACCGACCACATCGACCGTTTGCCGGTCTTGATGCGCAGCATCGGGCTGGACAGGACCGCGCCCGAGAAGCGGCTCTCGCCGGCTTCCAGCGACAACAGGTTCAGGCAGGCGCCCATCGAATGGCCGACCATGATCCAGGGCTTGGGGCACTGGTCCTCGAAGGCGTCCAGCAGCCGGCCGTAGTCGTCCAGAAACTCCTCGACCGCGCGGGCGTGGCCCTTCAGGCGGTCGGGCAGGAGCCGCGCCGACAGACCCTGGCCGCGCCAGTCGTGAGCCAGGACGCACCAGCCGCGCGCCAGGAAATTGCCGATGACCTCGAAATATTTCTCGATCGGTTCGGTGCGGCCGGGGCTGAGCACCACCGTGCCGCGCGGCTTTTCGGCGGTCAGGTGCGACGGCGTCCACAGGGCGGCGCGCAGCCGCATGCCGCCGGCCCCACGGTACCAGTCGCCCTTGCCGCCCGGCGGCGAGGACGCGCCTGGAACCCCCATCAGGGGGGCGTTGGCGGCGAAGGCTTGGGCGCGGTTCACTCGGGTTTCCTGAATTTCAAGGTCATGCGGTCGCTCTCGCCGATCTCCTCGTATTTGGATCGGTCGAAGGCGGGGTCGGCGGGGTCGCCGCGGGGGGCGGTCAGGCGGGTCGGCGGCAGGGTGTCGACGCCGAACGGATGATCCTTGGTGTCCTTCTCGTTGGCGTTGACCTCGGATGCGGCGACGAAGACGAAGCCCGCCTCTGCAGCCAGCTGTCGGACGAAGGCCTCCTGGACATAGCCGTTGGCCGCCACCGGATCCTGGTCCTCTTCCGGGGCCAGACGGTGCTGTTCGACGCCCAGGACGCCGCCGGGCTTCAGGGCGGCGAAGGCGTCGGAGAAGGCCTTTTCGGCGATCCCGGCCGCCATCCAGCCGTGCAGGGTGCGCATGAACAGGCACAGGTCGGCCGTGCCCACCGGAGCCACCGGGCCGGAGGCGGCGCCGAAGGTGGTGAACTGGGGCTCGCCATACAGTTTCTTGTCGGCGCTGAACCGGGTCTGGAAGGCGGCGTTCAGGGCGGCCTGGGCCGGATCGGCGGTCGGACCTTCCGGGAACAGGGCGGCGATATAGGTCCCCTGGCCCCGCGTCAGATAAGGGGCCAGGATTTCGGTATACCAGCCGCTGCCGGGCCAGAATTCGACCACCGTCATGCGCGGTTGCAGCCCGAAGAAGCGCAGGGTCTCCATCGGATGGCGGAAGGCGTCGCGGGGCCGGTCCTGGGCGCGCCACGGCCCGGCGACGGCCCATTCCAGCGATCCTTCGGGCGGACCGGCGGGGGCGGGCGGCGCCTCGGGGGCCTCCTCCTTCTTGGGGCCGCAGCCGGCCACGGCGATCAGGGCCAGAGCCGCGGCGCCGGACAACAGGAACCGGCGCGACGGGTCGCTGGAAATCGCAGAAAGAGCAGCCATCAAAACACCCCCTCGGAACGCCGGGCCCCGTGTCCGGCAAACCTTGGTCGAACGGGCATAAGCAGGTTCGTGGCGCGGGTCAAAACCCGACTATTCCGGTTTGCGGAAACGCAGGGTCATGCGGTCGCTTTCGCCGACCGCATCGAAGGTCGCGCGCTGATCGGGGGTCAGGGCGGCCGAGCCGTCGCGGGCCTGGGACTGGCGCACCGGCGGCAGGGTCCAGACGCCGAACGGGTGGTCGTGGTCGTCCCTGGGATTGGCGTTCAGCTCGCTGCGGGCCTCCAGGACGAAGCCGGCGTCCTGGGCCTCGTGGATCACATAGCTTTCGGGCACATAGCCGGTCGAGGCGACGTCGGCGACGTTCAGCCCCTCGGCGCTGCGGTACTGTTCCACGGCCAGGATCCCGCCGGGCTTCAGGGCGGCGTAGAAGGCCTTCAGATAGGGCTGGGTGCGGCCGTCGCGCGACCAGTTGTGGAAGGCGCGGGCCACCAGGATGAAGTCGGCCGAGCCGGCCTCGACCCCCATGCCCTCGAGCGGGCGACCGACCCCGACATAGCGACCGCCGGTCGCCGCCGCATAGGGCTCCAGGATATGCCGCCACCAGCTGGCGCCGCCCGGCTCGATCTCGACCACGGTCATGCCCGGCGTCAGCCCCCAGAAAGTCAGGGCCTCATAGGGGTGACGGGCGGCGTCGCGAGCCCGGTCGGCGGCGGGACGGGTCTGGGCGGCGACGGCGGCCTTCAGCGCCGTATCCTCCTCGAAGGTCGGCATGGCGCTGGACAGGGCCGAGCGCGGCGGCGTCCAGGCGCCTTCGGTCTGGGCGGGCGGCGGGGCCGGAGATTGGGCGGCGGCCATCGTCGGGGCGACGGTCGACAGCAGGGCGGAGAGGCCGAGGGCGGCGAGACGCATGGGCGTGTTCCTTGATCCGGTTCGCCTCTCCTTACGGAGCATCGCGGCCGGCGCAAATGACGATCCCGAGACGCCGACGATTTGCCGCGTATTCCACCCCCTTGACGCTGGTTCGCCGCATCCCATTTCAGTGTCCGAGAGCGCCGGTTCCGGGCTCTCCAGACCGACGGCGCCGATTTCGGGTCGCCGGGCTGAACCCCAACCGTCCGGGCAAACCGCCGGGCGGCTCAACCTTGCTGATCCTCAGGAGGATGCTGATGCGTACCTATGATTTCACCCCGCTGTACCGTTCGGCCGTCGGTTTCGACCGTCTGGCCAATCTGCTGGAGACCGCCGCGCGGACCAGCCAGGACGGCGGCTATCCGCCCTATAATATCGAGACCACGGGCGAGAACGCCTATCGCATCGAGATCGCCGTCGCCGGATTCTCTCCCGACGAGCTGAATATCGAGGTGAAGGAAAACCTGCTGACCGTGACCGGCCGCAAGACCGCCAATGACGACGCCGAGGCGCAGAAGACCTATCTGCACCGCGGCCTGGCCGAGCGCGATTTCGAGCGCCGCTTCCAGCTGGCCGACTATGTGGTCGTGAGCGAGGCCAATCTGGTCAACGGCCTGCTGTCGATTTCGCTGAAGCGCGAACTGCCGGAAGCGCTCAAGCCCCGCCGCATCGAGATCGGCGGCGCCCAGCCCCTTATCGAAGGCAAGACGGACAAGGCCAAGGCGGCCTGATCGGTCTCCCGAAACTGGAAAGGGCGGCGCTCGCGCCGCCCTTTTTTGTGTCCGACGACCAGTAGTCAGCGCAAGTCGAACTCAGCAGCCATGCAAACTGGAACCTTGAACGACACGCGATGGGTCAACTGGGACGATCCAACGTTTTTGGTGGCCTCGGCCCCGCCCTTGCGTGCTTCCAACCCACCTACGGAAACCACCTTAAGGCTGCCGCCCACGCCACCGTCTTTGGAAGAAGACGCCTCGTGTGCGTCCGAAACAACCAAAGAGACATCAAACTCAATGTAGGTGATTTCAGCGACCATTTTTCCATCGAGAGTGCCTGGAGTTATGGCAAGGACGCTTCTGGACTTCTCTTTTGCGTTCTTCACGCCCTGGGCGATTTCACTGAGAGTTTCCTCGATCAGATCGCTGAGTTTCATATCCGTGTCCTCACGTCGGCTCGCCCTGTAGACAGGCAGACACAGATACTTTGAATATGCGAGCCCTCTATGCCGCTAAGTGCGCGAAGGCGGCGACCACCTGTTCGTAGGCCGGGCGTTTGAACGGCACGATCAGGTCGCAGGCCTCGGACAGGGAACCCCAGCGCCAGGCGTCGAACTCGATCTCGTCGTCGGCGGCCAGGTCGATCTCGCTGTCCTGTCCGGTGAAGCGGAAGGCGAACCACTGCTGGCGCTGGCCGACGAAGCCGCGCCAGGCCTTGGGATTGTTCATCGCCTCGGGCGGGAAATCGTACAGGATCCAGTCGTCGGTCCGCGCCAGGAACTCGACCGAGGTCACCCCCGTCTCCTCGCGCAGTTCGCGCAGGGCGGCGGCCAGCAGATCCTCGCCCTCGTCCACGCCCCCTTGCGGGAACTGCCAGTTATGCGGGCCGGGCGTGGCGTGGCGGCGGCCGTACCAGACTAGGCCGTTGGCGTTGAACAGCACGACCCCGACATTGGGGCGGTACAGACTGAGGTCGGTCATCGAGTGGCGAGTGGCGCGTGGCGAGTGGCGAGGCCGCGCGGCCACATCGACGCGCTTAGCCGGCGAGAGTCCTCACTCGCCACTCGCCACGCGCCACTCGCCACTTCTCAGCGCCCCGGCCGCAGGGTCATGGCCGACGCCGGCGCCAGTTGCAGACCGCGCTGTTCCAGACCGGCGGTCCAGCGGGCGGCGGCCTCGACCGTCACCGGATAGGAGAAGCCGGTCCCCAGGGCCGAGCCGCGCAGCTTGGCCTGGGCTTCCAGACTGTTCAGGGCGGCGATGATGGCGGCGGGGGACTGGGTCTGGTCGATGACCTTGTCGGCGCTGGCGCGGGCCCAGGCGCCGGGACGGCGCTGGAACGAACCGTCGTCCAGGAAGGCGATCCCGCGCTGGCGCAGGGTCGACAGGAAGGCGCTCATTCCCGTGTCCGAGGTGGCGAACCGGTCGCCCAGATAGTTGGTCACGCCGAAATAGCCGACAGCGCGGCCCAGCAGCCAGTCCATCTTGGCCTGGACGTCGTCCGGGGTTCCGCTGGCCAGCAGCGTATAGGGGCCGGGGTCGTTGTCGGGATAGCCGGTGGGCTCCATCGGCATTTCCAGCATGACTTCGTGGCCCTGGGCGCGGGCCTGGTCGATCCAGGACTGGAGATTGTCGGCATAGGGCACGAAGCTGAGCGTCACCTCGGGCGGCAGGCGTTCGATGGCCGCGCGGGTGGTGACGGCGTTCAGCCCCAGGCCGCCGACGATCAGGGCCACGCGCGGCTTCCCGTTCGAGCGGAAGGGCCGGGCATAGGCCTGGGCCGGAACGCGGCCGTCGGGCGCGATCATCGGCAGGGGGCCGCTGGGACCGGGTTGCGACAGGCCGGCGATCGGGGCCTTGGCCAGCGGAGACGCCGCCTGGACGGGGGCGCTATAGCTGGCCCCGCCCGCGACGGTGGCCCCGTCCGGCAGGGTGATCACCGCCTCGCCGCCTGCGGCGCCGCTGGGGTCCCCGGTTCCGGTCAGGTCCTGATACAGGCCCATGGCCCCCATGGAGAAGGCCTCGAACCCGGTCGGGGCCGGGGCGGGCGCGGCCTCTTCACGATGCAGGGCGATCCGGGCTGAAGGCGTGCCGGCGCGCGGGTCGCCGAGGACGGTCAGAAACAGGGCCGTCGCGGACAGCAGGAAGAGGCCGGAAAGCCCCGCGATCACCGGCGGCTTCTTCAGCGCGGCGACGACAGGTTTCAGGCTCGGCTTTCCACGCGCCGCGGGCGGAGAACCGGCGGCGGCGGCGAGGGCGGACTGGCGTTTGGCGAACATGGACACGGGGCGGAATCCTTCACGCCCAGTCTTGCACCGCGCCGGTTAAGAAACCCTAACGGCGGGTTCACCATGACCTTTCCTATCGCGACCTGTCATGGAACGTGCGTTGACGGGGGCGTTTCGGCTCTTTCACATGCCGGTCTCCCCGCTGCCGACTAGGACATGCCGATGATGACCCCCGCCGCCGACGACGCCCTGCGTGAAGAAGTCCGACTGCTGGGCGGCATTCTGGGCGAGGTCATTCGTCAGGAAGGCGGCCAGGATCTGTTCGATCATGTCGAGGCGGTGCGCCAGGCCTCGGTCGCCTATCACCGCGACCCGGCCTCGCATCCGGCCAAGCGGCTGGAGAAGCTGTTGACCGCCATGACGGTGGATCAGGCCGCCGGCCTGGCCCACGGCTTCGCCCTGTTCTCCCTGCTGGCCAATATCGCCGAGGATCGCGCCACCCGTCGTCGCGCCCAGGACCAGGTCGTGGCCGGCGCCCGTCCCGATACGCCCGAAGGCGCCCTGCAACGGCTGGCCGAACAGAAGGTGGACAAGGCGGCGGTGCGCGCCCTGCTGGACGAGGCCCTGGTCTCGCCGGTCCTGACCGCCCACCCGTCCGAGGTGCGGCGCAAGAGCGTCATCGACCGGATCGCCGCCGTCAGCGACATGCTGGACGCCTGCGACAAGGCCGGCGACGCCTGTTCAGCCGCCCAGATCAACCAACCCCTGCGCCGCCAGATCGTCATCCTGTGGGCCACGCGTCTGGTCCGCACCCAGGGACTGGTGGTGCAGGACGAGATCGACACCGTCGTCTCCTTCCTGGACCGCATCTTCCTGCGCGTCGCGCCGAAGCAATTGTCGGCCTGGCGGCGTCTGCTGGACGCCCCGGACCTTCAGCCCTTCATGCGGGTCGGCACCTGGGTCGGCGGCGATCGGGACGGCAATCCGAACGTCGACGGCGCCGTGCTGGCCGCCGCCTTCCGCACCCAGTCGCGCGCCGTCCTGGGCTATTACCTGGAAGAGGTTCACGCCCTGGGCGCCGAACTCAGTCTGGCGGCCGAACTGGCCCAGGTCTCGCCGGAACTGGCCGTCCTGGCGGACGCCGCCCACGACCCGTCCCCCCATCGCGCCGACGAACCCTATCGACGCGCCCTGACCGGCGTCTACGGCCGCCTGGCCGCCACCTATGAGGCGCGGGGCGGAACCCCGCCGCCCCGCCGCGCCGTTGTCGCCGCCGAGCCCTACCCCGGCCCCGACGCCTTCGAGGCCGATCTGAAGATCATGCGCGACAGCCTGGTGGCGTATAATGGCGAGGTCTTCGCCGACGACCGGCTCAGCGACCTGGTCACCGCCGTCGAGATCTTCGGCTTTCACATGGCGACCCTGGACCTGCGCCAGAACTCGGACGTCCACGAACGGGTCGTCGCCGACCTGCTGAAGACGGCCGGGGTCTGCGCCGACTATTCCGGCCTGGACGAAGAGGGGCGGCTTGCGGTGCTGGCCGCAGAACTGGCCTCGCCGCGCCTGTTGTTCAGCCCCTATGCCGAGTATGCGGCCGAAACCCTGAAGGAGCGCGGCATTCTTCAGGCCGCCGCCGAGGCCCTGGCCGCCTTCGGCCCCCAGGCGATCCGCACCCATATCGTCTCCAAGACCGACGCGGCCTCGGACCTGCTGGAGGTCTATCTGCTGCTCAAGGAGGTCGGCCTCTATCGCCCCGAGGATCCCGCCGCCTGCCCGATCCAGGCCGCCCCCCTGTTCGAGACCATCGAGGACCTGCGCGCCTCGCGTCCGACGCTGGAGCGCCTGCTGAAGGAGCCGTCCGCCCTGGCCGTCGCCAAGGCGCGCGGCGTTCAGGAAGTGATGATCGGCTATTCGGACTCCAACAAGGACGGCTCGTATCTGACATCCGGCTGGGAGCTGCACGAGGCCTCGCGCGCCCTGGTCGAGGTGACCAAGGCCGCCGGCCTGAAGCTGCAGCTGTTCCACGGGCGCGGCGGCACGGTCGGGCGCGGCGGGGGTTCGTCCTTCGCCGGGGTGCTGGCCCAGCCGGAAGGCACGGTCCAGGGCCGCATCCGCACCACCGAACAGGGCGAGGTCATCGCCAACAAGTACGGCGAGCCCGAGATCGCCCTGCGCAACCTCGACGCCCTGACCTGCGGCGCCGTCCTGGCCTCGCTGGACCAGGGCAAGGATCACGTGTTCACCGCCGACCACGGCGCCACCCTGTCGGACCTGTCCGCCCGGTCGATGGCCGCCTATCGCAAGCTGGTCTATGAGACCGACGGCTTCGTCGACTATTACCGCGCCGCCACCCCCATCGCCGAGATCGCCGACCTGAAGATCGGCTCGCGCCCGTCATCGCGCACCGCCTCGACCCGGATCGAGGATCTGCGCGCCATTCCCTGGGTGTTCAGCTGGTCGCAGAGCCGGGTCATGCTGCCCGGCTGGTTCGGTTTCGGTTCGGCCGTCCAGGGCCAGGACATGGCCGAACTGAAGGCCATGGCCGAGGTCTGGCCCTTCTTCCGCACCCTGGTCCAGAACATGGAAATGGTCATGGCCAAGTCGGACATGACCGTGGCCCGCCGTTACGCCACCCTGGTGCCCGATCCGGCGCTGGCGGCGCGCATCTATGGCGAGATCCGCGACGAGTGGCAGAGAACCCACGACGCCGTCCTGGCCATCACCGGTCATGACAAGCTGTTGGGCGGCCAGCCGGAACTGGATCGGCTGATCCGGCTGCGCATGCCCTATGTCGAGCCGCTGAACCATGTGCAGATCGAACTGATCCGCCGCCGCCGCGCCGGGGATGAAAACCCCCGTGTTCGCGAGGGGATTCTGCTGGCGATCAACGGCGTGGCGGCTGGGCTGCGCAACAGCGGCTGATTACAGCCGCAACCATGACGACGATTTAATCCGCCTGTCTTGGATCGGCGGCTGAACCCTCATTGAGCTGTTACACAACACGCGTATTGCGCCTTCGTCGCCGTTTCGAGCGATTATCTTTCCCTTTAGGAGCAAAGCGATGAAGGTTCTCTCCCCCGTTCTCTTCGCCGTCGCCGTCCTGTCCGTGTCCCCCGCCCTGGCCCAAAGCAATGACGCGCGGATCGCCTTCCGCGATCTGGACCTGTCCTCGGCCGCCGGCGCCGCCGCCTTCGACGGCCGCATCGACCAGGCCGCCGCAGGCCTGTGCCGCAACTTCACCGTTACGGGCAGCCGGATCGTTCGCAGCCACGCCTGCCGCTCAGCCGTTCGCGCCGAGGCGATGCGCCAACTGCCGCGTTCGCGCCAGGTCGACTACGCCCGCGCCCCGCGCGACGCCCGTCAGGTCGCCCAGGTGGTCGGCCTGTTCGCCAACAGCTGATCCAAGACCGGCGAAGGGTGCCCGTCGCCCTTCGCCGCATCGGCCGGCCTACAGCCACTTCGTGCGTTTGAAGGTGATGTACAGGCCGACGCAGACCGCGACGATCAGACCCATCACGACCGCATAGCCGTAACGCCAGTGCAGTTCCGGCATGAACTCGAAGTTCATGCCGTAGATGCCGGCGATGGCCGTCGGCACGGCCAGCAGCGCCGCCCATGAGGCCAGCTTGCGGGTGATCACCCCCTGTCGCTGCTGTTCCAGCAGATTGGCGACCTCGAACACCGAGGCCAGGATGTCCGTCAGCCCGTTCAACCGGCTGTTCACCCGACGCACATGGTCGGCGATGTCGCGGAAATAGGGTCGGATGTCCGGGTCGATACAGGGCAGGTCCAGCGACTGCAGCCGACCCGCCACCTCCTCCATCGGCCCCAGGATGCGCCGGAACTTCAGCAGTTCGCGGCGCAGGGTGAACAGGCGGCGGATCTCGCGCCGCGACAGGAAGGCCTCCAGCGCGCGCTGCTCCAGCTCCAGCACGCTGTCCTCGGCTCCGTCGACGATCGGCACATAGGCGTCGGCGATGAAGTCCAGCACCCCGTGCAGGACGAAGTCGGGACCGGCGCGAAGCTGTTCGGGGGAGGCCTCCAGCTGGGCGCGCAGGGCCGTGTGCGACCGGGCCGAGCCGTGGCGAATGCTGATGACGTGGTCCGTGCCGACGAAGACGTGGGTCTCGCCATAGCGGATGACGTCGTCCACCTTTTCGGCGGTGCGGGCGACGACGAACAGTTCGTGGCCATAGACTTCGACCTTGGGCATCTGGTGGGCCGACAGGGCGTCCTCGACCGCCAGGGGGTGCAGGTGGAACCGTTTCACCAGAACGTCGAACTCGGCGTCGGTCGGCTCGTGCAGGCCGATCCAGACGAATTCGCCGGGTTTCATCGTCAGGCCTTTTTCCGTCAGCGGCGCCGCCCGCACGCGCTTGCCGTCACGATAGACGTAGGAGGCGACGACGGACATGCGGGCTCTTCTCTCGGCGGATTCTGATCCTGATCTAGGCCAGGTCGCGCCCAAACGAAACGGCCGGCGGATCGCTCCGCCGGCCGTTCGCTCATTCAGTCCAACTCGGCCGAAGGCCGACAGGCCAGGATCAGGACACCGGGAAGCCGCGGACCTTCAGCAGGGCCGCCACGTCCGGGTCGCGACCCCGGAAGGCGCGGTAGGCCTCGGCCCGGTCGGTGGTGTTGCCGGGCGCCAGCATGATCGACTTGAAGCGGCCGGCGATGTCCGGATTGAAGACGTCGCCCGACTCCTCGAAATAGGCCCAGGTGTCGGCGTCCATCGTCTCGGACCACAGGTAGCTGTAGTAGCCGGCCGAATAGGCGTCGGACGTGAACAGGTGATTGAACTGCGGCAGGCGGTGCCGCATCACGATCTCCTTGGGCATGCCGATCCGCGCCAGGCTGGCCTTCTCGAAGGCGTCGATGTCGGTCGGCGGCGTGGCCTGGGTGTGCAGGTCCATGTCGACGATGGCCGAGGACAGATAACTGACCGTCGCATAGCCCTGGTTGAAGGTCGACGAGGCCTGGATCTTGTCGACCAGGGCCTGGGGCATGGCCTCGCCCGTCTGATAGTGTTTCAGATAGCCGTCCAGGATCGGCCGGCTCAGCACCCAGTGCTCGTGGACCTGCGACGGATATTCGACGAAGTCGCGCGGCGTATTGCCGAACGACGGATAGGTCACGTTCGACGAGAAGTAATGCAGGGTGTGGCCGAACTCGTGGAACAGGGTCTCGGCGTCGTCCAGCGAGATCAGCACCGGCTCGCCCGGCTCGGGCTTGGTGAAGTTGTTGTTGTTCGAGCCCAGGATCACCTTCGATCCGTCCAGGGTCGAGAAGGACCGGTAGGTGGTCATCCAGGCGCCCGAACGCTTGCCCGGACGGGCGTAGTCGTCGGTGTAGTAGAGGCCGATCAGCTTGCCGGTGGCCTTGTCGTGCAGTTCATAGACCTCGACGTCCGGCTCGAAGGTCGGGACCGAACCCTTGGGCAGTTTGGTGAACTTGAAGCCGTACAGACGTTCGGCCATGGCGAAGGAGCCGGCGCGAACCGCGTTCAGTTCGAAATAGGGCTTCAGCTGGTTCTGATCCAGGTCGTACTTGGCCTTGCGGACCTTCTCGGCGAAATAGAGGTAGTCCCAGGGCTCGATGTCGAAGCCGGCGATCGCCTTCATGTCGGCGACCTCTTCGGCGACGCGCGCCTTGGCCGGAGCCCAGACGCGGTCCATCAGGTTCTGCGCATTGGCCGGGGTCTTGGCCATGGTGTCCTGCATCCGCAGTTCGGCATGGTTGCGATAGCCCAGCAGCTTGGCCCGCTGGTCGCGCAGCTTCACGATCTCGGCGATGGTCGCATTGGTGTCATTGGCGTCGCCGTTGTCGCCGCGATTGACGAATTTCTTCCAGACCTGCTCGCGCAGGGCGCGGTCGTCGGCGAAGGTCAGGAAGGGGTCCACGGCCGAACGGGTGTTCAGAATGGCCCAGCCGGTCAGATTGCGGCTGCGCGCGGCCGAGGCGGCGGCGGCCTTGTTCGAGGCGGGCAGGCCGGCGAGACCGGCTTCGTTCGAGATCAGGGTCCAGGCGTTTTCGTCGGCGACGACCTTCTGGCCGAAGCGGGTGAAGGCGTTGGACAGCGCGGTGTTGATCCGGCCCAGTTCGGCCTTGCCGGCCGCGTCCAGATTCGCGCCCGAACGGATGAAGGCGTCGCGGCGACGCTCGGCCAGACGCTTCTGCTGGGCGCTCAGGCCCATGGCGTCGGCGTTGTCGGCGACGGTCTTGACGCGCTGGAACAGGGCCGCGTTGAAGGTGATCTCGTCCGAGGCCGCCGACAGGATGGGCGACAGTTCGGTGTCGACCGCGTCATAGGCCTCGCCGCCGATGTTGGAGGTCATGACGCCATAGAGGTTGGACGCCCGGTCCAGCGGCTCGCCGGCCAGCTCCAGCGCCGCCATGGTGTTGGCGAAGGTCGGGGCCTCCGGGTTGTTGGCGATGGCGGCGATGTCGGCGCGTTGCAGCTCGATGCCTTCCAGCATGGCCTCGCGCAGCTTGGCCGGGGTCACCTTGTCGAACGGCGGCAGGCCGTCATACGAACCGGTCCACGGCTGCAGCAGTTCGGCCTTGGGCGTCGCGGCCGGCAGGACGGCGCGGGCGATGCGGCCTTCTTCAGCCAGGTCCATGGCGGTCGGCGCGCCGGCGGCGGGCGTAGCGCCGGATCCGGTGGAGGCGCAGGCCGAGAGGGCCATCAGGCTGCCGCCCGCGATGAGAAGCTGGCGTCTGTGCATGGAATGCTCCGTGGAAAAATCATGTCGGGGTCACACTTAGGCGCACCGGACCGGATCGTCACCTGCCCCGCCCGTTAAAGGCCCGTAATCTTGTTGGATCGATCGTCGCACTGTTCTAAAGCGCGGTCATGGCTATTGGCGTATTCGACTCCGGCGTGGGCGGCCTGACCGTCCACCGTGAACTGACCCGACGCTTTCCCCAGCGGGACTTCGTCTATCTGGCCGACCAGGCCCACGCGCCCTATGGCGGCCGCGGCGGCGAAGACATCGTCGAACTGACCAGGGCGGGCTGCGAGCGGCTGTTCGAGGCCGGCGCCTCGGTCGTGGTCCTGGCCTGCAACACCGCCAGCGCCATCGCCCTGCGCCGTCTGCAGCAGACCTGGATCCCCAGCCTGCGCGAACGTCTGGGCCGTCCGGTCAATGTGCTGGGCATCATCGTGCCGACCATCGAGGCCGCCACCGGCAAGCCCTGGAGCTTCGAGGCGGAGCGCGCCGCAGAAGGGGATAAAGTCGAGGCGATCGCTGTCACCGGCGTCTTCTGCACCGCCGCCACCGCTATCAGCCGCGTCTTCGAGATCGAGATCGACAAGCGGCGCGAGGACATCGCCGTCTTCTCCGAACCCTGCCCCGGCCTGGCGGGCCTGATCGAGCTGGGCGCCCCGCGCGAGGAGCTGAAGGTGGTGGTGGACGACCATGTCGACGCCCTGCGTCGCCGCATCGGCCGCCACCCGGACAAGGCCATCCTGGGCTGCACCCATTACGAGATCATCGCCGAACTGTTCGCCTCGGCCCTGCCGGCGGGGACGGTGCTGATCAACCAGCCGACCGCCGTGGCCGATGCGCTGGAGCGGTATTTCGCGCGACATCCCGAATTCGAACTGGGCGACAGCGGCCGCCGCGACTTCCTGACGACGGGCCAGGCCGGTCCGCAGTCGGAAATGGTGTCGCAATTCTGGGGCGCGCCGCTGGCGTTCGCCCAAGCGTAGGCCCCCTCTCATTATCATCATCCTCGGGCTTGGCCCGAGGACCGGATAGGGATCGGGCTGCGCCTCGACGGCCAGCGAACAGCTGGCGGAGCGCCCGGCCCTCGGGTCAAGCCCGAGGGTGACGGCGGCTGGGGTTCAACACCCCGGACAGTCCGGCAGGGCCTCGCTTTCCAGCTGAAGCGTCGTGTGGCGGATCGAATGGCGTTTCGCCAGCGCCTGAGCCTCCATCAGCAGGGCGACGCCGTCCTCGCGGTCGTGGACCAGATGGGCCGTCAGGGCGGTCTCGGTCGTGGACAGGCCCCAGACGTGCAGGTCGTGGACCGCGCGCACGCCCGGCAGCCCCATCAGCGCCTTTTCCAGCTTGGCCACGTCCACGTCGGCGGGCGCCCCGTCCATGGCCAGATTGACCGAGTCCTTCAGCAAGCCCCAGGTCGACCACAGGATCACGGCGACGATGACCAGGCTGACGATCGGATCGACCAGGGACCAGCCGGTCAGCATGATCAGCCCGCCGGCCGCCACCACCCCCAGCGACACGCCGGCGTCGGCCATCATGTGCAGATAGGCGCCCCGCGCGTTCAGGTCGTGCTGGGACTTCATGAACAGCAGGGCGGTGCCCAGATTGATGAAGAAGCCGATGGCCGCCACCGTCATGATCACGCCCGAGCCGACCGGCGCGGGTTCTGCAAAACGCCGCACGGCCTCGAAGGCGATGGCCCCACAGGCGAAGATCAGCAGCAGGGCGTTGCCCAGGGCCGCCAGCACCGTGGCCTTGCCGAAACCATAGGTCCGCCGGCCGCCCGCCGCCCCGTGCGCCCCGCGCCGCGCCAGCCAGGCCGCGCCGCCCGCCATGGCCAGGCCCAGGACATCCGACAGATTATGCCCGGCGTCGGCCAGCAAGGCGGTCGAATCCGCGATCAGCCCCGCGCCGAACTCGCAGAACACGAAGGCCAGATTGACCACCAGGCCGACGGCGTAGCGCCAGTCGCCGGTGTCCACCGGTCCATGGGCGTGCCCATGCCCATGATGATGGTGGTGATGGCCATGCGAAGAGTCATGGCCGTGATCATCATGATCGTGCCCATGATCGGAATGGTCGTGTTCGAGCGAGACGTTCATGGCTCCGCCTATACGCCTTTTGCGACAACGGCCAAGCTGGTACTTGATAACGCATTGAATGTTATCATGTAATACCCATCAATGCGGTTGGAGAACGATCCCCAGCCCCAGGGCGATCAGGGCCACGCCCAGCACCGCCCCCTCATAGCGCGCCCACCGCTCCATCCGCAGGATCGACGCGCCCGCGCTGGCCAGGCCCGTGAACACCGCCATGCCGGCGATGGTGCCGACGGCGAAGACCAGGGTCAGCAGAGCCAGGGCCGCCAGGCCCTGGGAGGCCGAAGACAGATAGATGGGCAGCAGCACCTCGCCCGGCGACACCGCCATCATGGCGACCAGGCCCAGGAAGGCGGCCTTGTCGGACACGGCCGGCGGCGCGGCCTCCATCGTCGGGCCGCCGGCCGTTGCGGGCCGCAACACCGTGGCGCGCGCCAGGTAGAAGGCGCCGAACAGGAACAGCAGCACCGCCGCCAGATGAGGCAGGAGCCCCTCGACCCACTGATCCAGCGCCAGGCCCGCCGCCACGATCAGGCCGCCGACCACCGCCGTCGAGGCGATATGGGCCAGGCCCGCCGCAGTTACGGCCAGCAGCACGCGCGACGCCCGCCAGCCCTGCGCCCGGCCCACCAGGGTGAAGGGCAGCCAATGGGTCGGCAGGGCGGCGTGCAGGAAGGCCGCGACGAAGCCGCCCCCGAGCAGGGACAGCAACACGGACGGTTCGGAGACGGGCGACATGGGCGGGCCTATACTCCGTTACTTTATAACGGTCGAGACTAATTCCACCTTACAGCCAGTCGGCGAAGGGTTCCCGGTCCAGCATGTCTTCATAGGTGGGGCGCGGCCGAATGACGGCCCACTGGTCGCCGTCGACCAGAACCTCAGGGACCAGGGGGCGGCTGTTGTATTCGCTGGCCATGACGGCCCCATAGGCGCCGGCCCCGGTGAAGACCACCAGATCCTCGGCCTCCAGCGGCGGCAGGCTGCGGTCGCGCGCAAAGGTGTCGCCCGTCTCGCAGACCGGCCCCACCACGTCATGAGACAGGGCGGCGCCGGGACGGGGATTGACCGGCTTGATGTCGTGGAAGGCGTCGTACAGGGCCGGGCGCATCAGGTCGTTCATCGCCGCGTCCAGCACCAGGAAGCGCCGCCCGTCCGAGCGTTCGTTGACCTGGATCACCTGGCTGAGCAGCACCCCGGCGTTGGCGGCCAGCAGACGCCCCGGCTCGAACGCCGCCTCGACGTCCAGCCCGGACAGGACCCGCGCGGCCATGGCGACATAATCCGCCGGCGACGGGGGTTCGACCCCGCCCGAATAGGGCACGCCCAGGCCGCCGCCCAGGTCCAGCCGCGTCACCGCATGGCCCTGGGCCCGCAGGTCGCGCGTCATCTGGGCCAGCACGGTGAAGGCGGCCTCCAGCGGGGCCAGGTCGGTGATCTGGCTGCCGATGTGACAGGCCAGGCCGACGGGCGTGACATGGGGCGAGGCCGAGGCGCGGGCGTAGAGGGCCATCGCCTCCTCGACCGGCACGCCGAACTTGTCGCCCTTGCCGCCCGTGGTGATCTTGGCGTGGCCGCCCGCCCCCACATTCGGATTGACCCGCACGGCCACGGCGGGCGACGCCTGCATCAGGGCGGCGACCGCGATCAGCCGATCCAGCTCGGCGCCGGATTCGATATTGATCTGGCGCACGCCGACGCCGATGGCGAACACCATCTCCACATCCGTCTTGCCGACGCCGGAGAAGATGATCCGGTCGGCGGGGATGCCCGCCGCCAGGGCCCGACGAATCTCGCCCTCGGACACCGTGTCGGCGCCCGAGCCCAACTTGGCCAGAGTCGCCAGCACCGACAGGTTGGAGTTGGCCTTGACCGCAAAGGCGATCAGGGCCTCGCCTAGGGCCTCGCGATGGGCGTCGGCGGCGGCGCGCAACAGGCCGTAGTGCCGCTTCAGCGTCGCGGTGGAATAGACATAGACGGGCGTCCCCACCTCGTCGGCGATGATCTCGAGCGGGACGCCTTCGGCGTACAGGGCGCCGTCCTTCAGGTCGAAATGATGCAAGGCGGCCTAGCGGGGGTCGTTCTGGGCGGCGCCGGCGCCGATCGGATTGGAGGGACCGCCGTCGATCGGCACGCTGCTGGACGGGCGGTTCAGGGTCGCCGGTTCGGGCAGGCCGGGGGCGCGGCTGCTGCGCGGCGCGCGCTCGGTCTCGCGCGCCGGCGATTCCAGGTCGGCCATGCGGCCGCAGCCGGCGGCCGACAGGGCGAGCAGGCCCGCGAGGATCAGGGTCTTTTTCCCAAAGACTTTCATAGGCGGGCTCTCCAGTCGGCGATGCGCGCACGGACCTGTTCCGGCGCGGTGCCGCCATAGCTCTGACGGCTTTGGCACGAAGCCTCGGCGGTCAGCACCTTGTAAACCGCTTCCGTGATCCCCGGCTCGAGTTTCTGCATTTCCGTCAGCGGCAGTTGCGACAGGTCCACGCCCATCGCCTCGGCCTGTTTCACCGCCGCGCCCGTCACATGGTGCGCCTTGCGGAACGGCAGGTTCAGTTCACGCACCAGCCAGTCGGCCAGATCGGTCGCGGTCGAGAAGCCGGCCCCGGCGGCCGCCGCCATCCGTTCGGTGTTGGGCCGCAGGGCCGAGACCATGGCGGTCATGGCGACCAGGGCCAGGTCCAGGGCGTCGAAGGCCTCGAACACCGGCGGTTTGTCTTCCTGCATGTCCTTGGAATAGGCGAGCGGCAGACCCTTCATCACGGTGGACAGGGCGACCAGCGAGCCCAGGATCCGGCCGGTCTTGGCCCGGACCAGTTCGGCGGCGTCTGGATTGCGCTTCTGCGGCATGATCGACGACCCGGTCGTCAGGTCGTCCGGCAGGCTGGCGAAACCGAACATCGGCGTCATCCAGACCACGATCTCCTCGGCCAGGCGCGACAGGTGTCCCGCCGTGATCGAGGCGGCGGCCAGGCTTTCCAGGGCGAAATCGCGGTCCGACACCGCGTCCAGCGAATTGGCCATCGGCCGGTCGAAGCCCAGTTCGGCCGCCGTCATGTGGCGGTCGATCGGGAAGGGCGAGCCGGCCAGGGCGGCGGCGCCCAGCGGGCTTTCGTTCATCCGCGTGCGGGCGTCGGCGAACCGGCCGGCGTCGCGGCCGAACATCTCGACATAGGCCATCAGATGGTGACCCAGGGTCACCGGCTGGGCGGTCTGCAGATGGGTGAAGCCGGGCATCAGGTCGCCGGCGTGCTGTTCGGCCCGACCCAGCAGGGCGGCCTGCAAGGCCTTGAGCTGGGCGATGGTGCGGTCGGCGGCGTCGCGAACCCACAGGCGGAAATCGACGGCCACCTGGTCGTTGCGGCTGCGGGCGGTGTGCAGCCGGCCCGAGGGTTCGCCGATCAGTTCCGACAGCCTGGCCTCCACATTCATGTGGATGTCCTCGAACTGGTCGCGGAAGGGGAAGGTCCCGCCGAGGATCTCGGCCTCGATGGCGTCCAGCCCGCCCAGGATGGCTTCGGCGTCGGCCGGCTGGATAACGCCTTGCTTGGCCAGCATCCGGCAATGGGCGCGCGATCCGGCCATATCCTGACGCCACAGACGCTGGTCCACGCCGATGGAGACGTTGATCGCCTGCATGATCTCGGCGGGGCGCGACGAAAAGCGGCCGCCCCACATGTCTTGACCTGCGGGCTTGGCCGGGGCCTTAGAAGCACTGGCTTGGGCGGTATCGGAGGCGGCGTCTGTCATGAGTGGCTCGAGAAAGGCGATCTGGGCGGTCGTCGGCGCGCTCGTGCTGTTCAGCACGCTCGCCGGCGCCGGCGGCTTGGCGATGTCGCTATACGCCAATCATCGGCAGAAGGCGCAACCCCAGACGACGCCTGTTGCGAAAAGCGATCTGGCCCGGTTCGCCGTCGGGCCGCTGGCGTCGCTGGAGACGCCGTCCGAGCTGAAGACCGCGCCGGAATACATGTTCCGCGACCGCAACGACACGGCGGTGCGGTTCTCGACCTTCGAGGGCAAGGTGGTGGTGGTCAATCTGTGGGCCATGTGGTGCGCCCCGTGCCGCACCGAAATGCCGACCCTGGCCCAGCTGGCCCGGTCCTATCAGCGCAACGAGGATCTGATCGTCCTGCCGATCAACGTCGACGCCTCGCCCGACGCCCTGGCCGACGCCAAGAGCTTCATCGACGTTCACGAGCCCCTGCCGCTGTACAGCGACATCAAATTCCAGCTGCCGTTCGAGTTTCCGGGCAAGGGCAAGATGCCCCAGACCATCTTCCTGGATCGCGAAGGCCGCATCCGCGCGACCTTCTCGGGCGAAGCCGACTGGAACAGCCCCGAGGCCCACGCCCTGATCGACGCCCTGCTGGCGGAGGGCGCGCCCCCGGTCGGGGCGACGCCGGGCGCCTGAGGCGTCAGTTGTCGGCCGGCACGCGCTGATCGGTGTTCGGGTTGACGGCGCCGGGCTTGCCCTCGGCGGCGGCTTCGGCTTGGTTTTGCTCCAGCTCGTCCGCGACATTGCCCGCGCCGGTCTCGACCGCCCGCGCGGCCTTCATGGCGCCGGATTCGATCACTTCACCGGCTCGAGCAGCGGCCTCGGCGGTGTTATCGGCGGCCGCCTCGGCATGGGCCTCGGTGTTTTCCTGCTCGGCCTCGGTGCAGGCGGCGGCGCCCAGCGACAGAACGGCGGCGGCGGCCAGCAGGGCCTTCGTACGTATGGTCATGAGGTTTTTCCGGTCAAGGTTGTCGGCCGCTGAACGCGGCAGGACCGGGCCGGTTGCGAAGACCAGATGCGACACTTGGGTGGTGGAGCGGCGGCAGTGGTGGGTTGGAGCCACGGCGCGCCCCCTTCCTAAGAGGCTTTTGTCTCCGGCGGCTCAGCGCTGCGTAGCCTGGATCGACTCGACTCAGCGTTGTGCGTCCGCTTACTAAATCAGGATGAGCAAGGAATACGTCGTTTACATTGATGAAGCGGGCGATGAAGGCTTCGGCAAGCTGAAACAGGGAGGCCAAGTGGGTGGGCAATCCCATTGGCTCGCTATCGGCTGCTGCATCGTCTCAGCGGAGAATGACCAGCGGTTACCCGCGTTAAAGCGACAAATACTGGCCCGCTTCCCTCAGCGATCACGCAGAGATCTTCATTTCCGCGACCTGAACCACGACCAAAAAGTCGTCGCCTGCCAGGAGATCGGCGGTTTTCCTTTAGGAGCAGCCGTCATGCTCTCCAATAAGACGACCATACCCGGAACCAAGTTCGCACCTGTCTTCAAGCAAAAGGGATATCTCTACAACTATCTCGTGCGATGGCTGCTTGAACGTGTAACTTACGCCTGTCGTCATGCCGCTAAAGAAGAACCTTGCCGAGTTCGCCTCGTGTTCTCTCGGCGAGGCGGCACCGATTATCACAGTATGGGGGAGTACCTACGGCTGATGCGGGATGGGAAAGAACTGATGCGTCCAGTCCGTTCTATCTTGTGGGACGTGCTGAATGTCGAGGATGTGATTGTAGAAGACCACTCAAAATGGGCTGGCCTACAAATTGCGGACTGCATCACGAGCGCATTTTGGACTGCTGTCGAGCCGAACGTCTACGGCAACCACGAGCCAACATACGCGCAACTACTGAAACCTTGCGTTTTGCAGAAGGATGGCAATGCTCTCAACCGAGGCTTTGCTTTTGTCCCATCACTTGCGGCCTCCCGGCCAACGGACGCTCAAAGCGCGATAATCAAATCGTTCACGGAAGGGTGTGGGTAGGCCCCCGGTCCCTGATTCACACTGCGAGAGTGCTGCCGCTCGAAAGCAACTCGGGATAAATCCAGCGCATGCCTACCCATGCACAACTTAGCATAGCGCCCAGACAATCGCCAGCGCGATTCGCTGAAGAACAATACATCTACGTCCGCTTTTGACGCGGCTCGGTCAGAAAAAGGTGGTGACTGGAGGCGGGATCGAACCGCCGACCTGTGGGTTATGAAGCGTCCGTGCCTGTCCGCTTAGTCGGTTGTTCCGTCGCCGCTTTTTCAGGGCCGGCCGATACAGGTTCGGGACTATTCCGGGACATTGCCTCAAGGGCCGCACGCACGTCGTCCTCAACGGCGTGGGCATAGACCATGGTCGATTTGATATCGGCGTGGCCGAGAAGGCGCTGGGCCATGCGGATGTTGCCGGTCGCGCGAAGGGCGGTCATGGCGCTGTGGTGGCGCAGGTCATGGGCGCCCTTCATGCCCTTGCTGGCGCGAAGGCCGGAGGTCGTCATGGCGCGACGCAGGGCGATCGAGGCGCCGTTGTAGGTCAGGGCGCGGAGCTTGGCCTGCCCGAACTTGGGCGGCTTCATCTCCCGGAACCACACCGTGTCCAGTTTGGCGGCCTGCGCCCTGCCCTTGCGCGCGGCCAGCATGGCGGCGTCGGCCGGCAGGATCGGAATGACGTGGTCGTCGCCGCCCTTGCGTTCTCTCAGCCTGACCCGCGCCCGCGCCGGGTCGGCGACGTCGATGTCGTCCAGGCTGAAGAATAGTTCGGACAGCCGGCAGCCGTATCGAGAGGCGAAGCGGACCAGGTCGTGCCAGTGCGGACGGACCTCGGCCAGCACCAGGTCCAGCTGGCCAGCAGCGAACTCCTTGGGCTTGGGCTTCGGTTCCTTCATCCGCAGCGCCTGCCAGTCGATCTCGGGCAGGGTCGCGCCCCACACCTTGCGGGCGCGGATCAGGATCGGCCGTAGGCTGTCGATCATGTCGCGGTTCACCGTGCCGTTGGACGGCAGGTATTGCTTGGCGCTCTTGCCCTCGGCCTTGGCGAAGGTCATGCCCCGACGACGCTGGATCCCGCGCGCGACGACGTCCGTGGTGATGTCGCCGATCGGCGTCTTGGGGCCGATGGCAGTGACCGCCCGCTCAATGCGGCCCTCAAGCCGATCGCCGCCCTTCAGCGTCGATCCGTGCTCGTCCCACCAACGGGCCGCCGCTTCGTCGAGGGTCATGCGGCTCGCGTCGTCCAGTTCGCCCTTGGCGGCCTGGACGCGTATGCGGCGCTCTACTTCTTCGGCCGCGCGGCGCGTTTCAACGCCCGTCGAGCCGTGAAATCGACGACCTTTGATCTGGAAGTCGTATTGGAAGTAGGGGCTCTTGGCTGGCTTATAGACGGACATGGCGCGTCACTCTCGGTCAGATAGGCGCGGATGTCACCCTCGGTGTAACCGCGCGTCTTTCCGGCCCCCACGCGGACGGCCCGAATGATGCCGGCGTCGGTCATCTCGCGCAGCGTTTTTGGGTCGCAGCCGATCACCTTGCAGGCGGCGGCGGCGGTGATGACTGCCGCCTCGGCGAAGGCGGCTTGGATGCGAGCCTCGGTCACGGGGCCGATCATAGGTAGGCGTTCGGCGGCTCCCATAATCACGCGGCCTCCAGATAGCGGTCGACCAGGCCTTGCAGTTTGCTGGCGTCGGCCTGGGCGGCCTGGACGCCAAGGGCGGGATCGATGATGGCGTGCGCCTGGCTGGCCTTGACGCCCAGCACTTCCATGATGGGCGGGTCGGAGCCGTCCTGGGCGACCAGATAGAGGGCGGTGACGGGGGCGGGGTAGCAGCGCTGTCCCTCCCGATCGAGGCGGCCGATGCACTGGTGGTGGATGCCGGGCGACCAATCCAGTTCGCCGAACACGACGGTCGAGGCGCGCATCTGAAGGCCGTCGATGCCGGCGCCGGACCGCAGGCTCATGATCATCAGATCCGTCTCGCCTTCCAGGAAGGCGCGCTTGGTCGCTTCCTTGGCCTTGGGCGTCTCAGTGCCGGTGAACAGGCGAGGCTTAAGGTCCGCCAGCTCTTTCAGCCAGATGTCATAGACGGCGCGGTGCCAACCGAAGAGCAGGATGGGTTCGCCCGATTCGACCAGGACGCGGACGGCGGCGGCGACCTGCCGGGCCTTGGCGACGCCGGTCGCCTGACGCGCCAGCATATCCAGCTTGCGCACGGCGTCGCCCCGCTCGGTGAAGGCGCCGGTCGTCGCGGTGATGGCCAGGGCGCGCGCCGCGTCCTCGATGCTGGCCAGGGCGTCGGCCGAGTGTTCGATCTCGCGGACCAGAATGTTCGGCCGGCCTTCGCGATCCTTGGTCTTGCGGGTGAAGCTGTTGCAGTCCCGCAGATAGGCTCCGAGCGCGCGCGGATCGTTGACGCGGTATTTGCCGTTGCCCAGCGCCGAACACCATTCGCGCAGGAAGTCGGATTTCTCCCCGAGCACCTCGGGTCGCAGGAAGCGCATCACCTCCCAGATCTCGTCTCCGTAATTGTAGATCGGCGTGGCGGTCAGCCCCAGCTTCAGCCGGGCGACTTCCGCCAGACGTAAGGCGGCCTTGCCCTTCTCGGCCTGCTCGCCGCGTCGAAGCTCCTGCATCTCGTCGAAGGCCAGCAAACCGATCTCGGTCGCCTCCAGCACGTCGGCCCAGCCGGCGAGCTGGCTGTAGGCGAGGATGCGGACGTCGGGCGTCAGCAGGCCGCCTGAGATGTTGGTCGGCGGCTTGGTCCCCTGCAGCACCTCGACCTGAAGCATGGTGAAGTCGCGCAGCTTCTGCGCCCACTGTTCGCGAAGGTGGGGCAAGCACACGATCACCGCCGGCAGGGCGCCCTTGATCAGGGCGGCGGCGCCTGTCGTGTAGGTCTTGCCCTCGCCCACCTCGTCCCCGACCAGCAAGCCGCCGACGCGCTCCAACAAGGCGACGGCGCGGCCCTGATGCTCACGCACTTCCTGGCCAGGGCGAAGGCCGGTGAACAGCGGTGGGAAATAGGGCTGGGTGCGGATGGTCTCCAGCTCGGCGACGATGCCGCGATAGCGGTCCGTCTCGCCGGCGAGACGTTCGCGATCCGCCTCGGACATGGCCAGCGGATAGCGGCTCTCGAACCACGTCAGATCCGCACAGCGATCCGGCGTGTCGGGGAAGGCGTAGGGGCCGCCCGATCCCTTGGGGATGTGGGTGAAGATGGCCTTCAGCCGGATCTTCACATGCGGCTCCAGCTGGTCCAGCAGCCAGGTGTCGTCCGTCAGTGAAAGGGCGCCATAGGTTCTCACAGCCAGGCCCTTCCCAAGCTGATGACGCAGAGGGGTTTGCCGTTGATCGCGACGGGCGCGCGGACGGCGCGGTTCGTCAGCAGGATCAGGTCGGTGACCTCGGGGTGTTCGGCATATCGGGCGAGCTGGCGCATGACGTCCGCCTCTCGCGACTTGTTCATCTTCACCTCGATCACGACACCAAGGATGAAGAAGTCGGGGATGTCGCGGGATGACAGGCGATGCTCGGGCTTCAGGTCCGGCTGGATCTCGGTCGGCAGGCGGTCGGTCAGCCATTGTCGGATCTGCGCCTGGCAGGCCTTTTCGTCGTCGAGATCAAACCGGCCGGCCGACAGCCATCCGACCAGCGTGTGGACCAGGGGGCGAACCGGGTTTGTCATCGCAGCGCCCTCGCGGCTGAGGTCGCGGCGACGCCGGGATTGAGCGCGACGGCGTCGCCGGCGCGGAGGCCGTCGTTATAGGCGCCCCAGTTCATTGGGCGGCGAGCAGCGCCGGTCTCGATCTCGACGCCGCGCCTGGCCAGCTCTTCGGTGATCAGGGCGTTGCGCAGAACGATCAGGCCCTTGCCGGGTGGCTGGGGCGGGATCATCGCGAGGATCCGCGTGGCGAGCCGATCGGCCATGCCGTCGAGGAAGGGCATGACGCGGGCGGCCTGTTTGATGTGCGGTAGGCGCCGTACGGCGTGCATGATCGCAGCCGATTCCGTGCGCATGGCCCGCTCGCAGATCGCCAGCAGATAGGCGGCGATCTCGACCTCGTGCGAGAGCCCGACGAAAGTGATCCGTGTCGGCGCGGCCCGGCCGCCGGTCCAGTATCGGGTGTTGGTCAACTTGGCGATCGCGCCGGCCGGCTTCCACAGCTTCAGCCCGACCGTGCCGGCGGCGTCGTGGACGTGGTCGCCGAAGGGCGAGGCGCGCAGATCGGCCTCGTCCAGGGTCATGTTGTAGTCGGCCAGCAGCTGGGCCAGCTTCTCGGCCGCCGCCATGGCCTCGGCCTCGGTGCATCCGTTCTCGACCGTCTTGGCTCGCAGGGCGCGGATGCGGGCGGCGATGCGTTCGCGCTCGCTCATTCGCGCACCATGGCGTCGAGGTCAGCGCGCGAGGCGTTCGGCAGCGGGTCGCGGCGCAGGATCGGCACGATCAGCTTTCCGCGCCGCTGCTTGGCCCGTTCGTTGGCGAGGTCGGTCTCAGCCCTGTCGAGACGGGCAAGAGCGGAGCGTGCGGCGGTGCGGGCGGTGTGGGCCTCGGCGCGGCGGTCCTCGATCTCCTGCTGAAGGCGCGTGACCTCGGCGGAGGCGGCGTCGCGCTGGTCCTGGGTCAGACCAGCCTCGGTCAGCAGGGCCGCGACCATCAGACCCGCCCCCGTGGCCCGATACTCCTGACGGTCGGGGGCGCAGTCCTCGGGCGCGGCGACGGGGACGATCAGTCCCTTGCGCTCAAGGGCGGCCGTGGCGGCGCAAGCGTAGTGGTCCGCGCCGCTGGCGATCCGATGCATGGCCATGACCTGGCTGCGGGCCAGCGAAAGGGTGAAAGCGCCGGACGTCACATAATCCTGGAAGCGGAAGTTGCTCATTGCGCGGCCTCCGCCGGATAGCCGTCGTGCTGAACGCCATCGAGGCGGCGCCCCGCGGCCTTCTTGCCGGCGCGGTAGCAGGTCGGCTCGTCGTCGATGTGCATGCCCTCGGCCGACGCCGGGGTCAGGGTTTCGAAGTGCCACTGGTCATTGAACCAGTCGGCGGTCTCGACCGTGCGGCCGATGGTGTTCTGAGCGTTCTCCCCCGGCGTCCAGTCGCCCCACTGCTTGAACAGGAAGGGCGTGCCGGCGGCGGCGCAGTCGTCGCGGATATCCCGCGCCCAGTCGGGGTGCATGGGGCGTGAGCCCTGGCCGCTTTCTCCCCCGACAACGACCCAGTCCAGTTTCGCGGATAGGGTCTCGAGGAAGAATGGGCCGTCCGTGCGGGTCATGCCTTCCCCCGTCAAGGCATTGCGGTATCGGCGGTGCGGCGGCTCGACTTCAAGCGATCGGAAGTTGATCGAGCCGAGAAGCGGTTCGGCCGATACCCAGCGCACGACGGCTGGCGTTTCCAGCAAGGTCGGCACGCGTTCGGCGGCGCGCGTCTGATCCTCGGCGCTGACGCCCAGCCAGACATTCGGAAGGGGCCAAGGCGTGTCGTCCAGGCTGACGCCATGCGAGGCGCCGTCGATGCGGGCGGCGGCGTCTTCGAGCAGTTGGGGCACGATGAACGACATATGGTCGAGCGCCTGCTGCGATTCCGCGAGGCGCACGAAATAGGCGAGCATCCTGTCCGGTCGCTTGGTGAGGATCTGGAAGACGTGCTGGGGGCACAGCGCCATGACGGCGAAGATCTGGTCCAGCTGGTCGTCGGTGACGCTGTCGTGGAACAGGTCGCCATGGGCGGCGACGAAGATCTTGCGCGGCTTGGACCAGCGAAGGGGCTGGGTCAGCCAGTCGGCGTTGAACCGCACCTGACCATTCCAGACCGGCCCCGCCTTACTGTCGGTCGTCAGGCCCTTGCGCGAGGGGTGTTCGCGCAGGCGCGTGCCGGCGAGTTTCATCGCATAGCAGTTGGTGCAGCCCGGCGAGACGACGCTGCATCCGGTGACGATGTTCCAGGTCGCGTCGGTCCATTCGATATGGGTGCGGTCGGCCATGGTCACGCCCAGCCGAAGCGGCGGCATTGGACGCCGTGGTCGAGGATCGGGCCCAGGACGGGAGCGAGGTCCGTCTGTGGCGTCCAGTTGAACAGGCCCTGGCGGCCGATCAGAGGGATGGGGTCCAGCACGCGGCGGATGTTCTCGATGCGCCAGGCGAACCGACCGCGCGTGAAATTGCCCGCCATGCGGTCAGCCTGCGTCAGGTGGTCAGCGGCCTTTTCCGCCGGATCGCAGGCGACCAGGGTTCCGACCGCGACGACGACGCCGCGCGGAAGTTGCTTAGGCCAGAACGGGCCGTTGACGGCCTCGCACAGCTGGTCTGGCGCGCCTGCTAGGTCGAGGGTCTTGGCGGCGTGGATGGCGATGGGGCCGCGATAAGCGGTGGCCCAGTGACGCGTCTCGTGCCGCTTGACCCCGGCGGCGACCAGCGACGCCCAGGGTTGCCAGAGAGAGATGGCCTTAATGGCGGTCGTGCCGCCGAACAGATCGGACATGATGGGTCTCTGAAGTGAAGGGAAAAGGCATCGCGCGGCGGGTGCGAGACCGAAGGCCACGAGCCCCCGCCGCGCGATGCTGCTCTCAGCCGGAGCCGTCGCCGGAGCCGTCGCCGTAGCCGGAGCCGGAGCCGGAGCCGGAGCCGTCGCCGTAGCCGTAGCCGGAGCCGGAGCCGGAGCCGGAGCCGTAGCCGTCGCCGTAGCCGGAGCCGTCGCCGTAGCCGGAGCCGTCGCCGTAGCCGTAGCCGTCGCCGGAGCCGGAGCCGTCGCCGGAGCCGTCGCCGTAGCCGTAGCCGTCGCCGGAGCCGTCGCCGTCGCCGGAGCCGTCGCCGGAGCCGTAGCCGTCGCCGGAGCCGTAGCCGTCGCCGGAGCCGTCGCCGTCGCCGGAGCCGTAGCCGTCGCCGGAGCCGTCGCCGTAGCCGTCGCCGTAGCCGTCGCCGGAGCCGTCGCCGGAGCCGTCGCCGTAGCCGGAGCCGTCGCCGGTGACGGCGGCGTCAGGCCCGCTCAACGTGGGCCTCCAGGGTGGCGAAGGCCTCGTCCGAGATCGGGATGATCTCGATGGCCTCGGTCAGTTCAATGGTCGGCACGGCGACGCCGATTTTGGAGCCCTTTGCGACGCCCTTCGTGGCGACCTCATTGAGGGTGAAGGCTCCCTTCCAGTACCAGGCGCGATGGGCGTCCGTCAGGCGGACCTCTTTGCCCGACTTGGCGTCCAGCGTGCCGATGTGGACGCCGGCGGAATAGGTGCGGACGACGACCTTCTGGCCGATCAGGGTGGATTGCAGTTCAGACATGCGCGTCTCCTATGGGTTGCGCGTTGGGGCCGGCAGGGATCGGCGCGACGTCGGCCGGCACGACGTCGCGAATGGGGTCAGGCCGCGTCCTTCATGTCGTCGGCGATGACCAAGCGGTTGCGGCGCAGGGCGGCTTGCAGGACGTCGCGGCCCTTGCCGTCGAGGTAGGCGTGGCCGATGAGGCGGTCGCGGTCGTTGCCGGCGTCCAGGGCGAAGACCGACACGGCGCGGCGGGAGGCGGTGTCGCCCTCGATCTCAAGGTCTTCGACCTCGACCAGTTCGAGGGCCTGAAGGCCGCGGTCGCGCTGAATGTGGCGGGCGAGCCCGTCGAGGTCGGCGAAAGCCTTGGGCTTGTCCGCAGGGTTCGCCGTCAGGATGGCGAAGCGGATGGGTTCTCCGTTGACGGGGGGCATGCGGTATCTCCGGCGATGCAGGTTGCGGGGTGCGGGGGTCGGCAGGTTGTGGGCGGCCAGCAAGGCGACGCCTTCGATCCAAGGGCGGGCCATCAGGCGGCCTCGTCCTGGCCGTCGCCGTCATTGGCCGTGTCATCGTCGCCGGTCGGCGTGTCGCCGGCTGCGGCGAGGTGTTCGTCGGTCAGGGTGACGGCGACGTCGTGGGTCCAGTCGAAGCCGTCCTCGCTAAAGGAGATGCCGGTGTCCTTGAGGAAGGCGGTCAGGATCTGTGTCGCCAGTTCGGCAGCCTGCTCTTCCGTCAAGTCGGGGCGACGGTCGGCGGCGATCGCCGCGATGGCGTCGACGAACTCTTCCTTGGTGGGCGCATCCGGCTTGGGCGGGGTCGGGGTCAGGACACCGCCGGCAGCGTTGGCGGCGACGACGATCATCTGATTGATCGTCAGTTCCTGCTCGCTGGGCGCCTGGTAGTGGTTGTTGCGATCCTTGACCGTCTTGCCGTTGGCGGCGGCGATGACGCCCGACGGCAGGGCCTGCCACGGCAGGGGGCGGTCGAGGTCGCTGGCGATGCTGACGACCTCCTGCGGCTGGCCGGCTTCCGGGCGCTCCTGGGCGACGGCCAGCAGGCGCAGATGTCGCTGGCGGGCCTCGGCCCAAACCGCGTTGCGGGCGGCGAGTGCGGCGAGACGATCACGGTCTTCCTGTTCGTGCTTTTCCGCCGCAACGCGGGCGGCCTCGACCAGGGCGACGCCCTCCTCCGTCAGTTCGCCTGGCTCAGCCAGCCAGGGCGTCCCGAGGATTGGCGTCTCGTCGTCCCAAACGGGCGCTTGGTCGCCGAAGACCTTGGCCTGGGCCTCGCGCAGCATGGCGATGCGGGCCTCGGTCCCTTCGTGGAGTCCGGCCGGGAGGTTGGGCGTGCACCAGTCGATGCCGTGCGGGGCGCTGTAGGCGCGTTTGACGGTGTAGCGCCCAAGGTCCGCGCCGTAGGTTTTCAGGTCGGAGAACTGCAAGACGCCCAGTTCCTGGAGGCGCTGGCCTTCCGGCGTCTCACGGGCTTCGGGCGCCACCACAACCTCATTCCAGAAGTTGCCATGTCGCGTCATCTCGAAGGTGGCGAAGAAGGTCTCGACGATCGCCAGCCATTCGGCCGGGGTCAGATCGACGGGCGCGGGGGTGTTGTCCCTGGCCGTCAGCTTCTGGCGGGCGTCCCGCACTGAAAGGTGTTTGGGGTCGTCGCGCGGCAGGGTCATACGCTGCTGGTCGGCCTCGTCCAGCTTCAGGAAGCGGCGGTGCTGCTGGACGTGTTCGGGGGTGTAGCCGAGGCGTTCGGCGATCACCTTGTTCTCGAAGCCCAGCTCCGCCAGCTGCTCGAACCCCATGGCCTTCTCGATCGGGTTCAGCTTCCTGCGCAGCAGATTCTCGGCGATGGCGGCGAAGCGGGTCTCCTTGGCGTCGCGGTCCAGAAGGCGGGTCAGGATCGGCTGTTCCGGCTCCCAATCGCCATCGCTGATCGCCTCGCCGATGGCGCGCCAGCGGCGTTCGCCGGCGACCAGGCGATAGCGCGGCAGGGTCTGTTCTCCGATCGGGGTGACGACTGTGATCGTCGCCTCTTGCAGGTCGTCGGCGGCCATGGGGCGCACGACCAGGTTCTGCAGCAGGCCGTTCTTGACGATGTCGGCGCGCAGGGCGTCCAGTTCGTCCTTGGCCTCGTCGCTGGTCCAGTCCTGGCGGGCGTTGTCGGGGTCGGGCAGGATCTGGTCGTGGCGCAGGGCCAGCAGGCCCTCGGGTAGAGCCTCTGCGGTCGAGGCGCTCTCGCCGGCGCGGCCTTCGGCGCGGCGGATCGCATGCAACTGGACTTCACCGGCGCGGGTCAGGCTGCGGTGGGTGTCGCTGAACTCCTGGATGAGGCCGCCGCCGACCAGGGCGGCGAGCGAGCGGTTGAGGTTGGAGCGGTCCTTGCCCGCCATCGTCGCCAGCTGGGCCTTGGTGGCGTCCGGCGTTTCCGCGATCGCGGTCAGCAGTGCGGCGTTCTGGACGGCCAGGATGTTCAGTTCGGTCATGGTCGGGGTCCGGTCAGGCGAAGGCGCGCAGGGCCGCGACGGCGGCGGCGGCGAGCAGGGCGATGATGAGGAAGCGGCGGCCGGAGCCGTTGGGGCGCGGGTTCAGCGGCCCGCCGTCGGGGCGGCGGCGCTCGGCCTGGTCGGCGACGTCGTCGAGGCGCAGGGCCGTGCCGAAGGCGCCGGCGAAGGCGTTCTCGGCGCGCAGGACCTGGGCGACCTCGCGGGCCTCGGCCGGGGTCAGCAGCCGGTCATACCCGGGCATGACGACGGCGACGCGCATCTCGCGGGCCATGTTGCGGGCGGTGACGATGCAGGGCTCGGTGAAGCACGACGCCTCGAGCGCCAGCAGGCAGTCGGCGATCCGGTCAACGCCGGCGCGCGACGGCCGCGCCGCCATGGCGTCGACCCGACGGGCCAGCCGATCGGCGGCGCGGACGGACAGGTGACGAACCGGGTTCGTCGGGAAGGGCAGGACGTTGGTCATGGCGCGGACGCTCCCGTGGGTGGGTGTCCGCACCGACCCGGCGGGATTGCCGGTGGCGCTAGGGGTGACGCCTCGTCGGTGCGGACGAGGCAGACGCTCGCATTAATGCAAGTCGTCAGTCAAGAGCATTTATGCAAGTGGCCCGGCAGGCCCGCGCTCGTTAGGTTGGAGATGGAGGCTCACACATGCTCGCAACCCTAGTTTTCGCTGCTGCGCTAACGACACAGATCGCGGCCTCGCAGTCGAGCGACAAGTTCGATTTGTTGTGTGAAGGCGTCGTGACCTCAGATGGTGATCCTGCGGGGACGCCTCTTGTGCGCCGTATCAGAATCGACCTCGAAGCCGGCCGTTGGTGCGCAGAGGATTGTAGCCGCACTGAAGCTATCGCCGAGGCTTCTGCTGACACGTTGGTGTTGGATAGGGACGGCCAAGCGCCGGGCGGGCCTGGACGCTACGCGCTGCAAACTGTCTCGCGTATCACCGGAGCCTGGCGCTCCGACGTGAGCATGCGACGGCCAGTTTCGATGTGGGTCAAGGTCGCCGGGTCATGCCGGCCCGCAGCGTTCAGCGGGTTCCCTGCGGCTATGTTCTGACTAGCGCCGGCGTGGCCGGTAGCTGCCGATGACTAGGGCCGCGACCTCGATTTCGATCGATGGATCCTCTTCGACGCCGTCGATAAGGCGTACTGGCTCGCGCCAGCGGGGGTTCAGCGACCGAGGCCAGAACTCAAAGGTACCGGCCTGTGTCCGAACTACCTCCTTGACCGTCCGCTCCATCTCCGCGCCGTTGTTGCGGCGGCGGACCAGGACGACGTGATCGCCATGCTGGGGCGCATAGCCCAGCGCAAAGGCGTCAACGACGTGGATCAGCTCGCCGTCGCGATATTCACGGTCCATCGAATCGCCGGACACGCGTTCGAGCCACTGTGGAAAGCTGGCGTAGGCGGGATCGGGCGCCACGGTGCCTGAGCCATAGAACACCTGGCTGTCGGAGATCTCCTGCCAGTTGCCGGCGCCTACTTCGTATCGGATCGGCAAGAACTCGGCCCCCACCATTTGCGGTTCGGAGCTGTTAGTCTCGGGGGCCGCTACGCCAATCGCGGACGCCAGCCGTGAGAGTGTGCGGCTGGATGTGACGTACTGATAGTCTTCCTTCAGTGCGCGGTGGATCGTGGACTCCGCAACGCCCGCACGTTTGGCCCACTGCTTCACCGTCAGGCCGGTGTCAGTCAGTGTTTCCTGAAGCCAGGAGCGGATGGAGGCGGCTGTCGTCATGGGCTTGCATTGTTGCAAGTTCCGACCTGTTTCGGCGACTTGCATTACTGCGCTTGACGACGCTTGCATTAATGCGTCACTTTGCGCGCCATGTCTCCAGAGATCGCAGCCTTCGAGAATGAGTGCGCCGTCGCCGGCGTAGCACCCGCCGCCGCCGTGGAGGCCGGAGGGTTGAACCCGTCCACCTGGTTCCGCTGGCGCAACGGCGCGTCGTCCCCGAACCTGCGCAGCTTCGCAGCCGCCCGTGCGGGTCTTCAGATCCTTGTCCAGCGAAGCCATTCCTCACACCCCTCATCTTCTGATGCCCAGCTTGTGGCGCCGGGCGCGGATCATGGCGCCGAGAAAAGCTTGGCCGTTTTCTCGCCAGCGGAGGATGCGGCGTGAGCGCCCTGGTCATTCGCGCCCTGGACGGCGGCGTCGCCTTCGTCGTCGAGGCGGGCGGTCAGCCTGTCATCGAACTGCGGATGGGGTGGCTGTTCGCGGACTATGTCGCGCAGCGCCTGGTTCAAGGCGCACGTCTCAGCCCGCCCTGGACCTTGGCCGAACTTGGGGAATCAAGCGGCTGGACCGACCAGGGCCTCGAGGTCCTTCGTCAGGCTATCGATGAACCGGAAGGCGCGCCCGCTGACCTTAAGGATCAGATCTTCGTCCGTCTCACCGTCTCGAACCTGAACGACCTGATTGAAGAAGGCGCGGCGTTTCCCGTCTTCGCTGGCCACCTCGAAGCCGACGGCCGCCATCCGTTTGGCTACCATTCGCCTGACGGCGCCTATGCTCGCCGGATCGTGGTCCAGCGTGAGGCGAAGGCGTCGCAGGGCGGGCAGGATGGCGACATAGGCCTGATGCCGCAGGACGTCTTCCCGCCCGTTGCCGTCATCGGGAAGGTCGACGGTGAACCCTTCGAAGCCCGACAGGGCCGTGTAGCCGAGACGAACGGTTGCGGTGCGCGTGCCGCCAGCGCCGCCGGGCGTGGTCCAAAAGACGTCGACGAAGACGGCGCCGACGGTGGGAAGGTCGATGTGGGGCATGGTTCCGAAGCCTCGACCGAGTCGGGCGGCGGCGTCATCGAGAAAAGCTTGGCCGTTTTCTCCCCTGCGGAGGACGCGGCATGAGCGCGTTCGCACGGGCTCTAGCGGCTGAGGACGCGCGGGGGCTGACCGTGACGATCCGCCTTGAGGTTGGGTCGTCCGCCCTGGGGGCCGCCTGCGTCGACGACCGCCCGGATTGGGAGGCGATCCTGGAGGAGCTGGCGCGGGAGCGCGCGGCCATGGATCGGCTAGGACTTGGCTCCGCCCGCGCTCGGGTTCTCCAACGACGAAAGGGTCTTTTCAAGCGCCTCGCGGATCGGTGGAAGGTCCGCCGGCGGAATGCGATCCAGGGCCAGGCGGCGAAGATCGTCGATCAGCCGCAGTCGATCCGGATCACGGTCCGCCATGGCGCGCAGGGCGGCGTCCAAAAGCAGTTCAGTCGCAAGAAGACGCCGGCTGAGATCGAGCTGATCCTGCGCAAGGGTTCCCAAGCCGGCGTCCTGACGATCAAGGCGCCGCTTAAGGCTGGCGATGACCCGGTTCTGACGTTCGATCACGCCTTCGACCGTTCGGGTGAAACGCGTCAAGGCGGCGTCCTGGGCCTCGTCCATCACCTTTTCTCCTGTGTTCGGCGACGGAAACCAGAGGCTGAGTCGTGGGCGAGCGAAAGCCGCCGCGTGGCCAAGCCGCAATCGACGAGGTGGGTGGCATGAGCGCCCCCGAACCCAACCGCTGGCTGAAGCTGAAGACGAAGCTGCTGATCAAGGCGTGCGGCGGGCTGGAAGAGGCGTCGGCCGCCTGCAAGGAATCGTGCCGGGAATATTCGGTGCCGCACCTGTCGCGGTGCCAACGGCCGGAGAGGCCCGACTTCCTGCCGATCGACATCGTCCTGTGCCTGGAAGCCTATTGCGGTCAGCCGATCGTCACCGCCGCCATGGCCGAGGCAAGGCCGGCCGGGGATGGGGTCGGATGTCTGCGCGACGAGGTGGCGGATGTCATCGAGCGCGGCGGTGACCTGTCCAAGGCGGTTCGGGCGGCGATGGCGGATGGCCAAGTCGATCCGCGTGAGGGCGCCGAGATCGGCGTGATGCTGGACGCCTTCTTCGAAGAGCTGCACCAGGCGCGGGAAGCCCTGGCGGCCGCCATGCGGCCCAAGGGCGTGGCGGCTCACTCTGCGGGGGTGGGGGCATGAGAGACAACGCCTTCCATACCGGCCTGGGCCTGTGCCCGACGACGCCGGACAAGGACATGGCCGCCTTTGACGCCCTGCCGCCGATGGTGCGGGCGCGGCTGCGCGAGGCGCCGGTCAAGGTGGCCAGCGAGCCGCTGCTGCGGTTCTGGCGCTCGGACGTTGGCGACGCGGCGGCGCGGCATCAGGCCCTGATCAGCGCCCTGGACAGCAGGATTTCGGAGATCGCGGCATGACGCGGGTCGAGGATGTGGACGCTCATTTCGTGGCGGGCAAACGGGCGGTCAACGCAAGTTGGTCGGCCATCGCCCGAATGACCGGATGTCCGGAGCTGTCGCTGCGGCGGCGGTTCGAGCCGGGCAATTCGGCGGTCCAGGCCCTGGTCGCGCGCGCTGGGCCGGCGACGCCGTTCGAGCGTATGCGGGCCGGCCTGGTCAGGGCGCGGTTCAGCGGTGACGACGCGGCGATCCTGGCGCGGATGTGGCTGGCCAACGGGTCCAAGCGTACGGCCGTGGACCTGGCGCGCGGCGTCGGGGGCGGGGCCGGGGCGACCGAGGCCTGTCGCATCGCGCGGCGGTTCGCCGAGGGGCGCAGCGTCAGTTTCAGCAATGGCTACGCCCTGACCGACGACGGGCTGCGGCGGCTGGAATACATCGCCGGGCTGCGCGACGGCGAAGGCCGGCCGGTGGAGGCCGCCTGAATGCACCGCCGCCCCGCCCATGCGTCGCGCAGCCGGATCGCCGGGGTCAAGAGCCGGGCCGACTGGCGCGGCCTGGTCGAGTTGGCCAAGGCCTGCGCCGAGGATGCGACGGACGCGGCCACGGATGGGGCCGACAGCCAGGCCGCCGAGATCCGGCTGGCGACCCTGAGCAACCGGGTCAACGGCGCCTCGACCGAGGTGTTCGCGCGCGAGGCCGGGGCGGCGACGTCGGATGCGGCGCGGGCCTTCGTCCTGGCGGCCAAGGCGTTCGCGCGGCGCGAGACGCCGGGCGAGGTGCGACGGCGGCTGGCGGCCTCGGTCGCGGACCTTTCGATGTTTTTGGATCAGCAGCTGACCGGCCTGGCGGACCGGGATTTTCGAGAGGCCCATCGTGGCCGTCCGGAGGTGTGGGGATGATAGGGAAGTTGACGGCAGGCCATGTGGCCCTGGCGGTCGTGGCGGCCTGTCGGATGACTGGGCATGATCCGCAGGCGGTCTTCGGTCCCGAACGGGGCAACAAGCGGGTGCGGCTGATCGCGGCGGCGGGGTTGATGACCGCCCTGAAGCTGAAGCCGCGCGACGTCGCCGGCGTCTTCCAGGTCGATGCGACGCGGTTGGCGCCGTCGATGCTGAGAAGCGCGGACATCGAGACGGACGATCTGCTGACTGTCGCCGAAGCCCTGCGGACCGGCGGCCTGCTGGGCGACGTCGCGCCGGCGGCGACATCCCCACAGGTCGAGGCGGCGGGCGCGCATGCGTCGGCGCGTAAGCCCTCGCCGGTTCAGACGCGCCCGGGTCGCCCGGCGGATCCGCCGCCTGCGCCAAAACCGCCGCCTCGCGTCCCGCCCCGCCCCCGCGATGTCGAACGACCCCGGCCCATTGCGACGAACCCGGTTCGTACGCGGGCGGCGGAGGGCCGGTCGGCGGTCGAGACGCTGAAGGCGGTCAGCGACAATATGGTGCGCTGGTCGCGGATCTATGTCGCGCGGGGCGTGCCTGTCGCCGATCTGGCGGACCTGTTCGAGGTCGATGTCGAAGCCCTGGCCGAACACCTGCAACCCGGACTGGCGAGGGCGGCATGAGTGCGCTTGGCAACGAAGGGGCGGTAGCCGCCGCAGAGCTAGCGATCGCGCTATATCTCGTCTCGGGCTGGCTGCCATGGGGAACTGATTGGCGATGTGACAGCGAGCCGCCATGCATCCCCCTATGCCCTCGGTCGCAGACGGGGGGTGACGCTGAGGCGTGGGTGCTGTGCTGTGGTCATGTGGTCAGTGTCGCGACCATGGAGGGATGGTTTTCGCAGGGCTATGTCGTCGAGGGTCCACCTAGCAAGCGACGTGGTTGGCGGACGGTCGTCGCCGGCCCGAACATCGGACGATGGCTGGGCGGTCTCTGGCACGCCGTCATCCCGAACGACGATCCGGGGCCGCTATGACCGCCGACATCGTCAGTTTCCCCACTCGCCCGGCCGGCGAGCCTGTCCGTGTGCGCCGCGTCGCGGAGCCGGGCGACATCGTCGTGCTGTGTCTGAACGCCACGGTTGGATTATGGGCAGCCTGGCCCGTCGCCGTCGTCGATGACGATGGGGTGGTGCTGGGCGTCACCAGTCGCGCAGGCAAGATGTTCGGGGTCGATCGCCTGAACTGCGCGGCGGACGTCCTGGCGTTCCGCGTAGCGGATCATGACCCGGTCGGGTTCGCCGCCTTGCGCTGGCGGACCTGGGGCGACCCGGCCGCCGCCATCATCGCCTTCGCCGAGATCGCGAGGGTCGCCAATGTGTGATCGTTGCGACCGGCTGGCGGCCGAGAACGCCGAGCTGAGGGACGAACTGGCCGAGTGGCGGCGTCAGGCGGCCGAAGGATCCGCCGCCCTGGTCGAGACCGACGACACGGCGCGTTGGATGCTGGCGCTAGGTGTTCCGCGACTGATCGCGCGGGTGGCCATGCTGATGGCGGCGCGGGCGGGGCGCGTAGTTCCTAGCGCCCTGATCGGCGAGACCGGAAGCAAGGATTGGGACGCGCTGCGCGACCCAGACGCCTCGGGCAAAATCTGTATCTACAAGCTGCGGCGGGCGCTGACCGCTGCCGGCGTCGCTGGCGAAATCGAGATGATCTGGGGTGTCGGCTATCGCATGCCGGTCGGGACGGCCGAGGCCTTGCGAGACTTGGTCGAGGGGTGCGGAGCATGATCCGGCGGCTTCTTGATCGCCTTCGTTTCGACGACTGGCGCGGGACGCAGGACGGCCGGGTGACCTTTTGGTCGAGGACGCTGTTCGAGTGGCGCGGTTGGCGCGTGGCGGTGCATCGGATGGTCCGCGCCGACGACCCTGGCTGTTTCCATACGCATCCGGCGTCCGCCCTGCGGATCATCCTGGCCGGCGGATATGTCGAAGAGCGCGAGGATGGTCAGGGCTGGGCGTGGCTGCCTGGGTCGGTCGGCGTCGTGCGGCCGGAGCTGTCGCACCGGATATCCGCGCTGTTCGGCGACGTCTCCTACAGCCTGTGGATCCGAGCGCCCAAGACGGCGGCGATCGCCCTTCGAGGACCGGGATGGAAATCGGGGGTGGGCGATGCGTGACCTGTTCGGAGACGCGCCCGAAGCCGGGCCTGCGAACGGCGAGATCGCCCTCGCCCTGGTGCTGCACGACCAGACCGACAAGGCCTGGCTGCTGGCCGAAACCATAGATCGGCGCGCCGCCCAGTGGGCGCCGAAGAGCAAGGCGAAGCGCGGCGAAGGCCGCGACGAGAATATCTGGACCATGCCGACCTGGCTGGCCCGGGAACGGGGGTGGATGTGAGTGGCATGACGGCGGCGAATCCGTATGAGGCGGCGTTGAACCTGCTGCGGGAGCAGCGGCGGGCGGTGACCGATGTGCGGCGTCAGATCGCCAGCGACGAGGCGTTGCGGGCCGAAGATCCGCGACATCAGCACGCCCTGATGGTCCAGGCCCTGGCCGAAATCGGCCAGCTGGGCGCGGCGATCCAGCTGTTAGACGCGGCGGCCGATGGGCGGGTGACGGTGCTGCCCGAGGCCATCGCGCGGCCCAGCGTGGCGGCGGCCGATCTGCCGCCCGTCCAGCGGGTCAGCGGCCTGTCGCCCAGCTTTGCCCGTCCAGGCATGGCGGGGCCGGTGTTGGGGCGGCTGGCATGAGCGACGTAGCGGTGGCCTGGGCCAAGGCCCAGGAGTGTGTGGACGAGAACGGCCGCAAGGACCGGAACGCCAAACAGACGCTGGTGCACCTGGCGTCGTATGTCGATGTCACGGGCGTGGGCTGGGCGGCCGTGCCCGTGCTGGCGCTCGAGATGGACGTGTCGGAGCGGTCGGTCCAGCGGGGGCTGCGCACGCTCGAGGCCGGCGGGCTGATCGCCAAGACGGGCGCGTCGCATAAATACATGGGGCGGCTGATCCCTTTTTACGCCCTCGCGCTGGACACCGGGCACGCCAACACCTCGCGTCGGATGCGGGCCGAGGCCGCCGCGCGGGGTGACAGGGTGTCACCCCAAGGCCGTGCGCCGGGTGACACCGTGTCACCCCAAGAGCCGCTGCCCGGTGACAGGGTGTCACCCGGCGATGTCGCATTTGTCACCCCGCCCGGTGACACGGGTGTCACCCAAATAGGGAAGGGAATTACTCAAGGGTTGAAACCCTCCGCGAGCGTGCGCGCGAGCGAGGCCGCTGGGAAGGCTTGGGCGGCGAAGGCGCCGGAGCGGGTCGCGCCGAAACGGGTCGAGCCGTCGTGGCTGGCCGCCGTCGAGCGCAGCCGTGAGAGCGACGAACGGCTGCTGAGCGCCGTCCGGGCCTGCGTCGCCCGTGATCCCGACTTCGGCCGGGGCAAGGCGATGAACCTGGACCGCTGGCTGGACGAGGATCGGTTCATGGCCTGGCTGCCGGACGACGGGGCGCTGGCCCAGGCGCCGGTCGTCTCGGGCTGGGCGGGGCCGTCGCATATTCGGGCGGCGGTGCTGGAAGCGATGGGCGAGGCGGGCGTGGCCAGCTACCTCAATCGCGCCAGCTGGGACGATAGGCTCGGCGCGATCGTGGCTGAGACGAAGATCGGGGCTCAGCGGTTGATGGACGGGGCGGGCTCGGTGCTGAAGGCGCTGGGCGTGTCGGTGATCGCGAAGGGCGCTGCGCATGGGTAGGGCGGTGGCGATGCGGTTGAGCCCGGAACAGGCGGCGCGGATCGAGGCGGCGGCCGAGGCTCGGCGGGCGCAGGCGGTCGAGGTCGTCGTGTCAGGCGTGGTCTTGCGGCCGTCGCAGCGGGACGCCTTGCTCGAGGCGGAACGGCTGGCGGCGGGCGGACTGGCCGAGCGGCGCAAGGCGGCGATGCTGGTGCGCCTGGTCGAGGGGCAGTTGAAGGCGGCCCGCGACGGGGCGGCGGTCGAGGCGGCGATCGAGGACACCCTGCTGCGGGCCGAGTTGCGCGGCGAGGCGTTTGAGATCGAGACCGTCGATGTCGGCGCGTTCCGCCGCGACGACAACGGCGGGCTGGCGCGGATCAAGGGCCAGCCCGTCCTGGACGTCCAGACGGTGCGCCGTGCCCGCCGGGTCGACGGCATCGCCAGCCTGTATCGGGCCGGGCATCTGGACGACGATCAGCTGCGCATCGCGGACGAGTATCGTCAGCTGGTCGAAGCCGCCCGGCCTCCGGTCGGGGTGGCGACCATCGAGCCGCGTGTCGGTCGGGCTTGGGCTGATCCCGAGGCTCCGATGGCGGCGGCTGTTCAACGAGGATACGACAACAAGGCGCTGTCGATGATCCATGAAGCCATGACGCCGGAGCAGGCGCGCGTGCTTCAGGCCGTCGCGGGTCGCGGAGAGAGCATTCGGGGACTTGTCGGCGGCGGACGACGGTGGCAGGCGAATCGGTCGCTGCTGATCGAGGCGCTTACACTTTGCGAGAAAGTTCGCCTCGACGAGAAAATGTAGGTTGTCGAACGGGAACGCTAAGTGCATCCGTTCCAGCACTTCCAGAGCTGCGACCCCAGCCCGCCCGGCCCCGCCGAGGCGGGCTTCGCATGACAGGGCATTTCACGGGTCCTTCCCCCGTCCCCTGAGCAATACGGTCGGGCTGGGCGTGTAATCTTTCTAGTGAACCGGTTTACAAAAACGGTTGACGGTTGACGGGGTGGTTGACGCATGAGGCGATCCCAGTTCGCCGCGTTGATCGGCGTCTCCAAACAGCAAGTCGGCAAGTACGTTTCAGACGGCACCGTCCTGCTGGACGGCGCTGACGTTGACGTTGAAGAAAGTCTCGCCCGTCTTGAGGGGCGCCTAGACGAAACGAAGCGCCAGCGCGCGTTGACCATGTGGAGCGGCCGGTCGCCTTCGACGCCTCGCTCTGCTGCGCCGGGCGCGCCGGGAAAGGCGCTCTCGGGCAAAGCCCGGCATGACGAAGCCCGCGCGGAGTTGGCGGAGCTGGAGTTGGCCCAGCGCAAAGGCGAGCTGCTGGAAACTGCAGACGTTGAGAGAAAGGCGGACGAGGCCGTCCAGGCGCTGAGAGAGACGATGGCCGCCGGCCGCCGAGAAGATGCCGATCAGATCTGCGCGAAGTTTGGCATCCCTGCGGAGCGCGCGACCGCTCTCGCGCGCGAACTCAATACTCGCGACGAAAGAGCGCTGGGTCGGTTTGCAAGGGCTATGGCCACACTCGCGTTCGACGATGGTGTCCCCGATGTCGAAACAAACCCGGTTCGCCCGGAGGCTGAGGGCGTCGCGGCATGAGCCGGTTGGGCTTGGCCTCGGCTGCCGCCGTCATCTTCGGCGCGATCGCGGCGGCTGCGAAGCCCGCGCCCAGCCGGCGCGTGGCGGAGTGGGCTGACCAGGATCGCTGGGTCGCTGCAGAATCAGGATCGTCCCGGCCGGGCAAATGGATGAACGCCACCACGCCTTACGGCGTGGAGATGATGGAGTGTTTAGACAACGACTATCCGGCCCGACGAGTGATCGTCAGCGCCGCCGCTCAGCTCATAAAATCAGAGCTGTTCCTGAACTGGGCGGGCCAGACGATCTGCGACGATCCCGCGCCCATGATGCTGGTGCTGCCCAGCCTGGATGAGCTTCGGAACTGGAACTCGACGAAGTGGCAACCGACGCTCGATGCAACGCCGGCGCTTAAGCGTCGGGTCTTTGAACGCGTCGAGCGGTCACGAGCTGGGTCGACGACCAACTTCAAGGCGTTTCGTGGCGGCTTCCTCATGGTCACGACGGCCATGTCGTCGAAGGGTCTTCAGGGCCGGTCGGTTAAACGGCTCGCCTGTGACGAGGTATCGGAGTTCCCCCTCGACACGGGTGGGCGCGGCGACCCGATCAAGCAGGCCGAGACGCGTGGAGACGGGCACGACGATTTCAAAGCCTTGTACACGTCCACACCCAAGGAACTGCCTGGGTGCCGCATCACGAAGATGCTGCATGCCGGCGATCACCGCATCTATTACGTGGATTGTCCCCATTGCGGCGATGCTCAGCAGCTTGTCTTCGAACAACTACAGGCTCCGACAGCCGATAATCCCCGTGTCGCTTACGGGTGCCTGGCTTGCGGCTCGGACATCGACGAGATCCACAAGCCGGCGATGCTGGCCGGCGGCCGTTGGATCAAGACCTACACATCTGAGGATCCTGCAAACCCCGCGCCGCCGCTGCACTTCCCCGCCGACCAGGTCGCACGGTGGCGCGCTCGTAGCTCCGAAGGTCGTGATCCAAGTTTTCACCTTTGGCAGGCCTACTCGCCGTTCAAGTCCTGGAGCGTTCTCTGGGGCGAATATGTCGAAGCCTCCAAGGATGACGCCGACCTCAAGGTATTCTGGCAACAGAAACTCGGCAGGGCCTGGGACCCCGCGACAGACGCCCCTGACGAGCAGAAGTTATTCGAGGCTCGAGGCCGATTTGTTCAGCGCGGCGTGGTGCCGGCTTGGGCGTGCGAGCTGGTGCTGGCTGTCGATAACCAGGGCGATCGGATCGAGTGGGATGGCTACGCGATGGGGCCGGATCTCTCGATGGCCCGCTTCGATTGGGGGGTGATTGAACACGATCCTCTAACGGCGGAGGCGTGGGCCAGTTTGGCGGAAGTTGTTGGCCGTCGCTATCCCGGTGAGGTCACCATTCCGCTGGGCTGGGACATGGTCGGCGTCGATCTGGGCGGCAAGAAGGGCACGACCGAACGGGTGTATCGCTTCGTCCGCGCCCGGCCCAATGTTGTGGCTGTCAAGGGATCCTCCAATCCCGATGAGGTGCCTCTGCGGAAGGGCAAACGTCGAGTTCTGCGCCTGAAGGATGGCTCCACGCTTACGATCGAACCACACCTGATTGGCGGCCATGGTCTGAAGCTGGACATCTACTCGATGCTTCAGACCAGCCTAGAAGCGGAAAAAGAACGGTTGCCGGGGGGGCTATATAATCCGGCGGACGCCACGCTTGAGGATTTCAAGCAGTACACTGCAGAAGTCTATCGCAAGCCGACGACGCAGCGGGCTGGCGCGGTCGGTCACTGGGACAAGCTTCCAGGTCGGTCTAACGAGCGTCTCGACAACGCGATCTATGCGCGCGGGATGTTCTGGTCGCGGGGCGCCTATACTCGGACAGAAGACGAATGGCGGGCGCTGTTCGAGGCGCGAGCGGAGCGCCCGGAAGCGGTGTTGCCCCTGTTCGATTCGGTCGAGATCCCGATGGTGACGCCGGCTGAACCGGCCGCGAACCCCGGACCGACAAACAACGCCTGGCATTCGAGCCGAAGGAAGCTGTGATGGCTCTATCGATTGAAGAACAGGCCGAATTGGGCCGCCTTCGCATCGTCAGGATGCGCCTGATTTCAGGCGAGAACGTCGCGAAGATCACGTCGAATGGGCGCTCGGTCGAATACAGCCAGGCCAGCTTGCCGAAGCTGGAAGAGATCATCTCTGGCCTGGAGCGTCGCGCGGGCCGCCGTCGTGGCGGCGCCATCGGCTTCCGCTTTTAGGAGCGTCTGCATGACATTGCTCGACGCCTCGGGGCGCCCCATCAGTTCGGCGCCTCAGCGTCGCGTCCAGGCGCTCGCCGGCGGGTTCGACTTCACCTCGGCCTACGATTCCGGTGGCACGCGGGGGCCGGTCATGGCCGATTGGTTTGCGCAGATCCGGTCGGCCGATCTCGAATGGATCCCGAACCGCAACCCGTCCGTCGCCCGCGCGCGCGACATCGTTCGGAACGACCCTGTCGGCGCGTCGGCGGTCTCACGCCGTCAGAACTCGGCAATCGGTCGGGGCTGGCGTCTTTCGGCCCGGCCGAATGCGCGTGCGCTCGGCATCGATCCGGCCGTCGCCCGTGATTTGGGTTCTCAGATGGAGATCGAGTTCCGGTCTCACGCCTATGGCCATGCTTTTGAGATGGATGCGGAGCGCCGCCTCAACTTCGGCCAGCTGCTGCGCGTCACGACGGCGCATCTGATGGTCGATGGCGATGGCCCTGCTCTGATCGAATGGGCGCCCGACGAAGGCACACGGTACGCGACACGTCTGCGCCTGGTCGATCCCGACCGTCTGTCCAATCCGATGGGGCGAATGGACGATCGCTTCCTGCGCGGCGGCATCGAGCGCAACGGCGTCGGCGTGCCGATCCGCTATTTCTTCAGGGAACGCCATCCTGCTGACCTGGGCGTCGACGGCCAGCGCTACACCTGGACCGGCTACGATCGCTTCACAGCCTGGGGCCGTCCGCAGGTGCTGCATGCATTTGATCCGCAACGCGCTGAGCAGACGCGCGGCGTTTCTCGCTTTGCTGCGGCGCTGAAGAGTTTCCGGTCGCTGTCGAAGTTCGCAGATGCGACGCTTCAGGCTGCAACGATCAACGCCCTAATGGTGGCGTTCGTTAAATCCAGCGCCGGGCCGGAAGCGGTCAGCGAATATCTGGCCGTCGATGATTTGAAGGGTTTCGAGACCTCGCGAGAGGGCTTCTACGAGGATAATCCGGTGTCGCTTTCCGGCGGCGCGCGCATGCCCGTCTTGCCGTTCGGCGACGAGATCGAAATGCAAACCGCGTCTCGCGACGTGGCCAGTTTTGACGCCTTTGTCAGGGCCAACATCCGTCTAATCGCTGCGTCGTTGGACGTGACCTACGAAGAGCTGTCGATGGATTACAGCCAGACAAACTATTCGTCGGCGCGCGCCGCTATGGTGCATGCCTGGGCAGCGACACAGTCGCTCTCGTCGGTTCTTGAGGCCCAGATCGTGCGGCCGTACTACGTCGCCTTCCTGGAGGAGGCGTTCGACCGCGGCTATCTGACGGTCCCCGCTGGGGCGCCAGATTTCTACGATGCCATCGACGCCTACGCGGAGGCGAAATGGATCGGGCCTGGACGCGGCTACGTCGATCCGACCAAGGAAATCGACGCTGCTGCGGCCCGGATCGAGGCGGGCGTTTCGACGCTGGAAGATGAGTGCGCGGACCAGGGCAAGGACTGGGAAGAGGTGCTGGATCAGCGCGCGCGGGAGCGCGATCGCCTCAGAGAACTCGGCCTGGACGTCGTCACCGGACTTGGTGGCGTTTCTCCGGCGCAAACCGATGCTGAGCAGGAGCAGGCGCGAGACGCCCGCCCTGGGGCCTTGGCCCGCGTTCGCGGTGTCGCCCGCTCTGCGGACCACGCCGCCCTTCTGGATCAGCGCTCGGGCGCCTGAGGACACAACATGCAAGATGTTCAGCTCCTGGCGTCCCGCTACGCGGGTCGCCCTCTGTTGCTTACGCCAAATGCGGCGCGTGATCTGGCGAACCGGGTTCGCGGGGCTGATGCCCGCGTGTTCGAGCGGCCATCGCGCATCGGCGCCTTCCTTCGCCGGGTCGGCCTGGCGAACGGCGGCAAGGTCGGACGCATCCAGGCCATGGAGGACGACGATTACGATGCTCCTCCGCCTGTACCGATGGAGCAGCAGCTGGCCTATTCGCCGCGTTGGATCGGCGACGTCGAAGACACGGGCTTCTGCTGGTCCCTGAAGGATGGCGTCGCGCTCATGTGCTGCGACACGCCCCTGGTCGAGCGAGGCGATGAGTTCTGCGGCATGGTCTGGCACGGCTATGACACGCTGCTCTTGGCCTTGCGTGAGGCTCTGGCGGACACTCGGGTTCGTGGTGTCTTCCTCAGGCTGGACACGCCGGGCGGCGTCGTCGGCGGCGGCCTCCCCGCCCTTGCGCAGTTCATTCGGGAGGCTCGCGAGAGCGCCGGCGGCAAGCCGATCTGGGTCTATGCCGACATGGCCTGTTCTGCCGGCTACTGGATCGCGGCCCAAGCGGATCGGATCCTCGCGCCCAGCGTCGGTTACGTCGGATCGCTCGGCGCCGTCATGGTCCACGAAGACTGGTCCGGTGCGCTCGAGCAGGACGGCATCGCCATAACCTCGATCGAATTCCCCGAGGGCGGCGTCAAAACGGAGGGGGCTTGGTGGAAGGCCTTGAGCGAGGCTGGTCGTGCTGCCTGGCAAGCGGACATCAGCCACGTCGGCGAGATGTTCTTTTCGGATGTCACCGCCGGCCGGCCCGCTCTGACCCACGACGCCATGCTAGCCATGCGGGCGGACGCCTTCATGGCCGACCACACCGACGCCGGCCGATCGGGTCTGGCGCTTCAGCTCGTTGATGAAATTGCGACCGAAGAAGCGGCCTTCGCCGCCCTCGTCGCTCACGTAACCGACCCAGCGGATGACATTTCCGCCGCCGCGCCTGGGCAGCGCGCGTCGGCTTCCACCCCACAGGAGAGGCCAATGGCCACACGAACCCAAGCGGGCGGCAAGCCGACCCGCGCCGCACAGGTCGCGTCTGCTAAGAAGGCGCTGAAGCTGGCGCAGGCGAACCTTGCCCGCGCCGAAGCCGCCGACACGCCGCCCGAAGACGATGAAAACGTCGAGGATCAGGCGGCCGAACCAACCGAAAACTCGGACGAAGACGAGGTCGGCGAAGAAGGCGACGAGTCGACCGACGACCAGGACGAGTCTCAGGCGATCGCGGCTTCCTCCGAAGCCAAGACGCATCCTCAACTGGCTCTGGCGGCGATCCAAAGCGGCATGTCGCTGAAACAGTTCCAAGCGACTGCTTCCGCAGCTGGAGCCGTCCCGCGCGTCTCGCGTCTGGATGCGGCGATGAACGGCTCGCGCCGGCTCACGCCGGATACTCCGGGCGCCTCGGCGCAGGGTCTGGGCGGCGCGCTTGTCGCCGATGCCCAGCGGCGACGGGCTGCCGCCACCGCTCGCGGTCGCTGAAACCTCACGCCTTTTGGCCGGGTCGGCGCCGGCGTTTTCTATAAAGGAGACCCGCTATGCAGGTCATCAAGACAAACCAGCCGGCGACGCTCGGCGATCTGATCCACTGGGAGGTCAACCCCACTTTCACGACCGAAGACGGCGTTCTGCTGGCGGGTTCGGGTGGCGTCCGCGACGTGCCGCAGTTCGCAGTGATCTCGCAAGTGACCGCGAGCAAGAAGCTGCAGCAGATCGACTTCGCGGGCTCCGGCGGCGCCAACACCGCTTACGGCGTCAGCCTGCTCCCCGCCCAGGCGGCGGACGGCGTCGATGGCGAGATCAAGTATCTTCGTCGCGGGCCTGCGATCATCCATGCGGAAAGCATCGTCTGGCCCGCCGGCGTGAGCGACGCCAACAAGGCTGCGGCGCTGGCGACCCTTCTGGGGCTCGGCATCCTGGCCAAGACCGGCATCTGACTTCTCGGCCCGCCAGCGGGCCGGCGTTCACCCATCTGAACTCACCGGTCCGCTGACGGCTTCGGCCCGCGACCGCAATCCAAGGAAACACTCCCATGTCGACGACCGTCGTCACTCAGGACGCGGGCCTGCGCCTGCCCTTCACCACGGTGGAGCTGACCCAGTCCATCAACACCCTCCCGCCGCAGTTCGGTCAAATGGCCCGCGACGGCATGTTCCCGATCGAGCCGCTGGCCTCGGCCTATGTCGAAATCGTCTCGGAAGGCGGCGCGATCTACGCTCTTCCGATTACGGATGAAGGTCGCCCCGCCACGATCGCGCGTCGGGATAAGGGGCAGTCGCTGATCTTCAAGATCCCCAACATCACCCACGAAGACAGTGTCCTCGCCAACGACATCCGCAACTGGCTGGCTGCGGCGCAGCGCACGCGGCGTCCCGAAACGCTGGTCAATCTGGTCAACAAGCGTCTCGAAAAGCTGCGTCGAAAGTTCGACCTGACGCTCGAGCTGCTGCGAGTGTCTGCCTTGTCCGGTAAGATCATCGATGGCGGCGGCGTCGAAGTCTATGACCTGTTCACCGCCTTCAGTGTGGTTCAGCAGATCGTCTATTTCGATCTGGGCAACGCCAACACCGACGTGAACGCCAAGTGCGGCGAGGTGATCGACATCATCGGTCAGAACCTCAACGACGAGAGCATGAACGGGGTGGTGGCGCGTGTGTCGCCCAGCTTCTTCAACAAGTTGATCGCCCACAAGTCGGTGCGGGAGCTGTATCTGAATACGGTCAACGCCCTGGCCTTGGCCGCGATCGTTCGCACGGATGACGGCCAGTATCGTCCTCGAGAGTTTGCGCACGGCGGCCTGCTCTTCAAGGAATACAACGCCAAGATTCCGATGGCCGACAAGTCGCTGTGGACTCCGTTCCCTGGCGACACGGGCGTCGCCTATCCTGATGGAACGCTGGACAGCCACGTGACTTACGCGGCGCCGCCGCTCGACATTCGAGAGCTCGACGGCGAACCGACCGACGGCGGGTCGGACGATGATCTGATCCACCTGAGCGAAGAGCCGCTGAAGCACGGTCGCGGCTTGGAGTGGTCGGGTCAGATGAACGCTCTGCCGCTGTGGCGTCGTCCCGCCACCCTGGTGAAGCTGAGCGCAGCGGCCTCGGCCTAAGATCGGCGGCGGCGAATGTTCGGTCAACATCTCGCCGCCCTCGACGCGGCCGTGTTCGCCCATCTTAGCGACGACACGGCCGCGATCTGGTCTCGGCCTGAAGTCTTCGAAACGACTCTGGCCGCCCTGTTTGATCGCGTCGAGCAGGGCGGTTCGGTCGGCGGCATGGCCGTGATCGACTTCGCCGACGTGGTGCGGATCTCGGTCGCCGAGGCTGAGCTGCGGCGGCCCGGACAGCCGCCTCAATCTGGCGACCTGTTCATCATCGGCGGCGTCCAGGCGGTCGTCCATGGCTCGCCCTGGCGGGACACGCAGCAGAACGGCCGCGACTGGCTCTGTCCCGTTAGCCGCTGATGGCCAGTTTGTCGGGCCGTTCGGCCTGGGGTGTGGCCTCGGCGGATAGCGGGGCGTCGCGGCCGTCGCGCATCGCCATGCAAAGCCAGGGCGGCGCGGCGCTTAAGTTCACGGTCGAGGGGGCGTCCGAGAGCGATCTCGCCCTCGCGCTTCAGGGCAAGCTTCAGACCTCGATCGACGCCCAGCTGAAGGCTATGGAGGCCGCCTATTGGCGGGCGATGAGCCGGGTGGTGGAGGCCGGCAAGGGGCGGCTGCGGGCGGACGTCATCGCCGGCGGCTTCCACAACGCCCGCTCGCTGGCCAACACCTGGCGGGGCAACGCCTATCCTCGCGACAAGAACAGCCTGGACGTCGCCGGCTGGATCTACACCCGCGCGGGCATGCTGATCTCGGTCTTCGAAGAGGCGACCGTGATCAAGGTCGCCGGCAATGCGCAGTTTCTGGCGATCCCGCTGGGGCCGGCGAAGGCCATCGTCCGTCGCCTGCAGCAGCAGAAGAAAAAGGGTCTGATCGGCCGCAACGCCTGGGGGCGGTTCGAGAAGGACGACTCCTATGTTGAACAGGTGGCGCGCGCCATGGGCGTCGACCTGGTCCCGATCATCGCGCCCGACCGGCAGACCGGCGTGCTGGTGCCGGCGGACAAGCGCACTCTGACGCCGACCGGCCGGGCGGCCAAGAACCAGGCCAAGGCCGCCACGCCCCTGTTCGCCCTGGCCAAGACGGCGACGCTGCGCAAGCGCATCCGGGGCCAGGCGCTGCTGGATGAGATCCTGAAGAATTTCCCCAGCGACTTCGTCCACGCCCTGATGGGCGAGCTCGCCGTCGCCCAGCGCGGAGACGGTTGAGATGGCGACCCGTGAAGAGATCCTGCACGCCCTGGCCTGGGTCGTCGGCAACGCCTTGCAGATCCCCGATCCGCCGATCGACGAGCCGGAGCCCAGCCGCTGGACCGCCCGCGCCGATGTCGGTCCCGCCGAGACGAGCGTGCTGGAATCGGTGGCCGTCCAGGACGATACGCCCGAGAGCCTGGCCTTCGTGCGGGGCGGGGCCGAGGCGTCCGAAGAGCTGGAGTTTTCGCCGGTCGTCGCCTTCGCCGTCCAGGTGAAGCCGGGCGCGGGCGACAGGACCGAGGATCTGCGGCGCATCCGCCGCGCCCGCCGCGACGAGGCCGTCCGCCGGATCGCCGATGCGATCGCGGCCGACCCGTCCCTGGGTCTGGATCTGGAAACCTATGCCGAGGTCCGGCCACCCGCCCGTGACGACGACGTCGCCTTCCCCGACGCCTTGCCCAGCGCCACCGCCCTGATCCCTGTCCGTGTTCTCTACACCGGCGCGGACGCCGCTTCCTGATGGAGATTTCCGTGCCCGCCAGAACCACCCGCCCGGAACCGGGCAACGAACCGGGTTCGTCGCCCGCCTCCGCTCCAACCCCTGACCCGCTGGACCACGACCGGGACGGCAAGAAGGGCGGCAGCGCGCCTGTTCCTGCTGTGCAGCATGTCGTGGTCGTCCAGGCCGATCCGGAACGCGGCCTGAGCCACGGCCGTGTGATCGCCGTGTCGGACGCCGACGCCAAGCGCCTTCTGGCGACAGACCATGTCCGCGTCGCCAGCGACGTCGAGGTCGAGCTGGCCCAGCCCTTCGTCCTTCCCTGGACCGCCTGATCTTCCCCTAACCGGAGCTTCCGCCATGACGACATCGAACGATCCGCGCGGCCGTCTGGCCGAACTCTACAGCGCCTCGCAGACCGCGCTGATCACCCCGGCGGCGTCGCCCGGCCAGACCTTCCAGCGTCGGCACTTCTACGACTGGACGCCGTCGCCGCAGGAAGAGCCCCAGGACGACGAGCTGATGGGTGGCGGCTTCGCCAACTCGATCGACGCCCGGCCGGCCGCGCCCGATATCCACCGCGCCTCGCTGCGCGTGGCCTGGCCGCTGGACCTGGTTCAGATCGGCCTCGTCCTGACCGAACTCCTGGGCCTGCCGGCGACCACGGGCGCCGGCCCTTATGTTCACACCTTCGACAGCGCGACGGCCGTCATCCCGAGCCGGACCTTCGAGCGCAAACTGGCGGCGGGTCAGTTCGACGGGGCGGTCGGGGTGGTGGCCCGCTCTCTGCAGTTCCCCATCGGCTCGGATCGGGGCTACACCCGCGTCACCGCCGACTATTTCGCCCGTGAGGCCCTGGAGCAATACGGCGTCTCGGTCGCGGGCACGCCGGAAACTCCGACCATCAACAGCCGCGTCCCGCGCGCAGTAGGCGCCCTGAAGCGCAACGGCACCGCATTCGGGTCGGTGATCTCGGGCGACACCACCATCGCCAACGTTCTTGGCGAAGATAGCTACGCCAACTCCAAGTTCGTCGATGACGTCGCCCTCGAAGGGCGGACGGCTGCGATCAACATTACGGCGCGGTTCAAGGGTGCGGCGGCGCGTGATCTAGGCAAGATCGACGTCGGCAAGTTCCTGCCCGATCCGTCGGACTTCGATCTGGAATGGGCGCTGTCGGCGAACCTGAAACTGGTCCTGACCATCCGCAACGTGCGCTTCGCCCGCGTCGCCATCGGCACCGGCGGACCTGGCCGCATTGACGTGCCGCTGCGTGGCCGGGCCGAGATCGGCGCCGACTCTTCCATGGTCACGGCCGTCCTGACCAACACCACGCCGAGCTACGCCTGATGCAGCCGAAACATGACGCCTGGGCGCCGGCCGAGCCTGAGTGGGTGCCGCTGGCGCCCGGCGTCAAATGGCGGCTGCGCCGGCCGGACGGGGCCGACAAGATGGTGGTCGCCTCGGACGTGTCGCAGGTCATGGGCCGGATCTACCAGGGCCGGGCCGCGCTGGAGGCGCTGGGTCTCGAGAACGAGATGGCCGGCGGCGATCACGTCCTCAGCCTTGATCAGATCGTCGGCTATAGTTCCCTGCTGACCGCGACCCGCTATGCCCGGCTGTGCCTGATCGACTGGGAAGGAATCGATCATCCCGCCACGGGGGAGAAGCTGGACCCTGCCGATTCGGACGCCGTCCACGACGCCCTGGTCTTCGGCGCGCCCGGCGGTGGAACGCCGTTACTGACCCCCTTCCTGGCCTGGATCGACCAGCCCCGCCGCCCGATGGGCGCCGAGACGATCCGGCTGCGCGCCCTGGCCAAGGATCATTGGAGCGGCGGGGCCGAACGCTGTCGGGCCTGTGCGGACGAATCGGACCCCTGCGCCAAGGGCGGCTCGGTTGAGGGCGAGATGTGCCCGCGCCTGAAGAACAGTCCACTGACGCCCGAAGGGATCGCTGCCTGGGAGATCGCCAGCAGCGCGTCCGGACTGTGGGACCGGGCGGGGATGTCCGGCATGGTCACGGGTCTCCACTACCGTGAAGCCTTGCTGGTGTTCGAAACCCAGTGCGCCGGCGGGCGCGAGCAGCTGGACTTCGCCGCCGCCTTCTCCGCCTTCCGGGCGATTGAGGCCGGTCGCCTCGAGGCGGAGGCCGAACAGGCCAAGGCCGCCGCCGACGTCAAGGACTGATCACTATGGCGGATGGCGGCGGCATCAATATCCGGATGTCCCTAAAGGGGGCGGAGCAGGTGCGGGGCGAGCTGGCCAGCATCGGCCCGGCCGGAAGCGCGATGGCCCGCGACCTCGACCGAGCTCTGCGACAGCCGTCGAGCGGGATGAAGGCGCTGGATAACGTCGTCGGATCCGCCCGAGGCCAGGTCGATGGCCTGGCGGGTCGTATCGGTCCGCTGGGGTCCGCCATGGGCGGTCTGGGGGCCGTTGGTCTCGGCGCTGCGGCTGCGCTGGCGGCGGTCGGCATCGCTGGGGCGAAGGCGCTGACCCAGGCGCGGGAGGCCATGACCTTGGCGGGCCAGCTGATGGATGCTTCGGAACGGCTTCAGGTCTCCACCGATGCACTTCAGGAATGGCGGCATGTCGCGATCGAGACCGGGGCGGATGCGTCGGCGGCGGACGAGGCGATCGCCGGATTCACGAAACGGTTGGGCGAGGCCACGATCGGTCTTTCCAAGAAGGCTGCGAAGCCGTTCGCCGCGCTGGGTCTCTCGCCTGAAGACTTGCGCCAGTTCGGCAGCGTCGAGGCCGCCATGGACGAGGTGGTCAAGCGAATCTCCAACCTGTCGGACGAGGCCCAGAAGGCGGCCTTGACGGAGAAGTTGGGCCTTGGCCCGCTTCAGAACGCCGTGCGGCGGGGCGGCGATGAAATCGAACGGCTGCGCATTCAGGCCCAGGAACTCGGCATCGTCATGGATGCGGAGCTTATTCGGCGCGCCGACCAGGCGGACGAAAAGTTCGATCAGCTGTCGCGGGTGATCGACATTCAGCTGAAGTCGGCCTTTGTCGATCTGGCGCCTGCCATCGTGACCGCCATCGGCTTGATCGCGGATCTGGCGACTGCGCTCGCCGACGTCATGGATGGCTGGCGGCAACTGGATCAGAAGACCAGTCGAGGGCTTCAGCGGGAGGCGTCGCGGATCTCGGCAGAGAATAACGCCCTGGTCCAGCGCTACGGATCGCGCGACGCCATGAACGGTCGGGAGGCGGATCGGGAGACGGTGTGGGGCTCCAGCGGCGGCGCAGCCGGCGTCGGCGGGGCCATGATGGTTCGCAGCATGCAGCCGGGTGCGCGCGAGACGTTTGATAATAATCAGGCCCGGCTGAGCGAGATTTTCGACCTTCTCAAAGAGCGCGACGCGGCGGCTGTTCCGGTTCAGTCTGGCCGACCTCCCTCAATCGATCTCAGCACGGCCGGCGGTGGCGGCGGAGTGGATCGCGCGGCGCAAGAATCGGCGCGCCGCCGGCGGGAAGCCGCGCGGGCCTTAGACCAGCTCTCGCGCGAAGAGGCCACCTCGGCGAAGGATTACGTGCGCGAAGTCCTGGGACAGGCCGGCACGGCGGAGGCGCGCGCCGACGTGGCGCTGGCTCTGTTGCAGATCGACGAAGAGCAGCGCGCGGCGAAACTGAAAGAGCTGGAAGCGACGCTGAAGGCGGGCGGGCTCGCCGACGAAGAGGTGGCTGCGAAGCTGAAACTGATCGCGGCGCAGGAACAGGACATCCGGTCGGCGCGCGAGACGGACATCTCGGAGCGGCGCAAGCGCGACGAGCGGGATACGTTGGCTGAGGCGGAGCGCGCCTACAGCGACATCCAGGCCGAGATCCTGTCCCTGGCGTCCGCCAGCGCCCGCACGGCAGACGAGCGCCGCGCGATCGAACTGAGCATTCTCGAAATCGCACAGCGCCGCCAGAAGGCCGAACTGGAAGCCGCGATAGAGGCCGAAAAGGAACCGGCCGCCCGCGCCCGCCTTGTCGCCGCGCTGGATAATCTGCCGAACCTTCAGACCGCTCAGCGTGATCGAGTCGAACGCGAAAACGCCGGTCCCTACGCGGCCTGGCGCAATGCGCAGATGACCGGGCCGCAGACCCAGGAGTGGCTTCAGGGCGAGGCGCTGGACGCCCTGGACGGCGTAAACAAGGGACTGATCGATACCTATAAGAACGCCGAGAGCGCCGGCGACGCCCTGAACCGGATGGGCGCCGTCGGCGTCAACGCCCTGCAGCGGATCGCCGACGCCCTGCTGGAAGTCGCGATCCAGCAGATGTTCATCCAGCCGCTGACCAACGCCCTGTTCGGCGGCGAGAAGAGCGGCGGCAGTGGCGGGTTCCTGGGCAATCTGATGAGCAACATCATGGGGTCGGTGGGGTTTGGCGGGAAGAGCGGTCCGGCCGTGGCGGGCGACTCAGGCGGCCTCTTGCCGGGCGCCTTGATGAAGGGCCAGGCCAGGGGCGGTCTTCAAGGTGCTCGCGGCCTGGTGCCGGTCGGCGAATACGGCATCGAGCTGATGGACATGCCGGCGGGCGCGCGGATCTATGACACCGAACGCAGCGAACGCATCATCCGCGACGCTGCGCAGGGTGGGAGAGGCGGCGGTTCGGGCGGCGTCACGGTGTCCAACAATATCCGGGTCATCAACCAAACGGGTGAACCGGTGAAGGCCAAGATGCAGCAGAGGTCCGACGGCATCGATGTCGTGCTCAGCAGCATCGTCGATGCCCGCGTCGATGCACGGATTTCGCAGAAGGGTTCGGACGGCAGTCTCAACAAGGCGTTGGGCCAGACGCCTCGAGGGAAGACGCGATGAGCGACCCGCTGACCTTCGACAAGCCACTGACCGACGAGCAGCGCGACGCGATCCTTGGGGGTCTCGTCGCGTTCCAGGTCGAGGTCGTCCATCTGATCAGCGTCCTAGCCCTCGACGCCGGTGTGTCTCGCGAAAGCTTGATCGCCGCCCTGCGCAACACGGCGGCCAAGGGCTCGCAGGGAAGTCGACTGCCGTTCAAACACTGGGCGGAATTGATCGAAGGTCGGTCCGGGCCGGACCTGACGCTGATCCTCGGCGGCCTGTCGGAGTCTGAGGTCTAATGGCGAATGGTCTCTGGAACGCCGGCTTCCTTCAGGGTGCCGACCATTGGGTTACGGTCGGGGGCGGCGCCTTGGCCGTCGATGAAGCCCAGCGTGGCGCACCCGGCCGGGCGGTCCTGCGGGCGTCTCGCCTGGCCGCGACCGTGGGCTTGACCGCGCCGGTGGAGCCGGCCGCCGCTGACCGTGTAGCGGTCTCGGCCGGGGAGGTCGTGGAGTTTTCGGCCGGAGCGCTGGGCCTTCTGGGTCTGGCGGAAACGCCCGTCGCGCCGCGCGCCGTCGCCGCCTTCTATGATGCGGGTGGCGTTGTTCTGGAAACCCGGTCTTTGATCGTCCGGGCGCCGGAGGTCGCAGTCCATGGTCTGGGCCTGGCCGGCGTTCGCGCCAGCTTCTATGCGATCCATCAGCGCGAGACCGCGCCGGCAGGCGCGGCGAAGGCGACGATGAGGGTCGAAGCCCTGTCGACCGCGCCGAACCAAACGGTCGCGGTCCTGCTGCTCAAGCCGTCTGTGGCGCGCGTGCCGAGCGGCCGCAGCCTGCCTCTGCTGTGGTCGCCCGGTCCGCACGACGACGCCGACCTTGCTCTGGCGTCCTGGCCGGAGATCCTGCGCCCGTTTCGCGGCGGTGCGGGCGGCGAGGTCCAGCCCGGCCGGGTCGAGTACCAGGCCGGCGCCGGACGGCCCAAGTCGCGGCGGACGGCGCTGGATCCGGTCCGCAAGTTTACGGGCCAGATACGCTGCGATGGCGTCGAGCGCGCCGTCCTGGAACAGTTCTGGCGCGAAGGCCCCGGCGACTTCTGGATCGTCGAGCCGGACACTGATCGTCTGTGCGTCGCCAGCTGGACCGCCGACGGCGCGCCTATGATGGTGGAAGACCGGGGCCTGACCTGCGTCATGCAGGTCGGTCTCTGGATGGAGACGGCCTGATGCCGACACCTGTCAGCGAGGACATGGTCGAGGCGGCCTGGCGTCGTGAAGAGGATCCTGTCGCCCAACTGATCGTCATCCGGTCCGACGCGGACCCGGAACCGATCACGGTCACGGACTGGCCCGAGGGCGTCACGTCCAATGGCGTGGAGTATCCTCACTATCCGTTCGAGCTGGTCTGGCATGGCGCCAGCAAGGACGAGCCCTTCGGCAAGGGCAAGCTGACGATCGGCAATGTGGACAAGCGGATCGAAGAGGCCTGCGACGCCGCCCTGACGCCGCCTGAGGTCGATCTGTCGCTCGTCCGTGTCGAGGCCCCGGATGTGGTCGAGAAGGCCGTCCTGGGGGCCAAGGTCCCGAGTGTCGAGGGCGACGCCATGAGAGTCAGCGCCGTGATCCGCCCGCGCGACTTCAGCGAAGAGCCGGCCTGCGCCGTGAAGTATGTCCCCTCGACCGTGCCGGGCATGTTCTGACCGTGGATATGGTGGTGCCGGCGGACCTTGAGGCGCGAGCTTCTGATCTGATCGGGTCGCCTTTCAAGCCGAAAGGCGACAGCCGCGACGGTTGGGATTGCCGGGGCCTCGGCCGCTGGTGTCTTCGGGAGTGGTGCGGGGTCGATGTCCCCGACTATCTGGATCTCTATGCCGCAGGGATCGTCTCGCCGGGCGGTCGTCGCGAACGGGCGCGGCTCCTGGCCGAGGGGCTGGCCTCGATGTGGCGGTCGGTCGAGCCGCAGGCTGGCGCCATCGCTCTTCTGTCCTGGCTGGGCCAGGCCGGTCATGTCGGCTTCATGTTGTCGCAGACCAAGATCCTCCACGCGGACATCCGCGTCGGAACGGCGGTGCTGGATCTCGATGATCCGGCTGCCGCCTACAGGCTGAAGGGCGCCTTCGTCCCGGCCTTCGTCACAGACATTCGCCACGCCTGACGGCGCGGCCTGATTTTCGCGAGGTTCCATGGCTGACGGCAGCGTTCCCATTGTGCTGTCGCCCGAGCCGTTCGCGCGCACCACGACCTATGTCGAGGCGCCGGCCGGCTGCACGGTGCGCACCATGCTGGCCTCGGCGATCACCCATGGTCATCTGAAGCTCGACGATCTGCCGCGCACCAACGTCTATATCGACGGCGAGCGTCTCGATCGCGAAGAGGCGCTGTCGCTGACCTTGTCTGAGGGTCAGATCGTCAACGTCGTGGTCGAGCCGCTGGGCGGCGGCGGGGGCGGCAAGAAGGACATCGGCCAGATCCTGCTGACCATCGCGGTTATCGCGGTCAGCATGTGGGTCGGCGGCCCGACCGGACCGCTGAAGGCCTGGCCCATGCTGGCGCGCCAGGTCGCCGCCGCCGCTGTCCTGACGGCGGGCCAGATGGCGATCGCGGCGATCTTCAAGCCCGAGACCAATGTGGCGAAGGCCAACGACCGGTACGCCCTGTCCTCGGCCTCGAACCAATATCGTCCGTGGAGTTCCATGCCCCTGGCCCTGGGCGAGGTGGTGGTCGCGCCGGACCTGGCCGTGAAGACCTTCACTCAGGCTCAGGGCGAGGACCAATGGATCTACGGCATCCTGGGTCTGCACTACGGCCCTTGCACGGCCGAAGACCTGAAGATCGGCGACACCCTGGTCAGTTCCATGGGCGCCGGCGACGTGCGCGTGGCCTATCACCTGACGCCCGGACCGCGAACCTTCTCGATCGTCGCCAACGACACCGACCAACTGGACCTTCAGGAAGAGCTGGCGGCGACCGTCAGCGGATCGACAGCTGTCGTGCGCGCCGCCTCGGCCGAGGGGGAGCGGTTCCAGTTCGACTTCTTCATGCCGCAAGGCCTGTATTTCGCGAAGGACGACGGCCGCAAGATCGCCGCCGCCCTGACCGTCACCATCCGCTATCGGCCCATCGACCAGAACGGCGTGCCGATCGGGTCGGGGGCCTGGACGGACGGCCTGACGATTCCCCTGTCGTCTGCGTCCAGCGATCCCTGGCGGATCATGCGCGAACTGGCTCTGCCGCTTGGGCGGTATGAGTTCGAGGTCAAGCGGTCCAAGCTGGAAGACGACAACGCCAAGCGCAAGACCGACATCGGCTGGACCGCCATCCGCGCCATCGCCTTCCGCAAGCCGGTGCTGGACGAGACCCTGTCGCTGATCGAGTTCGCCGTTCGCGCGTCGGCGCTGAACCAGGGCAACCTCGCCCCCTTCACCTGCCGGATCACACCCATCTGCGAGACGTGGACCGGCTCGGCCTGGGGTGCGCCTGCGCCGACGTCGAATCCGGCTGCGATCACCCGCTGGCTGATGACCGGCCCCGCGCCGGCCCTTCCGCTGACGAAGGCTCAGGCGGATGTCGGCCTGCGCACCTGGGCGGCGCTGTGCGACCAGTATAATTGGAAGTCCCACATCTACCTGACCGAGGACCGCAAACAGGATGCGGTCATGCAGCTGCTGGGCATGAACGGGCGCGCCAGCCTGTTCTGGGATGGGACGCAGCTTGTGTCCGCGCCTTGGGTCGAGAAGCCCGCGCCCCGTCAGTTGTTCGCGGGATCGAACCTGAAGGATCACCGCTGGGAAATCGTCTATCCCGACACGGTCCACGCTCTGCGCGTCGAATTCCAGAACATCGACCAGGGCGGCGAGGCCGACGAGATCTATGTCTATGCCGACGGCTATGGCGAGACGGCCGATCCCGCCAACAACATCCTGCCGGCGACGCTGGTCGAGGCGCTGCGGCTGGAAGGCCAGCAGACGATCGAGCGCGCCTATCGCGACGGCCGCTGGAACCTCGGCGCCCGAATGCACCAGCGTCGGGTGGACAGCTGGTCCACGGACATCGAGCACATCGTCTGCCGCTACGGCGACCGGGTGCGCCTGGCCTGGGACCGCGTCGGGACCGCCAACGCCATGGTCCGCAACCGCTTGTGGTCGGGCGGCCTGGTGTCCGGCCTGCGGCTGAGCCAGCCGGTGAGAATGGAGCCGGGCAAAACCTACGCCCTCGACCTTCGCCTGCCTGACCGGGTCATCACCGGCGTGCCGATCGTCAACCCGGCGACGACGGCCGATGTCGTGACCCGCTCGATCCTGTTCGCTGATCTGCGGAATGCTAACGTCTCCCCGCGCGGTGGCGATCTGGTCGCCTTCGGGGAGCCGGAGCGGATCAGCGAGGACGTCGAGATCATCGGGATCACGCCGGGCACGGACCTGACGGCGAACATGGTCGGCATCCGCTACGTCGCGCCGCTGCTGATGGCCGGCGAGACCGGGCCGATTCCGCCGCTGCAAAGCCGCCTGACCCGCGACCGCGCCATGGATCCGCCGATGCCGACCCTGCTGGGGTGGCAGGCGAATGAGGAAGGCGTGCGGATCGGCTTCTCCATGCCGCCCTGGCGCGGGTCGCCGATCACCGGCTTCACCGTCCGATGGCGCCAGACGCCGGAGCCGGGTCAATCTTCGGCGTGGGTGCCTTTGCCGGACCTGCCCGCCACCGCCATGACGGCTGTCACGCCGCCGCTGCGCGAGCTGCCGGCAGAAGGCACGAACGTCACCAGCGCCCAGGTTCAGATCGTCGCCGTGACGGCAGACGGGAGGGCTTCGACGCCGCCGCTTCAGGTCACGGTGCAGGAGGCCGCGATCCAGCAGCCGCCTGCCGGGGACTGGGGCGTGACGGAACTGACGGAAGCGCCGGATGGGTCGCGCCAGTCGGGGTTCCTGGTCATCGGCCTGGTCGGCTCGATCAATCCGCGTCGCGTGACGGTGGAGTACGGCGCCTCCGTCAACGGCCCCTGGGACGCCGCCTTCGATGGCGCGCCGGTACAAGGCGTCGTGCGGGCGCCGATCCTAGGCATGTCGCCCGGCGCTCAATGCTGGATCGCAATCACCTATTGGACGGCGCAGGCCGCTGCGCCCAGCGTGCGGAGGATCCTCGGCCCATACACGGCGCCCAGCCTTGTCGCCGGCGATGTCTCCCCCGACGCCCCTGGCCTGTCCCCGATCAAGGAGGCAATAGCGGCGGCCGGCGAGGGTCTGGAGCAGATCGGCGGCGCGGTCGAGGATCTGAACCAGACGGTCTATGACGCCCAAACCGGGTTGCAGGTTCGCACCGGGCAGCTGTGGGACGACATCAACGATGCGGCGGACGGGCTGAAGGTCCGCACGGACGCCCTGTTCGATCGTCTGGATGCTCCGGGCACCGGCATCGAGGCGCGGGTCACGGACTTGGCGCAGACGGTCGAGGATGGCGACGAAGCCTCCGTCGAGCGGTTCCAGGCGTTGGAAGCCTTTTCGGCGGCCGGGCCGAACCATTGCCCCAATGGCGGACTGGCCGACGGCCTGGCTGGCCTCAGCAGCAGTTGGCCGCTTGTTTGGGCCATGTCGGACACTTGGGGGCCGAATGTCGCCATCTCGCCGAGCGGAAGCGGCACCTACAGCATCGACTGGCCCGAGTTTGGGGTAGAAGAAGGCGTGGCTTACACCGTGTCGGGCGACGCGGTTTTGTTCGCCTCGGGCGGGGTCGTCTATTTCGACATCGTGTATCTCAACACCTCCGGTCAGGCGGTGTTTGATGGCGGTGAAAGCCCGCGTGGCCCTGGCGATTTTAGCGATAGTTTCGAGCGACGTAAGTCGATGGCGGGCACCTCGGTCTGCCCGCTTGGCTCGGGCGCCGTTACGGCCCGGGCGCGTTGTGTGTTCGAAAACGTCGTCAATCCGACCGCCATGGCCGCACGGCGGGTCAAGGTCGACTTCGGCGACAAGCCCACGGCCTGGTCGGACGAGACAACCGAATGGCAGGGCGCGGCTCGTCTGATCGATTTGGACGAGGTGGTCCAGAACCCGACCTCGGGCTTGGTCCGCCGCACCGAACTTTTGGACAGCCAGCTCAACACCCCGACGACGGGGCTGTCGGCGCAGGTCGCCAGCGCGCGTGAAGCCCTCACTGACCTTGAGGCCGGCAAGGCCGAGGCCACTGACCTGGAGGCGCTGGAGGTGCGGTCGCGGGCGTTGCCGAACCTGATCCCCAACAGTGCGGCGGCGCAAGACCTGTATCTGTGGAACGGCGCCCCGATTTGGCAGGTTGGATATGGCTCCAATGTCGGCAGCTATTTCTTCTGCGACGCGGCCGGGGAGCATTACTTCACCTCCAAGCCATTCCGGCTGGAACCGAACACGACCTACAGCTTCGAGTTCGAAGGCGACGGCGGCACGGCCCCGACCGAGAACGCCGTCTATTTCGACCTGATGGATGGGACGGACGCTACCCCTGGCAGCATCGTCCAGTATGGCGCTGGCGCGCTCTCCTATCAGGGCGTTTGGTGGTTCACGCGGGCAGGACGCGCTTTCACGACCGGCCCCTCGGTCAAGTGGGGCGTCGCCGTGGTCAAGAAGGCGGCTGCGTCAAACTATGTCACCATGACGCGGCTGATGCTGAACGAAGGCCCGGTCGCGGCGGCGTGGACCGACACCCTGGTGGCGCGCGATCTGTCGGCGCGCCAGTTGGAAATGGAGCGCGTCGTGCTGACCCCGACGACGGGGCTGGCGGAGCGCCTGTTTGGTCTGGATTCCGAACTGAACACCCCGACGACGGGGATTGCCGCGCGGCTGGGTAGCGCCCAACAGACGCTGGTCGATCTGGAAGAGAATAAGGCCAGCGCCACCGATTTGGCGGCGCTGGAGTCCGAGATCACCACGCCGGACACCGGCCTGCTGTCGCGGATGGCCAATGCCGAAGGAACCCTTGTCGATCTGGATGAGGGCAAGGCCGAGGCATCCGATGTCCAAGACATCCAGTCGGCTATCTTCACGCCCACGACCGGCATCTCTGCGCGCCTGACCGAAGTGCTCCAGACGGCGGCCGACCTGGAGCAGGAGAAGGCGGATGTCACCGCCCTTCAGCAGCTGGAGGCGATCACCGGCGTTCGTGAGAACCTGGCGCTCAACGGCGGCCTGATCGACGGCCTGGAAGGTCTAAGCTCCAACACCGGCATGGTGTTGGATGAAGACAGCTGGGGTCGGTCGGTCAAGCTGGCGACCTTCACCGGGACGGGCACGCGCTTTATCACCTGGCCCACTATCAAGGTCGACCCCAACACGATCTACACGATCTCCGGCGACGCCGTCCTGTTCGCCTCTGGCGGGGTCGTCTATTTCGACATGATCTTCCTGGACGCGGCGGACCAGGTCGTCGGCGACGGCGGTGAGAAATCACGCGGCCCTGGCGACTTCAGCAACGCCCCCGGCCGCCGTCAGGATATGGCGTTTGCGCAACTGTCGCCCAGCACGGCGGTGCGCGCTACCCCTCGCTGTATTTTCGAGAGTGTGGTGAACCCAACCGCCATGGGCGCGAGGATGCTCAAGATCGAGCGGGGGAGCCTTCCGGCGACGACTTGGTCGGACGAAGCGTCGGCGGCTTATACGGCAGCGAAGCTGGCGGACCTGAACCGTGTTGTCACCACGCCCACGACGGGGCTGGCCGCGCGCCTGAGCACAACAGAGTCGGAAATCAACACGCCGGGAACCGGCCTTAAAGCCCGTCAGCAAGCCCTGACTGAGGCGCTGACCGACCTGGACCAGGGCAAGGCGTCTGTTCTCAGCGTCAATGACTTGACGGCGCAGCTCCGCAGCGTGCCGAACGTGATCCCTAACTCGGGCGCGAAGTTCGAAATGAACCGCTGGAACGGCGCCCCGGCTTGGGCCGCTGGCTTCATCGCCGATGTCGGCGAGTATTTCGTCTGCTCGGCCACGGGCGAACACTATCTGGTGTCGCAGCCTTTCCGGCTGACACCGAACACGACCTATACCCAGTCGTTTGAGGGTGACGGTGGTTCTGCCCCCGGCGCCTGCTCTGCCTATCTGGACCTGCTGGGCGGGACAGAGACGACGCCGGGTGGCATCGTGCAGTATGGTGCAGGGGAGACCTCGTTCACGGGCGTCGGCTGGTTTACCCGCAAGAGCGTGACTTTCACGACCGGACCCAACGTGTTCTGGGGCCAGTATGTGGTCAGGAAGGCGGCGACCACCAGCTACGTCGCCACGACCCGCTTCATGCTCAACGTCGGCGACAAGGCGGCGGCGTGGACCGATAGCCTGTCGGAGCGGGAACTGCGGGCGTCGATCCAGGAGGTGCGCTCGGTCGCGGTGTCGGCGGACGGTCGGTCCAAGGCCATCGTCGGCAATCTGACGGACGTTAATGGTCGCATCACGGGCACGGTCAGCGAGAACGACGGCGAGAGCGACAGCTATACGATCATCTCCAGCAAGCTCGTCCTGGCCGATCCTGACGGCACGGCCGGGACGTCTTTCGCGGACGGACGCTGGACCAACCCGGACGCAGCGGCCGGCACCCGCACCGTCTATGGGCGGGCATTCGGCGGCGACCAGAAGCTGGAGTGGTGGACAGGCCCAGCCTCGGTCGCCGAAGGGGCCGAAACAAAGGCCAACGCCTATGTCTATATCAGCCGCAACACCGTGGGCGGGCCTCGTTTCGGTGGCTCTGATGTGCCGAGCGGTGGCGGCGGCGACAGCGCCCTGCGGTCCACCATCGGCGGAAGCGCGGGAGCCTCGACGCAAGGCGCGACGTGGGTGAGTGCAGGGACTGCCTCGTTCACGAACCTGCCCGCCGGGGGGAGCATCAGGATTTTCGCCAGCGGCAATGCGCAGGGCGGGATGACGGTGGAAGGTTCAGCGCCGGGCAGCACAGTGAACGGCGAGGTCCGGGTGGTGCGTGGGGCGACCGTGCTGGCGACGGGCCTGCTCACGGCCAGCGTCGCTGGAGGTGATGCCGACGCTTCCATCGTCGTGCCGGATACGCCCATCAACGCCGGCGCGACCGGCGCTGTCACACTGACGCTCCAGATCCGCAGCACGACGGTAAACAAGGACATCGGCGGCGCGGGCATGACGACCCAAGTCTATGCCGAGTGGGTCAAGAGCGGCTGACCGCCTCAGCCCCGGAGACAACCACTGAACCTCAACCACGGAGACTATCATGCCCCAAACGACCCCCAAGACGGACGCCGAAAAGTTGGCGGAAGCCGTCGCCCTGACCCTTGCCGGCGCCGAGCTGGAGAAGGAAGCGCGTCGCCCGTCCGCCCAGGCGGCGGCGGACCTGCTGACCGGCGCTGAAGGCCTCGCCTTTCTGGATGCCCTGAAGACGGCCGCGACGGCGAACGTCGATAACCTGACCACGCCCCTCGGACAACGCGGCGGCGAAGGCACGAAACAGATGCTGGAGCGCCTGGTAACCCAGATCGAAGGCGCCTCGGCCGGCGTGGTCGCCCGGCTCTCAACGCTGCAGCCGAGCGTGCCGGCTCCGGCACCGGCGCAAGACTGACCACGACCTGCAAGCCGCCCAACGGCTGTTCCACCACGGCCTGACTATCGGAGGGGCGGATGATCGACCCACGCGAAATCCCCGCGTTCTGGGGCCTGTGCGGCGGCCTGCTGTCGGGCGCCGTGGGACTGGTGACGGCCTATTCCGCCAAGGCGGGCAATCCGGTCGCCCAACGGCGTGCCTGGCTGCACCTCGGCCTCGGCATCGTCGCCGGCCCCATTGTCGCTGAAGCCCTCACCCAAGGCGTGATCCTCGCTGTCGTGCCCGTCCTCGACATGCGCGGCGTGGCCCTGTCGCTGGGGTGGATGGTGGCCAACGATCCGCGCGCCCTCTTTGACACCCTGACCCGCGTGGTGCGGGCCGTCTTCAACCAGGAGCCTCAGCGATGAACGCTCACGTGCTGATGGTGCTCTACACGGGCATCACCTTCGTCTCGGCCGGCGCATGCCTGCTGGAAATCTGCCGCCTGCTCGGAAAGACCTATGAGACGAAGGCCTCGGCCTCGATGCTCTGGCGCGGCCTGCACTTCGTCGCGGCCGTGATCCTGTTCGGTTACGGCTGCATGGTCCTGTTCCCCGGCAAGGCGCTGCAGGTCCAGCACATGAGCATCGGCTTGCCGCTGGTCGGGACCGTGATCATCGTGTCCGCCCTGGCCTATCTCGATCACGTCATGGGCGAGCGCGAGCCGCCGCCGTGGAGCCATCAGTTCATTCAGCTTCTGGTTCTGCTGGGCATGGACGGCCTGTCCCGTCGCGCCGCTTTCATGCTGCCGCCCGCTGCTGTCGGCGACGGCGCGCCCCCCGATGACGACGGCAAGCGGGGGGCGCGCCTGCTGGTCCTGACCGGCGCCATCGCCGTCATCGCTGGGATCGCGGGGTTTATTCTGACGAACAGCGCTGGCGCGGCTGCCTGAAGACAGGCCCTGACAAAGATCGAACCGTCCCGGAGCCTGCGCGGTTCGGAACGGGTCAAGTCGTGGGGCACGGCGCTTAGATCGCCGCTGTTCGAAGGTTGCTCGCAACCTCTGAAGAAAGTCTTCACAACCAACCGCGCAGCCGGCACGACTGGCGAACCCGGTTCGCGAACGCCGTTCGCATTCTGTCCTTACGCGAAGGTTTGGCTGATCAACTGATCGGTCAGGTCTAGGTGGACTTCCAGAGCGGCGAGGGCTTCCGTTCGCGCTCGCTCCGCTGCGGCCCGATCGCCGGCCGTCAGGTGCGCCCCGAACTCCGTGATCTTGGCGGCGACCAGCTGCTCCGCCCCCATGGCGCGCCGCTCCAGCGTCCCGTCATCCATCGCAATTCCCCGTTGCGGTGATGCGGTCCGGCCGATGTCGCCACCGACCAGACCACCTGACGCAGTTCCAGCACGAACCGCGACGGCTGCGGCTTAGCTTCGAAATCCAATCCTTACAATCTGGAGACTGACCATGGCTGTTATCAGCGATGATGCTTTCGTTCGCCTGTTTCAGACGACCTTCGGCCTGACCGCCGACGGGTTCGCTGGGAACGACACGGTGGCCAAGCTGCGCGAGGTCGCGGCTATGGCTGGCGTCGTGGTCGAGGCCGTGCCGGCGGACACGATTCCCGACGCCTACTGGCCTATGCTGTCGAAGATCGAAAGCGCCGACCGGCCGTATATCCAGGCTGCGTCGTCCAGCGCCTCGGGCCTCTATCAGTTCATCCGCTCCACCTGGATCGGCGAGGGTGGCAAATGGGGTCCGACGCTGCGCCCTGCCTTCGGCGGACTTAGGCCCTCAGCCGAAGAGCAGCTGGCGCGGGTGAAGACCTTCACCGCCAAGAATGCTGCGCACCTGAAACGCCATGGCATCCCGATCAACAAGGCGTCGCTCTATGCGGCCCACTTCTTCGGCCCCATCGTCGCCGCTCAGGTGATCGGCGCTGACGTGAATGCGCGCGCGGATCTGATCGCGGGCGAGGGCGCGACGGACGCGAACCCGTCGATCCTCAGGAACAAGACCGTTGGGCAGTTCCTGTCCTGGCTGAACGGCAAGACGGGGGAGTGGGCGCGATGACCGGCCTTATCCGCCGCTTGGCGTCCTGGGGCGTCTCGCCGCTGTTTGCCGCCGCCTTCGTGATCGGCGTCCTGATCGTCGCCGTCGTCGTGCTGCTGAACACCTGCGCGCCGCGCTCCGAGGTCAGGCGCGTCGAGGCGAACACCCGCGTCCTGGTCATCGACGGGACCGCCAAGGAAACGGCGGCCGACGAGCGGCTGACCGACACCACATCCATCAATGACCGCAAAGAGGAACGCGCCAATGCGACCGCTACGCTGCCTGACACCCGCCCTTCTGATCGCCGCGTTCGCCGTGGCTGCGTCATCCTGCGCCAGCAGGGAACACGTGAAGCCGATCTTCCCGTCCAGTGCCGATCTGCGGGTTGAGGCCAAGCCCCGGCTGTCGCCGGTCGATCTGGACAGCGATGCGGCGCTGACGGCGCATGATGACGCGGTCGAAGCCTGGGGCGATCGGGGCTGGGCGGCTGTGGGGCGCATCTGCCGGTGGGCCGTGACGAGCGGAGCGGACCTGCCGTTCCGATGTCCGCCGCCCGCCGTGCCGCCTCGACCGGGCTAGGCGATTTCTTTGCAGATCATGCAAACAAATCCCGATTTGCAGAAAGTGCAAAACAGCGTCGAGCCTTCAGGCTCCGCTATCGAGGCCCGCTCTCTTCGGAGGGCGGGCCTTTCGCATGCTCCAATATGGCCGTTTCGATGAAGCGAACCCGTTCACTATTTCATCCAGTAATTTTCGATCCAATGTGACGCATCTTCAAGCCGGTCATTCGACAGGCGTAGTGCGTAGTCTTTAGGCTGGACCTCCACGGCTAAGGCGTGGGCGGTGGAGTCAATCTCCTGGACCAGCGCACGTAAGTACCCTGCGGTCGCGAGGTCGTTGTCATCTGATATGAGCCATAAACCGGGCATCTGATGCCACCAGTTCAGCCTACCTTGTATGCGCTGGAAGAAGGCCTCTTCCTGATCAGATGTGAGCGTAGGCGCGGCAAGTACGAAATGGCGCCTCATAGCTCAGTCTCATCAGCTGATCCCGCATTCGAAGGCTCGGCGGTCTTTTGGACTTTATTAGCTAGCAGCGGCGTGGAGATCCGACCACTTAAGCTATCGCCCAACAGCCCATGTTGCATGGCGGTTTGCGTCAATACGAAATGCTCTGACCTGAGTGAGTCAGGTTTGAATAGGAGAAGGGCGACAAATGCCACCACATAGATGAGCAAGATGATTGCAAAGGCTATGCCCAATCCGGCCGCCATCCAGGTGGGGGCTTTCGCCGCTAGCAAGGCCGGGATTGCAGCTAGCGTAAGTCCCAACGGCCAAATCAACGGCTTCAAAACGTCCGATCGGCTGCCGGACTCCTTTTGCTGCTGGCCCCAAACAGGCATCTAATCCGGCATCATTATTCGGTCCCCCTTCAAGCAACCTACACTTCGCGTCTCCGCTGTCGAGCCGCTAAGACCTATCGGGCCTTCAGCACTCCGCCAACCATTCTGCCTCAACCCTGGACCCGATACGCGTCCGGTCACTGATCCAGACATCGAGGCCGCGATAGTTCAGGCCGCCGTTATTGCGCGTCTTCAAGTCGCGCCCGGCCGCTTGGACCTCGAACCACGTCCAGTGGGCGACGATCAGATCTTGGGCGCCTGTGCCTCGTCGATCAGGGCGTCAATCTCTTCGAGTGTCAGGTCCGGCTCGCCGGCGGCCATCGCCAGAACTCCTTCAGCTGGCCGCCCGTGCCGTAGTGGCCTGAGATGACGATCTGTGGCCGGCGCCGTCCGCATCGTTTGCAGACCATCTTCGCCCGGATCTCGCGTAACGGTATGAAGCGCTGGGCCTCGGGCAGGTTCGTCCAGGCGGGGATGACGCGGCTGCCGCACGGACACGCCAGTGCGCACTGATCGCCGCGCCGGATGTCGTCAGGCGTGGTGTCGTCGCCGTAGTGGGTCATCGCCGTGAAAGGCGGGCCGCGAACCTGTGCGTCTGGTCGGCCGTCATCTTAGCAAACTGGCCCATACCCAGCGCAAGGGCGGCGGCGACCAGACTGGCGTTCTCTTCCTTGGACACATAGGCGACGTTTGATCCCGGCCCCAGCGTCGCCGGCAGGCTGGGATGCGGCGACGGATTGCGCACGACGCGGGCGGCCAGTTCAGCCTCCAGCTCCATCAGTTCCGACGGCGGCATGGGTCGTGACGAACCCGGTTTGTCGATCGGCATACCCTCTCTCCTCTTCATTCCGTCCCCGTCCGGGGCGGGATCGGCGCGTTGCAGCGCGTCGATCTGCGGGCGTTCCCCCGCACGACCAGGACCGATCGGCCGCTCGGCTGATCGCCGCCCCCGCTCACGCGAGCCGGGGACTCCTACTCGTGCAAAAGGCGACTCCGCAAATGAATTGTTCTCGTAATGTTCTCATTGTCGATCAGCGACCCGTCGCGCCGTGTGAGCCACCCACGGCCTGGCTGGGCGGCAAGCGTCATCTGGCGCGACGCATCTGCGGCGTGCTGGCCGCCACGCCCCATGACGCTTACTGCGAGCCGTTCATCGGCATGGGCGGCGTCTTCCTGCGCCGGCGTGTCCGACCGGCCGTCGAGGTCATCAACGACCTCAGCGGCGACGTGGTCACCCTGTTCCGGGTGGCGCAGCGATTCCCCGACGCCCTGATCCGTGAGCTGGCCTGGCGGCCGGCGGCGCGGGCCGAGTTCGAGCGGATCCGCGAGACGCCGGCGGGGGATCTGCTGGACATCGAGAGGGCCGCCCGGTTTCTGTATCTTCAGACGCTGGGCTTCGGCGGCAAGGTCGCCGGTCGGTCGTATGGCGTCAGCCCCACCAGCCCCCACAACTTCGACCTGACGAAGATCGAGCCCCGCCTGCGCCAGCTGCACGACCGGATGGCTGGCGTCGTGATCGAGAACCTGGACTGGCTGGCCTTCATCACCCGCTACGATCGCGCCGGCAGCCTCTTCTACCTGGACCCACCATATTGGGGCGGCGAAGCCGACTACGGCGCCGGCATGTTCTCGCGCGATGACTTCCAGCGGATGGCCGACAAGCTGCTGGGGATCGAGGGGCGGTTCTTGCTGTCGATCAACGACCGGCCGGAGATCCGCGAGATGTTCTCCTGGGCCGACATCGAGGCCGTGAAGACGACCTACTCGGTCCAGGGCGGCAATGCGCCAGGCGCAGCCGAGCTGCTGATCGCGAGGGGCGTAAACTTGGCCTCGGCAGCGCCTCAGGCCTCGCTCCTGTGAGAACAGCCTGCGAACATCCTCCGGGACTATTCCGGGACTTTCTCTCCCGGACCGGGACTTTCGTTCCCTTCTGGTCCCCGCCGCCAGCGCCAGCCGTTGCGCCTTCTCGGGTTCAACCGTCTGAATATGAAAAGGAAAGTGGTGACTGGAGGCGGGATCGAACCGCCGACCTGTGGGTTATGAATCCACCGCTCTAACCATCTGAGCTACCCAGTCGCATCCCGTCTCCGGGCGTCCGCGCGACCTGGGGCCAGCGCGAAAGAGGCGTGCCTATATCGCCGTCGGGCGCGCGGTTCAAGTCGTCTCGACGCAGATCGTGCGGCGATGCGGCGCAGGACAGGCCTCGGCGGGAACGGTAACGCTGAAGGGGTCGTTGCCGATGTCAGCCCCCAGTCCGTCCCAGATCCCCTCAAGACCTAGCCGGAGCTTCCCCCGCCATGCGCCTGATCGTCCTCGCCGCCTCGACCTCCCTGCTCGTCCTCGCCGCCGCCTGCGGCGCCAACGGCGAGAGCGCTCCGGCCTCAAGCCAGGCGGGCGCGGCGCTGGAGACCCGGCCGGCCAACAACCCCGACCAGCAGCCCGCCTTCCCCGGTCAGACCCGGGCGCCGGGGGTGAAGACCGACGTCGCCCTGAGCCACAGCGTCGTCGCCTCGGGCCTGACGCATCCGTGGGGCCTGGCCCTGATGCCTGACGGGCGCTGGCTGGTGACGGAAAAGCCCGGCCGGCTGCGCATCATCACGGCCCAGGGCCAGGTCGGCGAACCGGTTCAGGGCCTGCCCCGCGTCGATGCACGCGGCCAGGGCGGCCTGTTGGACGTCATCACAAGCCCCGGATTCGGCCAGGACCGGCTGATCTACTGGAGCTATGCGGAGCCTCGTGAGGGCGGCAACGCCACCTCGGTCGCCCGGGGTCGCCTGTCCGACGACGGGGCGCGGGTGGAGGACGTCCAGGTCATCTTCCGCGCCCTGCCCGTCTATGACGGCGACAAGCATTTCGGCTCGTCCCTGGCGTTCGCATCGGACGGCAAGCTCTTCATCACCCTGGGCGAACGCTCCGACAGGCCGATGCGGGCGCAGGCCCAGGATCTGGGCTCGCACATGGGCAAGACCATCCGCATCAACGCCGACGGCTCCGTGCCCCAGGACAATCCCTTCGTCGGCCGTGAGGGCGCCCTGCCCGAGATCTGGAGCCTGGGCCATCGCAACGTCCAGGGGATCGCCGTCCAGCCCGGCACGGGCGCAGTCTGGACCATTGAGCACGGCACGCGCGGCGGCGACGAGGTCAACCTGGACAAGCCGGGCCTGAACTACGGCTGGCCTGACGCGGCCTATGGCGTGGAATACGCGGGCGGACAGATCACGCGCGGCAATACGCAGGCGCCGGGCACGGAGCAGCCGGTCTATTACTGGGACCCGGTCATCGCGCCGGGCGGGGCGGCCTTCTATCAGGGCGCCATGTTCCCCGGCTGGGACGGCGATCTGCTGGTGGCCGGTCTGAAGGAGAAACATATCGCCCGGCTGGTGATCGAAAATGACCGCGTCGTCGGCGAGGAGCGGCTGCTGACCGACCTGGGCGAACGCGTCCGCGACGTGGCTGTGGGGCCGGACGGCGCGGTCTGGGCCATCACCGATGAAGCCGACGGCAAGCTGGTCAGGCTGGCGGTCGCGCAGTAGTCTGGCGGCGCCGGGGGGCAGGACCGAAACGCCGACGCGTTTCGGAAGACAGGAGACACCATGCGCACCCTCTTCTTCGCCATCCTGATGACTGCACCGCTGATGACAGCCTGCGCCTCGACCGGCCAGGCGAACACCTATCAGGAAGACCTCAAGCGGCTCGAAGCCAGTTGCACCGAGCGTCAGGGCATTCTGACCCCGACCGGCCTGCAAAGCGGCCGACCCGAGACCGAATACGCCTGCCGCATCACGGGCGGCGCCACCCGCATTCCGCCGCGCTGACACAGCCGGAGCCGGCCCGACCGTAACGGCCGTGGCCGGCGCCTTGCGCGCTTTTATGGCTGGCGCGACCTCCGACCGGTCACCATCTGGATTTGTGCGGCCCTGTCGCCGCGGCCGTTCACGCGGCTTATTACTTGACGTTGACGTAAACGTAGGGTTTTTGACGTCCGAGCTTAGACCCGTCCTTCCCCCAAGGTCGCGAGACGTTCGCCCATTCGGCGGACCTTGAGCGCCGGGATCAAAATGGAGACACACGCCCCATGGCTGACGCCTATATCTACGACGCCGTCCGCACCCCGCGCGGCAAGGGCAAGAAGGACGGCTCGCTGCACGAGATCACCGGCCTCAGCCTGGCGACCCAGGTTCTGGAGGCCCTGCGCGACCGCAACGACCTGGACACCTCCAAGGTCGATGACGTCATCCTGGGCTGCGTCACCCCCGTGGGCGAACTGGGCGCCGATATCGCCCGCACGGCGGTTCTTTCGGCCGGCTGGTCGCAATATACCGCCGGGGTTCAGGTCAACCGCTTCTGCGCCTCGGGCCTGGAAGCCGTGAACATGGCCACCGCCAAGGTGAAGTCCGGCGAGGCCGACTTCGCCGTCGGCGGCGGCGTCGAGGCCATGAGCCGCGTGCCCATGGGTTCGGACATGGGCGCCTGGCCGACCGATCCGTCGTCGGCCTTCCCCACCTATTTCGTGCCGCAGGGCGTGTCGGCCGACATGATCGCGACCAAATACGGCTTCAGCCGCGACGACGTGGACGCCTATTCGGTCGAGAGCCACAAGCGCGCCGCCCAGGCCTGGGCCGAGGGCCGGTTCAAGAAGTCGGTTCTCGCGGTCAAGGACCAGCTGGGTCTGACCATCCTGGATCGTGACGAGACCATTCGTCCGAACACGGACATGCAGACCCTGGGCGGCCTGAATCCCTCCTTCACCATGATGGGGGAAATGGCGTTCGACAGCGTGATCAACCAGCGCTACCCCGAGGTCGAGCGCGTCAACCACGTCCACACCCCCGGCAACTCATCCGGCATCGTCGACGGTTCGGCCGGCGTGCTGATCGGTTCGCTGGAAGCCGGCCAGGCCCTGGGCCTGAAGCCGCGCGCCAAGATCCTGGGCGGCGCCTCGATCGGTTCCGAGCCGTCGATCATGTTGACCGGCCCGGAATATGTGACCCGCAAACTGCTGGGCAAGCTGGGCATGACGCCCGACGACATCGACGTGTGGGAGCTGAACGAGGCCTTCGCCGCCGTCGTGCTTCGCTACATGCAGGCCCTGAACATTGACCACGCGAAAATGAATGTGAACGGGGGCGCCATCGCCATGGGGCACCCCTTGGGCGCCACCGGCGCCATGATCACCGGCGCCGCCCTGGACGAGCTGGAACGCTCGAACAAGTCGACGGCCCTGATCACCCTGTGCATCGGCGGCGGCATGGGCACCGCCACCGTCATCGAACGCGTCTGATCCGGAGCGAATGACTATGGAAAACTTCAAGATCGACATCGACGCGGACGGCATCGCCGTCATCGCCTTCGACGTCCCCGGCCGTTCGATGAACACCCTGACCAGCGCGGTCATGGCCGAGATCCCGGAACTGGTCGAACGCATCAAGACCGACGAGACCATCAAGGGCGCCGTCATCACCTCGGGCAAGGCGTCCGGCTTCTGCGCCGGCGCGGACCTGGGCGACATGGCCGGCGGCGTGCTGTCGGGCGGCGGCGACCTGCAAAAGGCGTTCGACGCCGGCTGGAAGCTGAACGGCGCCTTCCGCGCGCTGGAGACCTGCGGCAAGCCGGTGGCGGCCGCCATCAACGGCCTGGCCTTGGGCGGCGGGCTGGAGTTCACCCTGGCCTGCCACTATCGCGTGGTCGAGAACGACAACAAGATCCAGCTGGGCCTGCCCGAGATCAAGGTCGGCCTGTTCCCCGGCGGCGGCGGCACCCAGCGCCTGACCCGCCTGGTCGGCGTTCAGAACGCCATGATGGCGATGAGCGAGGGCAAGTCCTTCCGCCCCAACGACGCCAAGGGCGCCGGCATCGTCCATGAAGTCGTCGAAAAGGGTCAGTCGGTCGAGGCCGCCAAGACCTGGATCAAGAACGGCGGCAAGGCCGTCCAGCCGTGGGACGACAAGTCGTTCAAACTGCCCGGCGGCGGCCCCTATCACCCGGCCGGCATCCAGAACTTCATGGTCGGCAACGCCATGCTGCGCAAACAGTCCTACGGCAACTATCCCGCCGTGCTGAACCTGATGAAGGCCGTCTATGAAGGAACCCAGGTTCCGATGGACGCGGCCCTGCGCATCGAGACCCGCTATTTCATCAAGACGCTGATGACGCCGCAGGCCCAGGCTATGATCCGCAGCCTGTTCCTGTCCAAGCAGGAACTGGACAAGGGCGCCGTGCGTCCAGCCGGCGTGCCCAAGTCGGACCCGAAAAAGGTCTCGGTCCTGGGCGCCGGCATGATGGGCGCGGGCATCGCCTATGTGCAGGTCATGGCCGGGATCGAGACCGTCCTGATCGACCAGACCCAGGAAGCCGCCGACAAGGGCAAGGCCCATGTCGAGGAACTGCTGAAGAAGCGTCTGTCGCGCGGTCAGATGACCCAAGACAAATATGACGCCACCCTGGCCCTGGTCACGGCGACGACCGACTATGACCACATCAAGGGGTCGGACCTGGTGGTCGAGGCCGTGTTCGAAAGCCGCGAGATCAAGGCCGACGTCACCAAGCGCGCCGAGGCCCAACTGGTCGAGGGCGCCGTCTTCGGCTCCAACACCTCGACCCTGCCGATCACCGGCCTGGCCGAGGCCTCGGTTCGTCCCGAGGACTTCATCGGCATCCACTTCTTCTCGCCCGTCGACAAGATGATGCTGGTCGAGATCATCCTGGGCGAGAAGACGGGTCAGGCCGCCATCGCCAAGGCGCTGGACTATGTGCTGAAGATCAAGAAGACGCCGATCGTGGTCAACGACAGCCGCGGCTTCTACACCTCGCGCTGCTTCTCCACCTTCCTGATGGAAGGCATGGCGATGCTGGAAGAGGGTTACGGCCCGGCCCTGATCGACAATGTCGGCCGGATGACCGGCATGCCGCGCGGCCCGCTGGAGATGCACGACGACGTGGCCCTGGACCTGTCCTACAAGATCGCCAAACAGACGGCGCTGGACCTGGGCGACAAATATGTCCCGTCGGAAGGCGCCGACATCGTCGCCAAGATGGTCGAGGACGGACGCTATGGCCGCAAGAACGGCAAGGGCTTCTATGACTATGATCAGAAGCCCAAGACCATCTGGAAGGGGCTGAGCGACCTGGCGCCGACCACCAAGGGCATCGACAAGCCCGAGGAGGCGACCGCCTTCGCCCAGATCGACGAGCTGAAGACCCGCCTGCTGTATCGCCAGGCGGTCGAGGTCGCCCGCTGCTGGGAAGAGGGCGTCATCGACGACCCGCGTGAAGCCGATCTGGGCGCCATCCTGGGCTGGGGCTTCGCGCCCTGGACCGGCGGCCCGATCAGCATGATCGACGGCATCGGCCTGGCCCAGTTCGTGGAAACGGCGGACCGTCTGGCGGCGACCTACGGCGACCGGTTCAAGGTCCCGCAGCTGCTGCGCGACATGGCCGCCAAGAACGAGACCTTCTACGGCAAGTTCGCCCCGGAGAAGGCCGCCGCCTGATCGGCGACGACATCGTCAGACGACGGAACGGGCGGCCTTCGGGTCGCCCGTTTTGGTTTGAGACGATTGAAAAGTCTAAAACTGGAGATCGGCGTTCGAACGCGCTATATTCGCGTCATGGCCCACGTGTTTCCAGCTTCATCGCCGTCGAAGACGGTGCGCGATACCCGCTCCGGACGTCTGGTTCAGGTGCACGGCCTCGGCGCACTGCGGGGCAAGCTTCCTCTACGGCCGGACGTGGACCTGACCAAGCCCATTTTCGAACAGGTCTCAAAAGCTCGCCCCAAGCCTAACCGCGCGTCGCACGACTGAGCTTTTCCATTAGCGCGCTCCTCGACACGCACGTTCTCTACTGGCTGGTTTCAGGCACGACGCCGCTCTCAGACGCCGCCCTCGTCGCCATTGCCGACGCCCAGGCTGAGGATCGCCTTTATGTGTCACCGATAACGGCGTGGGAACTCGGCGTCGCAGCACAGAAGTCGGTCCAGGCGAACCGGCCTGATCTCGGCGCTTTGTCGCCCAAGACCTGGTTTCGAGAGGCCATCCAGGCCACCGGGGCCCGGATCACCCCCATCAGACAAAGGATCGCCCTGGAGTCCGCCGAAGTGGTGACGCGGACGGGGCACAAGGATCCAGGGGACTGTTTCCTGATGGCGACGGCGCGCGTCATGCGGATCCCCCTCGTCTCGCGCGACGCCGTCATGCAGAAGATCGCCCGCGTCGATCCTGACTATTTGACCGTCATCGACTGCTGAAGACCGCCGGCCCTCGCGACCCCGCCCAAAAAAGACCCGCCCGACACGAGGTCGGACGGGTCGCTCCGCCGCCCCTCGCGGGGTCGGTGGCGGGTCGCTTGGGGCGACGGAGTGTCTAGGAAGGCGAGACGGTCGTCAGCCTTCGAGATCCTGGCCTTCGTCCGGCTCGGGCGTGCCCAGCAGTTCGTCGGCGATCTTGCTGGTCGAGGCCCGCACCGCCTTCTCGATCGAGGCGGCGATGTCGGGGTTCTGTTTCAGGAATTCGCGCACATTCTCGCGGCCCTGACCGATCCGGGTCGAGTCATAGCTGAACCAGCTGCCCGACTTCTCGATCACCCCGGCCTTGACGCCCAGGTCGATGATCTCGCCCAGTTTGGAGATGCCCTCGCCGTACATGATGTCGAAGATGACCTCGCGGAACGGCGGGGCGACCTTGTTCTTGACCACCTTGACCCGGGTGGTGTTGCCGACCACCTCGTCGCGGTTCTTGATCGCGCCGGTGCGGCGGATGTCCAGACGCACCGAGGCGTAGAACTTCAGCGCATTGCCGCCTGTCGTCGTCTCGGGCGAGCCGTACATGACGCCGATCTTGTGGCGGATCTGGTTGATGAACAGGACGATGCAGTTCGACTTGGAGATGGAGGCGGTCAGCTTGCGCAGCGCCTGGCTCATCAGACGCGCCTGAAGGCCGGGCAGGCTGTCGCCCATCTCGCCCTCGATCTCGGCGCGCGGGGTCAGGGCGGCGACGGAGTCGACGACCACGATGTCCACGGCGCCGGAGCGCACCAGGGTGTCGACGATCTCGAGCGCCTGTTCGCCGGTGTCCGGCTGGGACACCAGCAGGTCGTCCAGATTGACGCCCAGCTTCTGGGCGTAGCCCGGGTCCAGCGCGTGTTCGGCGTCGACGAAGGCGGCGGTGCCGCCGGCCTTCTGAACCTCGGCCACCGTATGCAGGGCCAGGGTGGTCTTGCCCGAGGATTCAGGGCCGAAGACCTCGATCACCCGCCCGCGCGGCAGTCCGCCGATGCCCAGGGCCATATCCAGGCCCAGGGATCCGGTGGACACCGAGGGGATCACGTCGGCGACCCCACCCTTGCCCAGTTTCATCACCGAACCCTTGCCGAAGGCGCGATCGATCTGGGCGATCGCCGCCTCCAGGGCCCGTTGCTTGTCGCCGTCTTCCTTGCCCACCAGTTTCAAAGCCGCCTGTGCCATTGCCTTCGTCTCCCTTGCCATGATTCCCGTCAGAAGCTTGGGAGAGACCCGCCATGGACCCGCCCCCGTTTTTGTGAGGCCGACTATGTGCACGGTTTGTTCCAGTTCACAAGATGTTCTCATCCGGAACCGATGAGAACATCCGAATCCTACGTCCGATTTTGACGCATCAGGGAACGGCGACCGGCGCCTCAGCGGCCGGCTCGGCATGGCGGGCCGCCAGGGAGAGGCCGCAGCCCAGGATCAGCATGGCCGCCGCCAGCCCGGCCAGGGTGTGGCGCGCGCTTCCTGCACCCGGGGCCAAGGGCCGGGCCAGGGCGACGATCAGCACGGCGATCAGGCCCAGCGCGCCCGGCTGGTCCATCCCCACGCCCAGGAAGACGAAATGGCCCAGCCCCGCCAGCCAGCCGCCGACGACCCCGGTGGCGACCGCCGCGGGCGCCAGGGCGGCCCATCGCTCCAGCCGCGCCCCGATCGCCGCCGCCAGGGCCGCTGCGCCGGCCGCCGCCAACCCGGTCCAGACGAACAGCAAGGCCGCTTCGGGCGCCACGGCCTGAACCAGGACGCCCAGGATCAGCACCAGGACGACGGCCCCCAGCCAGCCGCCCCAGACCGTCTCGTCCTCGCCGCCAGGCCACAGGCTCAGACCCACGGCGACCAGGGCCGCACCCAGCACCACCGGATCGAACCCGCCCAGGCCCGTGGCCAGAACCGCCGCCGCGGCGATCACCCCCGCCAGCAGACGCCGCCCGATCAGGGCCCGCCCCGCCAGCAGGGCGAACATCACCCCCAGCACGGCCAAGCCTACGCCCGCCTCCATCCAGGGCAGGCGGCGCAGCAGGACATAATAGGTCTCGGCCGATTCGATCCGGCCGCCGACCGGCCCGGCCAGAACCCGCACCGCCTGGGCCACGACGATCCCGGCGGCCAGCAGCCAGACGCCCCCGCTCAGCCCCTTGCCGAACTGACGCAAGGTCAGGCCCGTGGCGTGACGCGCGCCCCAGGCGGCGAAACCGGTCAACAGAAAGGCCAGACCCAGCAGCCCCCACCCCGTCCCCGGCCCGTGCCGCAACACCCCCAGGCCGAAGACATCGGCGTAGACGGCGTTCTGCGTGGCCTTCGGCAGGACGGGCGCCCGCACCAGGGCGTCGGTCATTTCCAGCGCCTGGGATCCGATATGTTGCAGACTGCCCTGGTCCAGGGCGTCCGGCGTCGAACTGGGCGAATGGTACTGCGCCGGCCGGCCGATGAAGGCCAGGTTGATCCCGGCCAGGCCCCGGTCGGCGGCCAGGGTGAAGTCGGTGCCGTTGGGCATCAGCCGATAGACGAAGATGGCCAGGGCGTTGCTGGCCGCGCCCCCGTCGGCCCGGCGCGTCGCCCGAGCGTAAAGGTCGATGGTATGGGCGTTGCCGGGGCCGGTCTCGAACATCATGGCCCGACCGCCGCCGCCGCGCGCCTCCAGGTTCACCACCGCCCCGACCCGACCCCGCAACGGATGTTCGCTGAAGAAGGCCCGCGCCCCGTCCAGGTTCAGCTCCTCCCCGTCGGTGAGCAGCACGACCAGCCCCCGGTCGGCCGGTCCGCGCGCCCTGATCGCCCGCACCGCCTCCAGCACCGCCGCCACGCCGCTGGCGTCGTCGGCGGCGCCCGGCGAGCCGGGCACGCTGTCATAATGAGCCATCAGCACCACGAGGGGCAGGCTGGGGTTCCGGCCCGGCAGGACGCCGACCAGATTGACCACCGACAAGCCTTCGACCGACTCGCCCCGGTCCTCGATCCGGCGCACGGCGGCGGGCGACAGGGCGCCGGCCTGGAGCGTGGGCGCCAGGCCCAGCTGCGCCATTCGGCCCTGCAGATAGGCCTGGACCAGGGCGTGATCGGTCGAACCTATCGGACGGGGGGAGCGGGCCATGACCCGCACGTCCGCCATGGCCCGCTCCGCCGAAAATCCGGTCGCGGCGGCGCTTGTCGGCGCGGGCCGAGGCGTCTGTGTCGTGATCACGGCCAACCCCAGCGCCGCCGCCAGGGCCGCCAACAACAAGACCAGCCGCATTAGATGCATCCCCCGAGGCGTCATCGCGCCAATAGGGCCGAGCTGGCGTCATTTCGCAAGTGCGGGGTCAGGGACGCGTCCGGTTCCGTTCGACCCGGTTGCCGGTCGCCCCGTCGCCGTCGTCGGCGCTGGACCCGAACGGATAGCCGGCGTCATCGCCGCAATAGGACCGGTTCCCCTCGCGCGCGCCCACCACCACCGTCCGGGGGCGCAGCCAGCCGACGCCGGAAAACACATTATCCGTGATCTGATTATAGGACGGCGTCTGGTGGCGGATCACCCCGTCTTCGCCGCAGTTGCGGTACAGGAAGACCCCGCCGCGACCGCCCAGGGCGAAGCGGTTGCCGATGATGCGATTGGCGCCCGATCCGTCCACCGCGATCTGTTCACGCCCGGTGCGAATAGTGAAGTCATTGTCCTGGATCACCGTTCCGGCGCTCTCGGCGTCCAGATAGACGGCGGTCGAGACCGACCGGCCCGAAAAGCGCGAGCGCGCCACCACGGTCTGCGTCACCCCCGGCCCGACATACAGGGGGATCGTCCCCACGCCCTCGAACCGCACCCGCTCCAGCACCGCGCCCAGGGGCGCCGCGCTCTGGGCCGCCGTCGTGTGATCGGGCGTCCGTGACGAGGCCAGCAGGTCGCGCATCGATCCGCCCGCCCCCATGCCCCAGATCCGCACATTGCCGACGACGGTGCAGTTTCGCACATAGGTCTGGACCGGACGGCTCCAGCCGTCGCCCTGACGCCGCGACCAGATCGCCACCGTCGGCGTCTGTGACGTCGCCTCGCGCGCCGGTCGGATCACCCCGCCGCCGCAGTCGATCCCCGCGCCCGAGGCCTCGGCCCCCTCCATCAGAACAGGCCGCCGCACGGCGACGCCCGCCAGGTCGGCGCGGCACGTCAGGCGATAGGCTTGATCGGACGGGGCGGTCAGGTCGCGCACCTCGGCCAGGGTGCAGGCCCGCGCGCCTGCGGGATCGCCCGCCTGAACCGCCGCCAGCAGGATCAGGCCGCTCCACATCTCAGGGCAGGGGAACAGCCAGGGCCGCGCGCTCGGCCGCGCAGCCGGGATTGGTCCGTCCCGTCGCCCGCGCCGCCGCCAGTTCGTCGCGCGCCGCCGCGATCTCAGCCTGGAAGTCCGGCGTCGCGACGATTTCGGCGACGACGGCCCGCGCCAGCGCCTCGCCCGCCAGCCCATCGCTGGGATAGTCCATGGCGCAGATCTGGCGGCTCACGCCGATCTCATGGCCGATGCGCCGCACCGCCGCCGCCCGGTCCGGCGCGATCAGGGCCAGGGCCTCGGCATAGGCGGTTCCCACCGCCGCGCCGGCCGACGGCGCGGACGGGCTGCGCCGCATCGCCGGCGTCAGGGTCTGGCAGGCCCGGCGCGCAGGATCTACGCCGACCGGACGGACGGGCGCGCCTTTCGCCTGGGCCTGGGCCAGCACGACCGCCGCCTGGGCGTCATGAAAGACCTTGGCCATCATCCGGTCCAGCGTCGGCGTCTCGGCCGACCCCAGCCGCACCCCCAGGGCGCAGTCGAAATGCTGAAGCGCCAGCGGCGGGCGCAGTTCGGCATGAGCGGTCGCCATCAGCCAGCGATCCGTATCCTCCAGAGCCGTGAACCGCGCCGAGGCCGCCCGGTCGGCCGCATCCTGCGGCGATCCCTCGGCGGGCGCGGGAGTCACAGCCTCAGCCAACCGCGCGACGACGCCGGGCGACAGATAGCCTTCGTCGGTCGCGCTGAAGATCGGATGGGGCGCAGTCCGCCCGGCCGGGGCGCAGGCCGCCAGGGGCAGCGAAGGCAGGATCACCGTCGCCGCGATCAGAGCGGCGACCGGTCTCACAGACCCGCGCTCCAGCTCAGCTGCACCGAGGTCTCGCCGCCGGCGCCCGGCGCCGCCACCACCTGAAGATTGGTCGCGCCCGCCTGGCCGCCCGCAGCGCCATAGGCCCGGGCGTCGCCCTGGTTCATGCCCATGACCGAGGTCAGGCCCGCCTCCTCGGCGCGGGTGCGATAGAAGGCCACCACCTCGTCGGGCGTGGCGGCGGTGGTGAAGGTGACCAGCCCGCCCTCGCCGTCCGGCCCGGCGGCGGTCGTCGCCGGCTGGTCCAGGGCGGCGCCGGGGTACAGGGCGGCATAGGCGGGCGCGCCGGGTGCAGCGGGGATATCCGCCGTCATCGCCTCGGGCGCAGGCGCAGCCTCTCCCTCCGACGGCGAAGCCGGGGCGGTCATTTGGTCAGGGGCGGCGAGGGAGGCCTGGGCCGGCGCCTTTTCGGTCCTGGACCGGTCGTCGCAACCTGCAAGGCAAAGCAAGACTAAGGCGGCCGAGGCCGCCAGACGGCGTATCATCGGGGAATCGTCCCTTGGACCCATGGTCAAGGCGCCACCGTGGCGCAAGGATGCGGCGGCAGCAAGGCGTCGGCGTCAATCGTCGTTTTCAGCGCGGCCCCGTTTCCCCGCCGAGGCCCGCCCTTCTTCGGCGAGGGCCTCGTTGATCTCGAGCGAGTCGGGATCATCGTCCGATCCGCTGGCGGACCCGCCGCGCAGCGAGCCGGCGCGGGTGTCGGAGCCGGAATCTGTGCCGTCCAACGCCTCGATCAGGGCGTCAGCCTTGTGCCCCAGGTCCGGCTTTTCGCCCATGTCGGCGGCCTCGCGCGCATCCTCGCACTCGGCTTCGGTCTTTTCGGCGTCAACGTCCGTCATAGCTCATGTCTCCGGGTTCGTCGAAGGTAAAGCGCCCGACCCGGTTGCGGTTCCCCGCTCCCTGCCCTTGAACCTCGGCCGTCAGCCCCGATCTAGGCGTCATGATCCCGTTCTCAGTTCTCGACCTCTCCCCCATCGTCGAAGGCGGCGACGCCCGCCGCGCCCTCGACGAGACCCTGGCCCTGGCCCAGGCCGCCGACCGGCTGGGCTATCAGCGGTTCTGGCTGGCCGAACACCACAACATGCCCGGCATCGCCAGCGCGGCGACCGCCATCGTCATCGGCCATGTGGCGGCGGGCACCCAGCGCATCCGCGTCGGCTCCGGCGGCGTCATGCTGCCCAACCACGCGCCCCTGGTCGTCGCCGAACAGTTCGGCACCCTGGAGACCCTGTTCCCCGGCCGGATCGACGTGGGCCTGGGCCGCGCGCCCGGCACCGACGGCGCCACCGCCCGCGCCCTGCGCCGCTATTTCGACGGCGCCGACCAGTTTCCGCGCGACGTGGTCGAATTGATCCAGTGGTTCGAGCCGGCCGCCGACAACCAGCCGGTGCGCGCCGTTCCCGGCGCGGGTCTGCGCGTGCCGATCTGGCTTCTGGGGTCCAGCCTGTTCAGCGCCCAGCTGGCCGGCCAGCTGGGCCTGCCCTACGCCTTCGCCAGCCATTTCGCGCCTGAACTGCTGCTGGAGGCCCTGGCGCTTTATCGCCGCAGCTTCACCCCATCTGACCGGCTGGCCCAGCCCTACGCCATGGCCGCGATCAACGTCTTCGCCGCCGATACGGACGCGGAGGGCGTGCGCCTGTCCACCTCGATGCAACAGAGTTTCGCCCGCCTCTCGACCGGCAAGCCGGGCAAGCTGCCCCCGCCCGTCGACGACATCACGGCCGTCCTGACCCCGCAACAGATCGAGGGGGCGCGCAGCCGCCTGCTCTATTCCGCCGTCGGCGGGCCGGACACGGTGCGGAAACAGCTGACCGACTTTATCGCCCTGACCGGCGTCGATGAACTGATGATCACCGGCATGGCCTTCGACAACGCCGCCCGTATCCGCAGCCTCGAGATCGTCGCGGAAGTTCGCGGGCAGATGGGGACGGCAGAAGCGGCGGCGTGAACCCGTCCCCTCTCCCATCGGGAGAGGGCTTGAGCGCCCGAGAGCGTAGCGATCAGTCTTGCGCGAAAGGGTGAGGGGCAAGGTAGTGCGAGTTGGCCCACCGGCGGAACCCTCATCCGGCCCTTCGGGCCACCTTCTCCCGCAAGGGGAGAAGGAAGCGAGTCAGAGCTCCCCCAGAAACCCCAGCAGCAGCCCGTTCACCTCATCCGGCCGCTCCTGCTGGATCCAGTGGCCGGCGCCGGGCAGGACGACCGAACGGGTCAGGTTCGGAACCCAGTCCTTCAGCCCGGTCTCGGCCGAGCCGGCATAGTGTCGGACCGGATCGTCCTCGCCGACGATGAACAGGGCCGGCTGGAGAATCCGCTGCTCCTGCGCGAAGGCGGTCAGCGACCAGTTCAGATCGATGGCCCGATACCAGTTCAAAGGCGCGTCGAACCCGCCGACTGTGAAGGCCTCGACATATTCCGCGAAATGGGCGGGGCTCATCCACGGCGGCAGGTCGGCGCCGTCGTCGATGCTGTCCAGCAGGCCGACGCCCCGCGCCATGAAACCGGTGGCCCGTTTCGCGGCCGGGGTAGCGCCGTCATAGGACCAGAACAGTTTCCTCAGCGTCGTCGCCGGATCGGCCTCCAGCGTCAGATGGGCGTCCGCCGCCTGGAACCGGCTGATATAGAGATCGCCCAGCCCGGCCCGTTCGGACAGGATGGCCATGACGGTCGTCGGCGGTCCCTGGGGCCGGCGCGGCTGGAAGGGCACGGACAGCCCGGCCACCGCCGTGAACAGATCGGGCCGCAACAGGGCGCAATGCCAGGCGACCGGCGCGCCCCAGTCGTGGCCCACGACGACGGCGCTCGGTTTGCCCAGCGCCCGGACCAGATCGACCATGTCCCCGACCAGATGCAGGATCGAACAGGCGTCGACGCCCTTGGGCTTGTCCGTCCCGCCATAACCGCGCATGTCCGGCGCCACGACGTGATATCCCGCCGCCGACAGGGCCTCGACCTGCGCCCGCCAGCTGACGCCCAGTTCCGGAAAGCCATGGATCAGCAGGACCAATGGCGCGTTGAGGTCTTCGAACCCCGCCTCCAGCACCTGTTGGACAAGGCCGTCGGTCTTGATAAGCCGGGTGCGCATCTCAACCTCGCAGGCGGCTCTTCCGCCGCGAATGGAATAGGACGGACATGACCCGCCTCGTCACCTTTGCAGACGGTACGACCGTTCCCGCCCTGGGCCAAGGCACCTGGGAGATGGGCGACGATCCCGCCTGGCGCGACGAGGAGCAGCAGGCCCTGGCGCGCGGCATCGACCTGGGCCTGACCCTGATCGACACGGCCGAGCTCTACGGCGACGGCCGTTCCGAACGGCTGGTGGGCGAGGTCATCGCCGGACGCCGCGACGAGGTCTTTCTGGTCTCCAAGGTCCGGCCCGACAACGCGTCGGAAATGAAGATGATGCTGGCCTGCGAGAAGTCGCTGGAACGGTTGGGAACCGACCGGCTGGACCTGTATCTGCTGCACTGGGAAGGCAATGTTCCTCTGGAAGAGACCGTCGCGGCCTTCCAGGAACTGGTCGACGAGGGGATGATCGCCCGCTGGGGCGTGTCCAATCTGGATCTGCGCGCCATGGAGCGACTGATGGAGATCGAGGGGGCCGAGGACTGCGCCGTCAACCAGTTGCTCTATAATCTGGGCTCGCGCGGGGTGGAGTTCGATCTGCTGCCGTGGATGCAGGCCCGCGACATGCCGATGATGGCCTATTCGCCCCTGGGGCGCGGCGAATTGCTGGAACAGCCCCTGATCCGCGACATCGCCAACCGCCACAGCGCCGACCCGGCTCAGGTGGCGCTCGCCGCCATCCTGCGCCACGACGGCGTCATCGCCATTCCCAAGGCCGGCTCGATCGAACACGTCGAGGCCAACGCCGACGCCCTGGAGATCCAGTTCGACCTCGAGGACATCGAACGCCTCGACGCCGCCTTCCCCCCGCCCACGCGCGAGACGCCGCTGGACATCATCTGAGGGATGCGGACGCGGCCGGACCCCGGCCGCGTCCCTCGCCACGGCTTGATTTAGCGGTTTCCGCCGGCCACCGCGATGATTTCACCGGTGATCCAGGCGCTGTCGGCCGAGGCCAGGAAGACGGCCACAGGCGCGATGTCAGACGGCTGCCCCATGCGGCCGAGCGGGGTCTGGGCGACCATCTGGACCTCCATATCCGAGCCGATGATGCCCGTGGCGTGGGTGCCCTCGGTCTCGACGGCGCCGGGCGCAATGGCGTTGACCCGGATCTGGCGCGGGCCAAGTTCCTTGGCGAGCACGCGGGTGATCGAGTCCACGGCGGCCTTGGTGGCCGTGTAGACCGAGGCGGTCGGGATATCGACGGTGGTGGCGCCCGAGCTGATGTTGATCACGCTTCCGCCGTCGGGACCGAAGCGCTTGGCCGCCTCGCTGGTGGCCAGCAGCAGGCCCAGAACATTGATGTCGAACTGGCGTCGGTATTCGGCCTCGGTAAAGTCCTCGATCGGCGCGAAGGCATAGACGCCAGCGTTGTTGACGAGGATGTCCACGCCGCCGAACGCCTTCTGGGTCTCGTCGAACAGCCGCGTGACATCGTCGCCGCTGGCCACCGACGCCTGGACGGCGATGGCCTTGCCGCCGGCGGCGGTGATCTCGGCCACGACCTTGTCCGCCCCTTCGCGGCTGGAGGCGTAGTTGACCGCCACTGCGGCGCCCTCGGCGGCCAGGGCCTTGGCGATGGCCGCTCCGATGCCTTTCGATGCGCCGGTGACGACGGCGGTCTTGCCTGAAAGCTTGCTCATGATCTCTCTCCGGTCGCCTTCAGCGGCGAACGGTTTGATATTTAGATAACCATCGAACTGATTCAATAAGCGGGGCTGTTGATTTTCTGAAACCGGCCTCAGATTTCCGCGAGCTGGGCCAAATAGGCGTTCAGGACGTCGCGCTGCAGCACCAGGAAGGCGAACTTGCCCTGCCGGCAGATCTGGATCAGGCCGGCGGTCTCCAGTTCCTTCATATGGTGCGAGAAGGTGGGGGCGCTGACCGAGACAAGCTGGGCGACCGCGCCGCAAGGGGTGGGTTCGCTGGCCGCGCCGATCTCCTTGAGGATCTGACGGCGACGCGGCTCCGCCAGGGCCTTGGCGATCAGGTTCACCTGGCGTTCGTCCAGCCGGATGCGCAGCGCGTCTTCCATAGGGCTCATATGCGGTGCGAGAGCGGCTGACGCAAATGGGGCGCGACGACACATCGATCGTCGGATCGACTACCCGCTCCCGATCAACTCCAACAGCCGCGCCCGCGCCACCCCGGCATAGGGCGCCGCCGGCCCTCGCCCCCAGACCGGATCGGGCCACAGGCCGTCGTCACGACGGCGGCCGACGACATGGACGTGCAGCTGGGCCGTCACATTGCCGATAGCCCCCACGTTCAGCTTCTCGACCGTTCCCAACCGCCGCACCAAGGCCCCGGCCCGCACGGTCTCTTCCATCAGCGCGGCCCGCTGTTCGACGCTCAGGTCTTCCAGCTCCACCGCCCCCTCGACGCGCGGGATCAGGATCAGCCAGGGGAAGCGGGCGTCGTCCTGAAGCCGCACATGGCACAGCGGCCATTCGGCGGCGGCGACCGATCCGGCTTCGAAGGCGGGGTCTGGACGAAAGTCGGTCATGGCGTCTCCGCAACAGGGTTTTCCCAGCCTTGCAGCGCGGCCGATGCGGGTCTAGACCGCCCGCACGATTAATCCCCTTTCGCACACGCAATAAACGGAGACATCCATGGCTCGCGCGAAGATCGCCCTCATCGGCGCCGGCATGATCGGCGGCACCCTGGCCCATGTGGCCGCGCGCGAAGCGCTGGGCGACGTGATCCTGTTCGACATCGCTGAAGGCACCCCCCAGGGCAAGGCGCTGGACATCGCCGAGGCCACCGCCGTCTTCGGCTCGGACGTGGCCCTGAAGGGCGCCAACGACTATGCCGACATCGCGGGCGCCGACGTCTGCATCGTCACCGCCGGCGTGCCGCGCAAGCCGGGCATGAGCCGCGACGACCTGATCGGCATCAACCTGAAGGTCATGAAGGCCGTCGGCGAGGGCATCAAGGCCCACGCCCCCAACGCCTTCGTCATCTGCATCACCAACCCGCTCGACGCCATGGTCTGGGCGCTGCAGAAATTCTCGGGCCTGCCCAAGGAGAAGGTCGTCGGCATGGCCGGCGTGCTCGACTCGGCGCGCTTCGCCTACTTCCTGGCTGAAAAGACCGGCGTGTCGGTTCAGGACATCCACGCCTGGACCCTGGGCGGACACGGCGACGACATGGTGCCGATGGTGCGCCACTCGACCGTCGGCGGCCTGCCCCTGCCGGACGCGGTCAAGGCCGGCTTCCTGTCGCAGGACGAGCTGGACGCCATCGTCGACCGCACCCGCAAGGGCGGCGGCGAGATCGTGGCCCTGCTGAAGACCGGCTCGGCCTTCTACGCCCCGGCCGAAAGCGCGATTGCGATGGCCAAGTCCTATCTGCTGGACCAGAAGCGCGTCCTGCCCTGCGCCGTCTGGCTGTCGGGCGAATACGGCCTGTCGGACCTCTATGTCGGCGTCCCGGCCATGATCGGCGCCGCCGGCGTCGAAAAGGTGATCGAGTTCACCACCAACGACGACGAAAAGGCGATGTTCGAAAAGTCCGTCGCCTCGGTCCAAGGCCTGCTGCAGGCCTGCAAGGATATCGACGCCTCGCTGGCTTGAGCGATCGCACAGATCGAATGACGAAGGGCCTGCGGAGCAATCCGCAGGCCCTTTTTCTTTGCGCTTTCCAGATCTTCCCCCGCTTGCGGGGGAAGTGTCAGCTCGTCGAGCGCAGCGAGACGGCTGACGATGGGGGAAGTTCTCTTCCAGCCAAACAAGACTCCCCCCTCCGACCCTGGTTCGCTTCGCGAACGCCGGGCCACCTCCCCCGCAAGCGGGAGAGGGTCTTTCGTGTCACTCCCGAACGTGGGCCAGCCAGTCCTTGCTCTGCATCTCGTTGAAGCGCGACACGGTGCGTTCGAACTCGAACGCCCCCACACCCTCGGTATAGAGGGCCTCAGGCCGGGCGGCGGCCAGGACGATCAGCTTGGTCCTGGCCTCGTACAGGGCGTCCACCAGCGTCACCAGGCGGCGCGCCTCCTGCTGGTTCGACGGCCCCAGGATCGGCACGTCCTCCAGGAACAGGGTGTGAAACCGCGCGGCGACGGCCAGATAGTCCTGCGGCCCCAGCGGCCGGCCGCACAGGTCCGCAAACCGCGCCCGCGCCATCGAGCCCACGGTCCGCTCCACCACCACGTCCCGGCCCAGGACGGCCAGGTGCGCCGGCTCTTCCGGCTCGCCGCCCTTCAGTTCGCGCCAAAGCTCTTCGAAGCCGGCCCGGTCGTCCGGCGTGTGCCAGACCTGGGCCGAACTCAGCCGGTCCAGCCGCCAGTCGCGCGCACCCGCCGTCTTCACCACGGCGCAACGGTCCCGGATGATGTCGATGAAGGGGGTGAAGAGCTGGCGGTTGATGCCGTTCTTGTACAGGTCCTCCGGCGCCCGGTTCGAGGTGATGGCCAGCACCACCTTGTCCTCGAACAGGGCCTCGAACAGCCGGCCCAGGATCATGGCGTCGGCGATGTCCGTCACCTGAAGCTCGTCGAAACACAGCAGCCGGGCTTCGGAGGCGATCAGCTTGGCGATGGGCGGAATGGGATCGTCGCCCTTATGCGTCCCGAACACGGCCTTGCGGCTTTTGGAGTCGCCCTCTCGCCACTGGCGCACCAGGTCGTGGACCCGGGCCATGAAGGCGTGGAAATGGGCGCGTCTTTTCCGGGGCTCGGGCGTCGCGGAATAAAACAGGTCCATCAGCATGGACTTGCCCCGTCCGGGCGGTCCCCACAGATAGATCCCCTTCACCTCGGGCGGCCGCCCGAACAGGCCGCGCCGGGCCAGATCGGTCTCCAGCCGCTCCAGGGCGACGAGCACTTCGGCCTGGGCCGGATCGGGCGTCAGCACGCCCTCTTCCACGCGGATGTCGTAGGCGTTTCGGATGCGGGAGGTCATGAGCCCCTGCTTAAAGTCCCCGTCGCCGAAAAGCGATTGCTTCGCGGCTGCGAACGCCTAAATGCACACCACACAACACATCGCGCTCAAGCAGCGAGGCCCCGTGGGCCGAGCGATAGCGCGTCCGAAGGACCAATCATCATGGGTTATCGCGTCGCGATCGTCGGGGCCACGGGCAATGTGGGCCGCGAAATGCTGAACATCCTCGAGGAGCTGGAATTCCCCGTCGACGAAATCCACGCCATCGCCTCGCGCAAGTCCAAGGGGGTCGAGGTCTCGTTCGGCGACAAGACCATCAAATGCCAGGACATCGAACAGTTCGACTTCTCCAAGGTCGATCTGGTCCTGATGTCGGCCGGCGGCGAGGTCTCGCGCGCCTGGTCCGAAAAGATCGGCAAGGCCGGCCCCATCGTGATCGACAACTCCTCGGCCTTCCGCAAGGACGCCGACGTGCCCCTGATCGTGCCCGAGGTGAACCCCGACGCGGTCAAGGACGCCAAGAAGAAGAACATCATCGCCAACCCCAACTGCTCGACCATCCAGCTGGTCACGGCGCTGAAGCCCCTGCACGACGCGGCCAGGATCAAGCGGGTGGTGGTCTCGACCTATCAGTCGGTGTCCGGCGCCGGCAAGGAAGGCATGGACGAGCTGTGGAACCAGACCAAGGCCATCTACGGCCTGGGCGACGCGCGTCCCAAGAAATTCCCCAAACAGATCGCCTTCAACGTCATCCCCTACATCGGCTCCTTCCTCGAGGACGGCTCGACCGACGAGGAGCAGAAGATGTCGGACGAGACGCACAAGATGCTGGACCCCGACATCAAGGTCACCGTCACCTGCGTGCGGGTGCCGGTCTTCGTCGGCCACTCCGAGGCCGTGAACATCGAGTTCGACCGCCCCATCGCCCCGGACGAGGCCCGCGCCATCCTGCGCGAGGCGCCGGGCGTGCTGGTGATCGATAAGCAGGAGCACGACGGCTATATCACCCCCGTCGACGCCGCCGGCGAACACGGCGTCTATGTGTCGCGCATCCGCAAGGATCCGACCGTCGAGAACGGCCTGAACCTGTGGATCGTGTCCGACAACCTGCGCAAGGGCGCCGCCCTGAACGCCGTCCAGATCGCCCAGCTGCTGGACGAGACCGGCGTCATCACCTCGTCGTCGGGGTATCGTTCGATCACGGTGTAACCTTCTTTCGTCATCCTCCGGCGCGCGTAGCGCGACCGGGGGACCCAGCGGCGCGCGAGAGCGCGAACCTGTCGCGGACACGATTTCGGACGCCATGCTGCTGGGAGATTTCGCCTTCGGCGCCGCTGGGTTCCCCGGTCTGCGCCGCGAAGGCGCGGCTTGCCGGAGAATGACGAAAGTGAAGTTGAGCCGCCCATGACCGCCGCCGCCACCCCCAACGATCCCCGCGCGGTCGCCACCGCCATCGCCTGCTACAGCCTGTGGGGCCTCTTGCCCCTGCTGTTCATGGCCATGGCCGCCCATGGCTTCGGCGCGCCCGAGATCCTGGCCCACCGGGCGGTCTGGTCGGTGTTCGTGGCGGGCCTGTTCCTGCTGCTGGCGGGCCAGTGGGGCGAGGCGAAACAGGTGCTGGCCACGCCGCGCACCCTGGCCTGGCTGGCCCTGTCGGCGGCGATGATCGCGACGAACTGGAGCCTGTACGTCTTCGCCACCACCCATCATGCGACGCTGGAGGCCAGCCTCGGCTATTACATCAACCCGCTGCTCAACATGGCGGCGGGGGCGGTGTTATTCCGTGAACGGATCGACCGCTGGAGCGGCCTCGCCATCGGCCTGGCCGCCGTCGGGGTGGTGATCCAGACCATCGCCCTGGGCCATGTGCCGATCATCGGCCTGACCCTGGCCGTCACCTTCTGCGCCTATGCGGTGATCCGAAAGCGCGTGCCGGCCTCGGCCCAGACCGGGTTGTTCGTCGAATGTCTGGTGCTGCTGCCCATCGGCGCCCTGTTCCTGGCCTGGCTGGCCACGCACGGCCAGGCGACAGGTTTCGCCTCCCCCGCCGGCCTGGCCTGGGCCCTGGTCAACGGCCCGGCGACGGTCATTCCGCTGGTGATGTTCGCCTGGTCGGCGCGACGTCTGCCCCTGTCCACCCTCGGCTTCATCCAGTTCCTGGCGCCGACGCTCCAGTTCGCCTGCGGCGTCTGGGCGGGCGAGGCCCTGACGCCGCTGCGCATTGTCTCGTTCGCCTTCATCTGGGCCGGAGCGGGGGTGTTCGCGATCGGCGCCGCGCGGCGGTCGCGCGCCGCACGGCGCGCCGTCGTCCTGTCCGAAACGGTCTAGAGCGCGCCGTATAGGGCCGCCAGCAGCCGCCGGGGGCGAGGGTCGCCGATCAGGTGCGGCGACTGGCGCGTCATCACATAGGCGGCCGACAGCCGACGCGACGGGTCGGCCATGGCCATGGACCCGCCCCAGCCGTAGTGGCCGAAGGACTCGCCCGGCCCAAAGACGTTCAGCCCGTCATTGCGCATCAGGCCCGCCGCCCAGCTGATTACATAGGGCAGCACCTTGTCCGGGCCGTGGATCCGTTCGCGCGTCAACTGGTCCAGCGTCTCCGCCGACAGCACCGACCGGCCCTCCAGAACCCCCGCATTGGCGACCACACCCATCATCCGCGCCAGGCCCAGGGCCGTGCCATGCAGATTGGCCGAAGGGATCTCCATCTTGCGCCATTCGGCCGACCCCCGCCCGCCGGGGGCCGAGCCCCGGTCCAGGAAGGCCGCCTGTTTGATCGGATCGACGGTCCCTAGGCTGGGCGCCGCCGTGGGCTTGCGCATCTGGGCCACCCGGCCATGCTCGCTCTCGGGCAGGCCGATCCACAGATCCAGGTCGGGGAAGTCCGCCCGCAAGGCCTGGCCCATGGTCCGCCCCGTCGCCAGGCGGAAGACCTCGTTGGCCATGTAGCCGACCGTGACGGGGTGATAGCCGGACGCCGTGCCGGGCTCCCACATCGGCGCCTGGGCCGCCAGCCGCGCCAGCACGGACGCCGCCTCGAACCAGACCGACGGATCGACCGCTTCGGAAAAGCCCGGCAGGCCCGCCTGGTGGCTCATCAACTGGCCCACGGTGATTCCGGCCTTGCCCGCCGCCCCGAACGCGGGCCACAGGCCGGCGACCGTCTGCTCGTAATCCAGCCGGCCCGCCTCGACCGCGGTGGCGATCAGAAGGGCCATCACCGCCTTGCCGGTCGAGAACACCGGCGTCAGGGTCGTCTCGGTGAAGGCCGTGGTCCGCGCCGTGTCGGCATGCCCCGCCCACAGATCGACGACCGTCTCCCCCCCGATCAGCACGCTGAACCGCGCCGCCTGCTCGTTCAGCCCCTCGGGCGCGACGGTGAAGTTGGCGGCGAACGCCTCGCGCACGGCGTCGAAGCGCGGTTCGCAATGGCCTTGAATATCGATGTCAGTCATGACTCCGTTCATAGACCGTCCCCCGCCGGCGGGGAAAGTCTCAGTGCGGCCCCTTTCCCGGAACCCGTCCGGCGCCGGCCGGGCCGTCACGCCGTCGGCGGGCAGAAGCCGGGTCTGGCGCCCGCGGCGCGAAAGACGTTCGTGACCAGCGCCGGACGCCGCCCGCCCGCCATACGGGCCTTGTTCGCCTGGGCCAGCGCGACGACCAGCGGCCGGTCCGCCTCCCCGGTGCACCAGGCGGTGCGGCTATGGTCCTCGGCGACCAGAGTCTCGCCCCGGCGGAAATCGCCGTGCTTCGCCAACAGGCCCACGGCGGCGTCATTGAGGGCCTTGGGGTCGCCCGCCTCGACCGAGGCCGAACAGCCCCCGTCCGGCAGGGCCATGACATAGACGTCGGAATAGGAGGCCAGCCGCCAGGCGGCGACGGCAAGGGGCGAACCGGTCGTGCGGGGCGGCACGGGACGCAGCCAGTGATCCAGCGCCAAAGCCTCGACCGGACGATTTTCTCGAACGGCGGTCAGGCAGATGTCGGAGACGACGATCTCCATCGCCGCCATGGGCGAGGTCAGGGCGGCCCAGGGCGCGGGCTGGGTCGGTCGGGCGGTCGGATTGGTCGCGCACCCGGCCAGGGCGAAGACCATGGCGGCGACGCCCGCCAGCCGGATCGAGAGAGTGTTCATGCTCAGCCCCGCCAAACAAGCTGAGAGTGCGTGGTCCACACCTGATGGTCAAGGCGTTCGCCAACGAAAAGGCCCCCCGCCGAAACGAGAGGCCTCAAATCGTTCGATCCGGCGTGTGAATCAGGCCGCGACGACCTCGGTCGCCTGTTCGGCCAGGATGGTCAGGCCTTCGCCGTTGACGTCGGCGAAGCCGCCCTTGACGTCATACTGGGTCCGGGCGGCGCCGACATAGACGGTCACCAGACCCTCGCGCAGGGCGGTCATGAAGGGGGCGTGATCCGGCAGGACGCCGAAGTCGCCCTCGACGCCCGGCGCATCCACCTGGTCCACCAGGCCCGAGAAGACCTCGCGTTCCGGCGAGACGAGGGAGAAGTTCAGTTTAGAAGCCATTGGGCTCAGCCTTTGAAATACTGAATATGACAGCCGGTCCGGTGTTGCGCTGAGTGAACGCGGTCATGCGGCTGCTGCTCGCCAAGCGCGCGTCCTGCACGGCATACAAAACCATCGGCAAGTCCCGAACACCCTGCGAGGAAGCCGCCCCAGTGGTGAACGAAACAAGCTGCCCACCTCGCTGTTCAACGATTTCGCTGAAGAGACTAGTCGTAACAGCTCTATCGCCCTCCAACGCCGCGACCGTGCATTCCTTTCGCGCCGCGTCCCAGAAAACCAGAACGCGGGGGCTATCGGACCAATGCCACGCCTCAGCTGGGTAACTGTTGTCACCCGACAGCCGCCGAAGCGGATTGCGATCACGAACGGCCCCCGCCGTCATAATCAAATCCTCGAACGACTTGTCTTCCAACACCGCAGGATAGCAAATCTCAGTGACCGCCTGTCTGCTCCGCTTCAAAGCCTCCGCTTCTGAGGCAGCTGAGCGTGCCGGCAATCGGTCCTGAGCCAAGACAGACGTTGCGGCTAGGATTGCGGCCGTCGTCGCACAGAGGCTTAAAGCTTTGACGACGGCCTTCATGATCAGGCTTCCGCCGCCATCTTCTCGGCCTTGGCGACGGCCTCTTCGATGGCGCCGACCATGTAGAAGGCCGATTCCGGCAGGTGGTCGTATTCGCCGGCGACGATGCCCTTGAACGAGCGGATGGTGTCGGCCAGTTCGACGAACTTGCCGGGGGCGTTGGTGAACTGCTCGGCCACGAAGAAGGGCTGCGACAGGAAGCGCTGGATCTTGCGGGCGCGCGAGACGACCAGCTTGTCCTCTTCCGACAGCTCGTCCATGCCCAGGATGGCGATGATGTCCTTCAGGCCCTTGTACTGCTGCAGGACTTCCTGGACCGAACGGGCGACGTTGTAGTGTTCTTCGCCGATGACCAGCGGGTCCATGATCCGCGAGGTCGAGTCCAGCGGATCGACGGCGGGGAAGATGGCCTGGGCGGCGATGTCACGCGACAGCATGGTGGTCGCGTCCAAGTGGGCGAACGAGGCGGCGGGCGCCGGGTCGGTGGGGTCATCGGCCGGGACGTAGATGGCCTGGACCGAGGTGATCGAGCCCTTCTTGGTCGAGGTGATCCGCTCTTGCAGGTTGCCCATCTCGGTGGCCAGCGTCGGCTGATAGCCCACGGCCGACGGGATACGGCCCAGCAGAGCCGACACTTCCGAACCGGCCTGGGTGAAGCGGAAGATGTTGTCGACGAACAGCAGCACGTCCTTGCCTTCTTCGTCGCGGAAATACTCAGCCTGAGCCAGGCCGGTCAGGGCGACGCGGGCGCGGGCGCCGGGAGGCTCGTTCATCTGGCCGTAGACCAGGGCGCATTTGGAACCCTCGGTCGAGCCGCCGTTCTTGGCCGGGTCGACGTTCACGTTCGACTCGATCATCTCGTGATACAGGTCGTTGCCTTCGCGGGTGCGCTCACCCACGCCGGCCAGGACCGAATAACCGCCGTACGCCTTGGCGATGTTGTTGATCAGTTCCTGCATGGTCACGGTCTTGCCCACGCCGGCGCCGCCGAACAGGCCGGTCTTGCCGCCCTTGGTGTAGGGGCAGATCAGGTCGATGACCTTGATGCCCGTGACCAGGATTTCCGACGAGTTGGTCTGCTCCTCGAAGGTCGGGGCCTCGCGGTGGATCGGGCGGTACTGGGTGGTCTGGATCGGACCGGCTTCATCGATCGGCTGGCCGACGACGTTCATGATCCGGCCCAGCACGCCCGGTCCGACCGGGGTCTGGATCGAGGTGCCGGTGTCCGACACGGCCTGGCCGCGCGTCAGGCCCTCGGTCGTGTCCATGGCGATGGTGCGGACCATGTTCTCGCCGAGGTGCTGGGCGACTTCCAGCACCAGGGTGAAGGGCTCGCCCGTCTTCTGGTCGATGTTCTGGGTGTGGAGGGCGTTCAGGATCGCCGGCAGGTGGCCGGTGAACTCGACGTCCACGACGGCGCCGATGACCTGGGCGATCTTGCCCGTGGCGACGGCGGAGACGGGAGCCGCTGCGGGAGCGGCCTTCTTGGCGGCCGGCTTGCGGGCGGCGGGCTTCTTGGGGGCGACGGTGTCGGTCATGGCTGGGGTCCGTATCGGAATGTCTGTTCGGTCGGGATCAGAGGGCTTCGGCGCCGGCGATGATCTCGATCAGCTCGGTGGTGATCTGGGCTTGGCGCTTGCGGTTGTATTGCAGCGTCAGGGCGTTGATGAGGTCGCCGGCGTTGCGCGTGGCGTTGTCCATCGCCGCCATCTGCGACCCGAAGAAGCCCGCCTGGTTCTCGTACAGGGCGGCCAGGATCTGGGTCGTCAGGTTGCGCGGCAGCAGGGTCTCGAGGATTTCCTCTTCCGACGGCTCGTAGTCATAGACCGCGCCGTTCAGGTCGATCGGGGCGGCGTCGCCCTCGACCACGGCGGGGATCAGCTGCTTGCCGGTCGGAACCTGCGAGATCACCGATTTGAACTGGCTGTAGAACAGGGTGACCACATCGGCCTGACCGTCCTCGAACGCCGTGGCGATCATTTCGGCGACCGGCTGGGCCAGGGGCAGGCCGATGGTCTTCTGGGCGCTCAGCTCGAAGGTGTGGACCACCTTGTCGCCGTACAGACGGGTCAGCTGATCGCGCGACTTGCGGCCGACGGCGATGATCTTCACGTCCTTGCCGTTGGCGATCAGGCTGCCGATCCGCTCGCGTGCGGCGCGGATGACGTTGGTCGAGAAACCGCCCGCCAGACCCTTGTCCGCCGTCGCCACCACGATCAGGTGACGCTGGTCCTGACCCGTGCCGGCCAGCAGCTTGGGCGCGTCGGCGCCCGAGACGCCGGCGGCCAGGTTGGCGATGACCGAGGCCATCTTGCGCGCATAGGGCCGGGCGCTCTCGGCCTGGTCCTGGGCGCGTTTCAGCTTGGCCGCGGCGACCATCTGCATGGCCTTCGTGATCTTCTGCGTGGCTTTCACGCTTCCGATCCGATTGCGCATTTCCTTGAGGCTGGCCATCCGGCGTTGCTCTTCCTCTAACTACCGGCGGGGTTCAGGCGAAGGTCTTGACGAAGGCGGCCAGGATGTCCTTGAGCTCGGCTTCGATATCCGAGGTCAGGTCCTTCTTGGTGCGGATGCCTTCCAGCAGGCTGGCGTGGTTCGCATGGATGCGGGCCAGCAGTTCCTTCTCGAACCGGCCGACGTCGCTCACGGCGATGCCGTCGATATAGCCGCGCGTGCCGGCGTAGACCGAGACGACCTGTTCTTCCATCGCCAGCGGCGAGTATTGCGGCTGCTTCAGCAGCTCGGTCAGGCGGGCGCCGCGGGCCAGCAGCTTCTGGGTCGAGGCGTCCAGGTCCGAGCCGAACTTGGCGAAGGCGGCCATTTCCCGGTACTGGGCCAGCTCGCCCTTGATGGTGCCGGCGACCTTCTTCATCGCCTTGGTCTGGGCCGAGGAGCCGACGCGCGACACCGAGATGCCGACGTTCACGGCCGGGCGGATGCCTTGGTAGAACAGGTCGGATTCCAGGAAGATCTGGCCGTCGGTGATGGAGATGACGTTGGTCGGGATATAGGCCGAGACGTCGTTGGCCTGGGTCTCGATCAGCGGCAGGGCGGTCAGCGAGCCCGAACCGTAGTCCTCGTTCAGCTTGGCCGAACGTTCCAGCAGGCGGCTGTGCAGGTAGAAGACGTCGCCCGGATAGGCTTCGCGGCCCGGCGGGCGGCGCAGCAGCAGGGACATCTGGCGATAGGCCACAGCCTGCTTGGACAGGTCGTCATAGACGATCAGGCCGTGCATGCCGTTGTCGCGGAAATATTCGCCCATGGCCGTACCCGAGAAGGGCGCCAGGAACTGCAGCGGGGCCGGCTCCGACGCCGTGGCGGCGACGACGATGGTGTATTCCATCGCCCCGGCCTCTTCGAGGGTCTTGACGATCTGGGCGACGGTCGAACGCTTCTGGCCGATGGCGACGTAGATGCAGTAGAGCTTGGCGCTCTCGTCGTCGGTCTTGTTGACGTTCTTCTGGTTCAGGATGGTGTCGATGGCGACGGCGGTCTTGCCCACCTGACGGTCGCCGATGATCAGCTCGCGTTGGCCGCGGCCGACGGGGATCAGGGTGTCGATGGCCTTCAGGCCGGTCTGCATCGGCTCGTGGACCGACTTGCGCGGGATGATGCCCGGCGCCTTGACGTCGACGCGGCGGCGCTCGGTGAACTGGATCGGGCCCTTGCCGTCGATCGGCTCGCCCAGCGGGTTGACGACGCGGCCCAGCAGACCCTTGCCGACCGGCACGTCCACGATCTCGCCCAGGCGGCGCACGTCGTCGCCCTCGGCGATGGCGGCGTCGGCGCCGAAGATCACGGCGCCCACATTGTCGCGTTCCAGGTTCAGGGCCATGCCCTTGACGCCGGCCTTGGTGAACTCGACCATTTCGCCGGCCTGGACATTGTCCAGACCGTGGATGCGGGCGATGCCGTCGCCGACCGACAGCACGCTGCCCACGTCGGAGACATCGGCTTCGACGCCGAAGTTGGCGATCTGCGACTTGAGGATGGCCGAGATTTCAGCGGCGCGGATGTCCATGACGGGCTCTCTGTTCTTCAGTCTTCTGCGGGTGCGCCGATCAGGCGCGCTTCATTCTTGGGGCGGGGAGCGGGCTTACGCTCGCTTGAGGGCGAACTTCATCTGGTCGAGCTTGGTCTTCAGCGAGGCGTCGAACAGTTTCGAGCCGACCTTGATCTTCAGGCCGCCCAGGATGGCCGGATCGACCCGCGTGGTCAGTTCCGGCGCCTTGCCCAGGCTGGCGTTCAGCGCGGTCTTGATCGCGGCCAGCTGCTTGGCGTCCAGCGCCTGGGCCGAAACGACCTCTGCGGCGACGATGCCGGCGTGCTTGGCGTAGCGGGCTTCGAACCCGGCGATCACATGGGGCAGGTCCCGCGCGCGGTGGTTCTGGGCCAGCAGGCCCAGGAAGTTGGCGGTGGTCTGTTCGAACTTGGCCTTGGCGGCGATGGCGACGAGGCCCTTGCCCTGATCCTCGGCCGAAATGACCGGCGAGGTCGCCAGGCGGCGCAGGTCGGCGCTCTCGATCCAGGCGGCCTTCAACGACGTCAGGTCAGCACGGACAGCGTCCAGGCGGCCGGTTTCCAGCGCCAGATCAAACAGCGCCTGTGCGTAGCGATCGCCGACTTCCGTCGTTCTGAAATCATCAGCCACTGATTAGGGTCCGAGGTCGTTGTGTCAGGGTCGCGACCGAATGCGAGGCTCGCAACGGTCAAAAGCTTGAAATGCTTGCGGAAAGCACGACAGAGGCCGTATTCGTGAATACGCCCCCTTCAAGCCGGGCGCCTGATAGCACGGGGTTTTGCTGCTCGCAACATTGTGTGAAGGGGTGATGAAGCCGCACCCTGTCGCATCGGGTGTCGCACCCCGGTCATCCCTCCATGTGAAATCACGGGCCGACCTGCCGACGAGAGCCGAGATGAAACCGCACCCGCTGCTGATCACCGCCGCCTGCGCCCTCCTGGCGCCCTGCGTCGCCGCCCCGTCCCACGCCCGGGCCGGCGGCCTGACCGCCCCTGCGGACGCTCCCCGCTCCGTGCGGCTGATGAGCTACAACATCCGCTATGACGCGCCCGACGACACGCCGAACTGGCTGCAGCGCCGGCCGCACATGGCGCGCCAGATCGCCTTCTTCGATCCCGACGTCCTGGGGGTTCAGGAGGCGCTGATTCCGATGGTCGCCTATCTGGCCGATCAGGCGCCGGCCTATGACCATTACGGCGTCGGCCGCGACGACGGCGCCCAGGCGGGCGAGACGACGACCCTGTTCTGGCGCCGCGCCCGATTCGAGGCGGTCAGCACCCAGACCCTGTGGTGCTCGCCCACGCCGGACCGTCCGTCCAAGGGGTGGGACGCCGCCCTGCCGCGCACCGTGACCCGCGTCGTGCTGCGCGACCGGGCCAGCGGCCGGCTTCTGGACGTGCGCAACGCCCACATGGACCATGTCGGCGCGGTCGCCCGTGAACAGTGCGCCGCCCTGGCCGCCGATCTGGCCCCGGCGACGGTCGAGGGGGTGACGGCGGCGGTGGTGCTGATGGGGGATTTCAACGCCGGGCCGGACACGGCCCCCTATCGCCGCGTCCTCGCCGCCGGGCTGCGCGACGCCCGCGCCGTCAGCCCCGTCGTGTTCGGTCCCGCCGGCACCTACAACGACTTCGACATCGCCAGGGATAATGACGGCGTCGCCATCGACCATGTCTTCGTCGCTCCCGGCCTGTCGGTCGAACGCTACGGCGTGCCCACCGATTCCTTCAGCGGCCAGGTGATCTCGGACCATTTCCCCCTGGTCGTCGATGTCGCGCCGGACGAAAGATGATCGCACAACTGAGGGCCGGGGTGCGACCATTGCGCCGCCCCCGACCGCTTGATCGGAACCTGCGGCGGCCCTAGCGCTTAACGCTGACGCTTTTCCACCTAGGACACCTAAATGCTCGACAGCATTACGCCCCTGCTCTCCGACCCGGCCGCCTGGGCCGCGCTGGTGACGCTCATCGTGATGGAGGTCGTGCTCGGCATCGACAACCTGATCTTCATCTCGATCCTGTCGAACAAACTGCCCGAGCATCAGCGCCAGAAGGTGCGGCGCATCGGCATCGGCCTGGCCCTGGTCATGCGCCTGGCCCTGTTGTCGATCATCGCCTGGCTGGTGGGTCTGGTTCAGCCGGTCTTCACCCTCATGGGCAACGAATTCTCGTGGAAGGACCTGATCCTGATCGCGGGCGGCCTGTTCCTGGTCTGGAAGGCCACCAAGGAGATCCACCACACCGTCGATCCCACGCCCACCCACGACGTGATGGACAAGAAGGACGTGATGATCACCAACGCCGGCGCAGCGATCTTCCAGATCATCCTACTGGACCTGGTCTTCTCGATCGACTCCATTCTGACGGCCGTCGGCATGACCGAACACCTGCCGATCATGGTGGTGGCGGTTCTGGTCGCCGTGACCGTGATGCTGCTGGCCGCCGACCCGCTGGCCAATTTCATCAACGAGAACCCCAGCGTCGTCATGCTGGCCCTCGGCTTCCTGCTGATGATCGGCATGGTGCTGATCGCCGACGGCTTCGGCTATCATGTGCCCAAGGGCTATATCTACGCCGCCATGGCCTTCTCGGCCGGGGTCGAGGCCCTGAACATGCTGGGCCGTCGCTCCGCCACCAAGAAGGAAAAGGCCACGGCCGCCCGCGCCCAGGCCAACCAGGCCGAGGCCCGCGCCAGGAAGGCCGAGGCGGAAGCCGCCGCCGAGAAGGCCTGAGCCGATGACCTGTCGCCTGTCGCTCCGCCTCGCCGGCCTCGTCTCCGGCCTGCTGCTGGCGACAGGCGGCGGCCTTCCGGCCCGGGCCGAGGTTCCGGTCCAGGCCTATGAAGTCGTCCGCGCCTATCCGCACGACAAGACGGCCTTCACCGAGGGCCTCTTCTTCCACGACGGCGCCCTGTACGAGAGCACGGGCCTCTACCCGTCCTTCATCCGCCAGGTTCAGCTCGAGACGGGCGAGGTGGTGCGCCAGCGTGACCTGCCGACCGTCTATTTCGGCGAAGGCATGACCACGCTGAACGGCAAGCTCTACAGCCTGACCTGGCGCAACCACATCGGCTTCATCTGGAAGCTGGACGACTTCTCGCCCCTGGGCGGCTTCTCCTATCCGGGCGAGGGCTGGGCCCTGACCACCGACGGGCGGCGGCTGATCATGAGCGACGGCACGGACCAGCTGCGCTTCCTCGATCCCGACACCCTGGCCGAGACCGGCCGGATCTCCGTCACCGCCGACGGCGAGCCGCTGGACCAGATCAACGAGCTGGAATGGATCGACGGCGAGGTCTTCGCCAACCTGTGGCAGGACAACCGCATCGCCCGCATCGACCCGGAGACCGGCGTCGTGAAGGCCTTCATCGACCTGACGGCCCTGGTCCCCCAGGATGCGGGCCTGGACCCGAACGACGACGTCCTGAACGGCATCGCCTGGGACGCAGGCGGCAAACGCCTGTTCGTCACCGGCAAACGGTGGCCGCAACTGTTCGAGATCAGGCTGCGCTGATCCCAGACACAGCGAGGGGGCGAACGCCTGCATGCGTCCGCCCCCTCGCCGCCTGTACTCCGGCTTAAATCAGCCGTGCAGGTCGAACCGGTCCAGCTCCATGACCCGGGCCCAGGCCGCCACGAAGTCCTCGACCAGTTTCTTCTGGCCGTCCGACCCGGCGTAGACCTCGGCCAGGGCGCGCAGCACGGCGTTCGAGCCGAACACCAGATCGACGCGCGTGCCGGTCCATTTCGCCTCGCCCGTCTTGCGGTCTCGGCCTTCGAACACCGCCTTGGCGTCCGAGGTCGCCTGCCACTTCACGTCCATGTCCAGCAGGTTGACGAAGACGTCGTTGGTCAGGGCGCCGGGCCGGTCCGTCAGCACCCCGTGGGTCGCCCCACCGACGTTGATGTTGATGGCGCGCAGCCCCCCGATCAACGCCGTCATCTCGGGCGCGGTCAGGGTCAGACGCTGGGCCTGGTCGATCAGCAGGGATTCGGCGGGAACGGCGTAGCGGGCCTTCTGATAGTTGCGGAAGCCGTCGGCGACCGGCTCCAGATAGCCGAAGGATTCGACGTCGGTCTGGGCCTGGCTGGCGTCCGTCCGTCCCGGCGTGAAGGGTACGACGACCTCATGTCCCGCCGCCTTCGCCGCCTGTTCGACGCCGGCGGCGCCGGCCAGCACGATCAGGTCGGCCAGCGAGACCTTCTTGCCGCCGACCTGGCCCTGGTTGAAGGCGAACTGCACGCCTTCCAGCATCTTCAGCACCCGCTCCAACTGCTCGGGCTGATTGACGGCCCAGTCCTTCTGCGGCGCCAGGCGAATGCGCGCGCCGTTGGCGCCGCCGCGCTTGTCCCCGCCCCGGAAGGTCGAGGCCGAGGCCCAGGCCACGCCGACCAGTTCCGAAACGCTCAGACCCGTGGCCAGCACCTGGGCTTTCAACGTGGCCACATCGCCGGCGTCGATCAGCGGATGATCGACGGCCGGCACGGGATCCTGCCAGACCAGTTCCTCCCTGGGGACTTCCGGGCCCACGTAGCGCGAGCGCGGCCCCAGGTCGCGGTGGGTCAGCTTGAACCAGGCGCGGGCGAAGGCCTCGGCGAAGGCCTGGGGATTGTTCAGGAAGCGACGCGAGATCTTCTCGTATTCCGGGTCGAACCGCAGCGACAGATCGGTGGTCAGCATGGTCGGCCGACGCATCTTGGTCGGATCATGGGCGTCGGGGATGATGAAGCCCGCATCCTTGGCCACCCACTGGTGGGCCCCGGCCGGCGACTTCTCCAGCTCCCATTCGAAGGCGAACAGGTTCTCGAAGAAGAAGTTGCTCCACTGGGCCGGGGTCTGGGTCCAGGTCACTTCCAGGCCGCTGGTGATGGCGTCCCCGGCCTTTCCGCTACCAAAGCTGGAGGCCCAGCCCAGGCCCTGCGCCTCCAGGCCTTCGGCCTCGGGCTCGGGTCCGACATGGTCGGCCGGGCCGGCGCCGTGGGTCTTGCCGAAGGTGTGGCCGCCGGCGATCAGGGCGACCGTCTCCTCGTCGTTCATCGCCATCCGCGCGAAGGTGTCGCGGATGTCGCGCGCCGCCGCGATCGGATCGGGATTGCCGTCCGGGCCTTCCGGGTTGACGTAGATCAGGCCCATCTGGACCGCCGCCAGCGGGTTCTCCAGATCGCGAGTATGCTCACGACCGTCCGCGTTGTCGTCGATCACCAGCACGGCCTCGTCAGCCGGCTTGTCCACGCCGTGCGAGCCGCGCGCATAGCGCTCGTCGCCGCCCAGCCAGGTGGTTTCGCGGCCCCAGTAGACGTCCTGATCCGGCTCCCAGGTGTCCTCGCGCCCCCCGCCGAAGCCGAAGGTGCGGAAGCCCATGGTCTCCAGCGCCACATTGCCGGTCAGGATCAGCAGGTCGGCCCAGGAGATGGCCTGGCCGTATTTCTGCTTGATGGGCCACAGCAGGCGGCGCGACTTGTCGATGTTGACGTTGTCCGGCCACGAGTTCAGCGGGGCGAACCTCTGCTGGCCGCGCCCGCCGCCGCCCCGTCCGTCGCCGACGCGATAGGTGCCCGCGCTGTGCCAGGCCATGCGGATGAACTGGGGCCCGTAATGGCCGAAGTCCGCCGGCCACCAGTCCTGCGAGTCGGTCATCAGCTGGCGCAGATCGTTCTTCAGCGCCTCATAGTCCAGTTTGGAAAAGGCCTCGCGATAGTTGAACCCCTCGCCCAGCGGGTTGGAGCGCGACGAATGCTGGTTCAGCAGGTCGGTGCGCAGCTGCCCCGGCCACCAGTCGCGGTTCTGGACCCCGCCCCCGGCCACCGGCTCGGTCTTTGCGGCTGAGAACGGACATTTGGCTTCGGTGGTCATGGCGGTCTTCCCTGTGATGGCGCGATGCGGCGGGCGTGTTGACGATAGCCCCTCGGCTGACGTGGCTATTCAACGCGGTCCAGCTTCATAAGGCCAATCGATTATCTTTGATTTTTGTATAGGCCGGCTCTATTCGTCCAAAATGCTCCCCACCCTGCGTCAACTCCAGTATCTGAAGCTTCTCGCCGAACACGGCAGCTTCTCCCGCGCCGCCGAGGCCGCCCACGTCAGCCAGCCTGCCCTCAGCGCCGGGGTGCAGGAGCTGGAACGGATCCTGGGCGCCCCCGTGGTCGAGCGCGCGCGCGGCGCCGTCATCATGACTGCGGTGGGGGTCGAGGCCGTGCGCCGAGCCGAGGACGTGCTGGCGCGGACCGAGGACCTGGTCGAGGCGGCCAAGAACGCCGGCCGGCTGCTGTCGGGCCGATTCCGCCTGGGCGTCATCCCGACCGTGGCCCCCTTTCTGCTGCCCGCCAAGCTGCCGTCGCTGAAGATCGCCTATCCGAACCTGAAGCTGTTCATCCGCGAGGATCTGACGCCCCGTCTGATCGCCGCCCTGAAGGCCGGCCAGATCGACGCCGCCGTCATCGCCCTGCCCTATGAGGCGCCGGGCGTCGAACACGCCCGCATCGGCGACGACGAGATCATGGCCGCCGCCCCCCACGACCACGCCCTGGCCGCGCCAGGCCCCATCCGGCCCGGCTCGCTGCGGGCCGAGGACCTGATCCTGCTGGAAGACGGCCACTGCCTGCGCGACCACGCCCTGGCGGCGCTGGACATCGAGGCCCCGCGCGGCGACGACGTCTTCGCCGCCACCAGCCTGCACACCCTGATCCAGATGGTCGGCTCGGGCCTGGGGGTCAGCTTCCTGCCCAAGATGGCGGTTCAGGCCGGCCTGGCCGACACCCCTTCCGTCGTCATCCGCGCCTTCGAGAACCAGGCCGACGGCGTCCCCCCCCACCGCGAAATCGTCGTCGCCTGGCGCTCCGGCTCCAGCCGCGCCGCCGAGGCTCGGCTGCTGGCCGAGGCGCTGAAACTGGATTGATCGTCGCCTTCGCCCCGACCCTGGCCGCGCTAGCGCCGCCCGAATAATGCCACCGCATCGGCCCCTGCGGGGAAGCGCAGCCGGCCGGTTTCATCGTTCGCGGCGCGCCATACGGCGTCTGCGACTTCCGCCTCGGTCGTCACCATCTCCGGCTGAGCGAAAGCCGCGAGCACCGGTTTGGCGAAGGCCGCATACGGTTCGGGGATGACGTCCTCGAGGCGAATGTCGCTGTTTTGCGAGAAGCGCGTCGTGGGGCCATAGCCGGGTTCGACCAACTTGACCCGAACGTTGAAGGCGCGGAGTTCATGTTCGAGCGATGCGGTGAATCCCTCGATCGCCATCTTGCTGGCCGTGTAAACTGACGCGAGGGGCATTGGCGCCAGCGTCACGCTGGAGGTCACGTTGACGATCACGCCCGCTTTCCGCGCGCGGAACTGGGGCGTCACGGCCTGCGTCATCGCGATCACGCCGAACGTGTTCGTCTCGAACACTTCGCGGGTCTTGGACATGGGTGTGGCCTCCAGCGCGCCGATCACGCCGATGCCGGCGTTGTTCACGAGCGCGTCAATGGGGCCTGCCTCCTCCAGCGCTGCCGTTATGCTCTCGGCTCGGGTGACATCAAGCGGCAGGATTCGAAGCCGGTCGGACTCCGGCAGAATACCGGAGCGCGGCGATCTCATCGTCGCGATGACGTTCCAATTCTGGGTGAGGAAGCGGCGCGCCGTCTCCAGGCCGTAGCCCGAGGAACAGCCGGTGATCAGGACAGTCTTCATGGCGGGGTCTCCTGCATGTTTGAAGCCGGACCTTAGGCGGGCGTGATCGATACGATCTACAATGATAAGTCCGCCTTTAATCTCATATCGTCCGGTTCATGAGTGATCCCCTTTCCGAAGTCGTCTCGCTGCTCAGACCTCGAGCCGTCTTCACCAAGGGAATTAGCGGCGCTGGCGCCTGGGGCGTTCAATACGCCGAATTCGGCCACCCAAGCTTCTGCACGGTTCTGGAAGGAAGATGTCGACTGAAGGTCGATGGCCGGGAATCGATCACGCTCCAAATGGGCGACTTCGTGCTTCTGCCGGCCACCCCTGGCTTCGTGATTTCCGGCCTCGCGTCGGTCATTCCGGCGATCATTGATCCCACGGTCGCATCAACGCCCATCGAAGACGTTCGTCATGGGCTTCCCGACGGCGATCCCGACGTCCGTTTGCTCGGCGGTTATTTCATCTTCGATTCGCCCGACGCGGACCTGCTGGTCGCGCGACTGCCCCCGCTCGTGCACATCCGCGACACGCCGCGACTGTCCTTGCTGATACGGTTGACCGGCGAGGAGGCCCGCGAACATCGGCCTGGTCGTGACCTCATACTCTCACGGCTCGTCGAGGTGGTGCTGGTGGAGGCGCTGCGGAGCCTTCGCGCGGACGAGGCGCCGCCCAGCCTTCTGCGCGGACTGGCGGACACACGGGTCTCGACGGCCATACGGCGCATGCATGGCGAGCCCGCCCACGCCTGGACGATCGCCGCCTTGGCGAAGGAGGCGGCGCTTTCCCGGTCGGCCTTCTTTGATCGGTTCTCCCGCATCGTCGGCGTATCGCCGATGGAATATCTCCTAGGCTGGCGAATGGCCCTCGCGAAAGACTTGCTGCGCCGCCGCGACATGAGCCTTTCGGAGATCGCGGAAAAGGTCGGCTACAGTTCCGCCAGCACCTTCAGCACCGCGTTCAGCCGATATGTGGGTCATGCACCGGGCCGCTATGCGCGAGCGTTCTCAGGCTGACGCCCTTTGGCATGAAAAGGGCCGACGGATCGCTCCGCCGGCCCTTCTGTTTCAGCGATCAGTCGCCGGATTATTCAGCCGCGATCGGCGCCTCGGTTTCCGGGCCGCGGGCCAGGTTGCGCAGGACGTAGGGCATGACGCCGCCGGCCAGCAGATAGTCCATCTCGGTCTGGTTATCGATGCGGCAGCGGACCGGGAAGCGGGCCATCTTGCCGTCCGACGGACGGAACAGCTCGACCCACAGGTCCTGACGCGGACGCAGCTTGCCGACATTGGCGTCGGACAGGCCGCGGATGGTGACGATTTCCTCGCCGGTCAGGCCCAGCTTCTGCCAGCCGTCCTGTTTGAACTGCAGCGGCACCACGCCCATGCCGACCAGGTTCGAACGGTGGATGCGCTCGAAGCTTTCGGCGATGACCGCGCGGACGCCCAGCAGGCGCGTGCCCTTGGCCGCCCAGTCGCGCGACGAGCCGGTGCCGTATTCCTTGCCGGCGAAGACGACCAGCGGCCGGCCTTCCGACTGGTACCGCATGGCGGCGTCATAGATCGACATGGTGTCGTTCGACGGGAAGTGCTTGGTCACGCCGCCTTCGATCTCGGGCGTGATCCGGTTCTTGATGCGGATATTGGCGAAGGTGCCGCGCATCATGACTTCGTGGTTGCCGCGACGGGCGCCGTAGCTGTTGAACTCGGCCGCCTCGACGCCGTGGTTCGTCAGATAGACGCCGGCGGGCGAGGTCTTCTTGATCGAACCGGCCGGAGAAATGTGGTCGGTGGTGATCGAGTCGCCGAAGATGGCCAGAACGCGGGCCTCGACGATGTCCTGGACCGGGGTCAGGTCCATCGACAGGCCTTCGAAGTACGGCGGGTTGGCGACATAGGTGGAGGCGTCGTCCCACTCATAGGTCTGGCCGCCCGTGACCTTGATCGCTTGCCAGTGCTTGTCGCCCTTGAACACGTCCTTGTAGCGTTTGGCGAACATGGCCGGGGTGACCGACTTCTTCTGGATGTCGGCGATCTCCTGCGAGGTCGGCCAGATGTCCTTCAGGAAGACGTCATTGCCCTTCTTGTCCTGGCCGATGGCGTCCTTGGTGATGTCGATCCGCATCGAGCCGGCGATGGCGTAGGCCACGACCAGCGGGGGCGAGGCCAGATAGTTGGCCTGGACGTCCGGGTTCACCCGGCCTTCGAAGTTGCGGTTGCCCGACAGGACCGAGGTCGCGACCAGGGCGTTATCGTTGATCGCCTTCGAGATCGCCGGATCCAGCGGACCCGAGTTGCCGATACAGGTGGTGCAGCCGTAGCCGACCAGGTTGAAGCCCAGAGCGTCCAGGTCCTTCTGCAGGCCGGCGTCGGTCAGATAGTCGGTGACGACCTGCGAACCGGGGGCCAGCGAGGTCTTGACCCAGGGCTTGGCCTTCAGGCCCAGCGCATGGGCCTTGCGCGCCACCAGACCGGCCGCGATCAGCACCGACGGGTTGGAGGTGTTGGTGCAGGAGGTGATGGCGGCGATGACCACGTCGCCGTCGCCGACGGTGAACTTCTCACCCTCGACGGCCGCGCGCGGGGCGTCGGTCGGACGGGCGAAGACGTCGACCAGGGCGGTTTCGAAGGCCGGGGCGGCGGTGGTCAGTTCGACGCGGTCCTGCGGACGCTTCGGTCCAGCCAGCGACGGCACGACGGTGGCCAGGTCTAGTTCCAGAACGTCGGTGAAGACCGGGTCTTCCGAGGTCTCGTCGATCCACAGGCCTTGCGCCTTGGCGTAGGCTTCGACCAGGGCGACGCGCGCCTTGTCGCGGCCGGTGGCGGTCAGATAGCCGATGGTGGCGGCCGAGACGGGGAAGAAGCCGCAGGTGGCGCCGTATTCCGGGGCCATGTTGGCGATGGTCGCCTGGTCCTCGATGGTCATGTTCGGCAGGGCGTCGCCGAAGAATTCCACGAACTTGCCGACCACGCCCTTCTTGCGCAGCATCTGGGTGACGGTCAGCACCAGGTCGGTCGCGGTCGTGCCTTCCGGCAGGCGGCCGGTCAGTTTGAAGCCGATGACCTCGGGGATCAGCATCGGGATCGGCTGGCCCAGCATGGCGGCCTCGGCCTCGATGCCGCCGACGCCCCAACCCAGAACGGCCAGGCCGTTGATCATGGTGGTGTGCGAGTCAGTGCCGACGACGGTGTCGGGATAGGCGACGGTCTTCTTGCCTTCGTCCAGGGTCCAGACGGTCTGGGCTAGGTTCTCCAGGTTCACCTGGTGGCAGATGCCGGTGCCGGGGGGCACGACGCGGAAGTTGTTGAAGGCCGACGAACCCCAGCGCAGGAAGTTGTAGCGCTCGATGTTGCGCTCATATTCGCGCTCGACGTTCTGGCCGAAAGCCTTGGCCGTGCCGAAGTGATCGACCATGACCGAGTGGTCGATGACCAGATCGACCGGGACCAGCGGGTTGATCTTGGCGGCGTCGGCGCCCAGGGCGCTCATGGCGTCGCGCATGGCGGCCAGATCGACCACGGCGGGAACCCCGGTGAAGTCCTGCATCAGGACGCGGGCTGGGCGGAAGGCGATCTCGTGCTCGACCGAGCCCTTGTTCTCGACCCAGGCGGCGACGGCCTTCAGGTCGTCCTGCGTCACCGAGACGCCGTCTTCGTTGCGCAGCAGGTTCTCCAGCAGCACCTTCATCGAGCGCGGCAGACGGGAAATCCCGGTCAGACCCGCTTCCTCGGCGGCCGGAAGGCTGTAATAGGCGTATTTCTTGCGCCCGACGGAAAGGTCCTGGCGGGTGTTGAAGCTGTCGGTGGACGGCATGGAGAGTTTTCCTCTGGTCAGCGCCGCCCGACAATCCGGTTGCGCCTTCGCGCGGCAGACGCAGCGGCTCACAGGGCCCCTGCGCGCGCGGCGAAAGCCTGCTGCGGCAATCGTGCCTATAGTCCGCTCATCGCGCACCGTCCATGTGTCCACACCCTCGACGCGGACATTGAGAAAGGTTCTCAAAACAATGCGTATTTTCTCCCTCCCCCTTCCGGGGAGGGGGGCTGAGCGGAGCGAGGCCGGGTGGGGCGGGCCGCGCGACCCATCGCTCGCCTTGTTTCCAGGAAATCGTGCGCCCTCGCCGGGCCGCCCCCACCCCGTCGCTCCGCGACGCCCCTCCCCGGAACGGGGAGGGAGAGTGTCGCCGTCATGATCCACACCCTCTCGATCTCAGACCTGACCGTCTCACGCGGCGAGCGTCGTCTGTTCCAGGGTCTCGACCTGCGCCTCCAGGCCGGCGAAGCCGTGGTGCTGACGGGCGCCAATGGCGCAGGCAAGACCAGTCTGCTGCGCACCATCGCCGGCCTGTTGCGGCCGGATACGGGAGAGGTCGCCTTCCATGACGGCGACGGCAATCCGCTGGACGAACGGCTGGCGCGCGGCCGCGAAACCCATTTCCTCGGTCACCAGGACGGACTGAAGACCAGCCGAACGGCGCGCGAAGAACTGGGCTTCCAGTGCGACTGGCTGGGTCATGTCCAATGCGGCATGGACGATGCGGTCCAGGCTTTCGGCCTCGCCCCCCTGCTGGACCTTGAAGTCCGCCGCCTGTCCGCCGGCCAGCGCCGCCGCCTGGCCATGGGCCGGCTGGTCGGATCGCCGCGCGCCCTGTGGCTGCTGGACGAGCCGATGGCCCCGCTGGACGCCCGCTGGCGCGCGGCCTTCGCAGACCAGATGCGCCGCCATCTCGACGCCGACGGCCTGATCCTCGCCGCCGTCCACGACCCCCTGCCCCTCCCGGCCCGCACCCTGGACCTGGGAGGTCTGACGTGAGCCGTCCTGTCGACGCCGAACCCCGCCCGCCCGGTATGCGCGGCGCGACGCGCGTGCTGCTGGAGCGGGAGCTGGACCTGGCCTGGGGCGGCGGGGGCGGCCCCCTGCTGGCCTGCGGCTTCTTCGCCTGCCTGACCGCCGTCCTGCCCCTGGCCGTGGGCGGCGATCCGCGCACGCTTTCGCCCGTCGCCGGCGGGATCGCCTGGCTGGCCCTGGCCCTCGCCTCTTTGCTGTCGCTGGAGCGGCTGTTCGAGCGGGATCTCGAGGACGGCGCCCTGGACCTGCTGGCCCTGGGCCATCTGCCGCTGGAATCGGTGGTGCTGATCAAGGCCCTGGCCCAGTGGATCGCCGTCGGCCTGCCCCTGGCCCTGACCGCGCCTGTCGCCGCCCTGGCCCTGGGCCTGCCGCCGGCGTTGGTCCCGCTCACCGCCTTGTCGGCCCTGATCGGCGGGGCGGGCTTCGCCTGCACCGGAACCCTGGGCGCCGCCCTGGCCCTTGGGGCGAAACGCGGCGGCCTGTTGATCGCCGTCGTCGTCCTGCCCCTGTTCATTCCGCCCGTGGTCTTCGGCGCCGGGGCGCTGGAACGCGCGGCGTCCGGCCAGTCGCCCGCGCCGGCCCTGGCCTTCCTCGCCGCCTATGTCCTGTTCGCCGGGGTGATCGCCGCCTTCGCGGGAGCGGCGGCGGTGCGCAACGCCCAGGGATGACGGAGGTGATCCGCCGCTTGCCCGCCGTCGCGACCCCGCGTAATCGCTGACGCCATGTTCGGCCTGTCCAACCCGCAGCGTTTCATGGCCTTCACCGGCCCCCTGACGCCCTTGCTCTGGGCGGCCGCAACCGTTCTGCTGGCGGTCGGGACCTGGCTCAGCTTCTCCGTCCCCGCCGACTATCAGCAGGGCGATACGGTGCGGATCATGTTCGTCCATGTGCCCGCCGCCGTCTGGGGTCTGGGCGCCTATTCGGCCCTGGGCGTCTCCAGCTTCTTCGCCCTGGTGTTCCGCCACGCCCTGGCCGACGCCGCCGCCCGCGCCGCCGCTCTGCCCGGCGCCGCCTTCACGGCCCTGGCCCTGTTCACGGGCTCGCTGTGGGGCCAACCGATGTGGGGGACATGGTGGGTGTGGGACGCGCGCCTGACCAGCGTGCTGGTCCTGTTTCTCTTCTACCTCGGCTATATGGCGCTGCGGGCCTCGATCGACGACGAGCAGAAGGGCGCCCGCGCCGCCGCCGTCCTGGGCCTGGTCGGCCTGATCAACCTGCCCATCGTCAAATTCTCGGTCGACTGGTGGAACACCCTGCACCAGCCGGCCAGCTTCCTGACCCCCGGATCCTCGGGCCTGGACCCGGTCTATCTGCCACCCTTCCTGACCATGCTGGCGGCCTATGGGGTTCTGTTCGCGGCCCTGTGGCTGACAGCGATCCGCACCGAGGTCCGCCGTCGCCGCGTCCTGACCCTGCGCGCCCGAAAGGCGCTGGAGGCTTAGATGCTCGACCTCGACATGACCCCCTACGCCGCCTTCGTCTGGCCCGCCTGGGGCGTCAGCGCCCTGGTGCTGATCGCCCTGACCGCCCGCGCCGTCATCATCTCCCGCAAATGGAAGCGGGAACTGGAGCGGTTGGAGACGAGCTCAAAGACAGAAGGCGCGGACTCCCTCCGCCCTCAAGTAGCGCAAAGCGCGATAGGGCCCTTAAAGTGAACCGCTGGCTGGCCCTCCTGCCCCTGGTGGTGCTCAGCGCGCTCGCCGCTCTGTTCGTCGGCTGGTCGCTGAAACGCGATCCCGCCTTCAAGCCCGACGCCATGGTCGGCCAGCCGATCCCCGAAACGGTGCTGCCCATGCTGACCGGCGACACCGCCGGACCCGGCAATCTGGACCTCAAGACGGCGGGCGTGGGCCGACCCATGCTGGTCAATGTCTTCGCCTCCTGGTGCACGCCGTGCCGGATCGAACATCCCAAGCTTCTGGCCCTGAAGGCGCGCGGGATCGCCGTCGTCGGCGTCGCCTACAAGGACGAGCCGTTCGCCACCCGCGCCTTCCTGGACGAGTTGGGCGATCCCTATTCCATGGTTCTGGTGGACCGCGAGGGTCGGGCCGGTCTGGACCTGGGCATTTCCGGCGTGCCCGAGACCTTCGCCGTCGACGCCATGGGCCGGATCACCGCCAAACAGTCCGGTCCCCTGCTGAACGACGCCGACATCGAACGACTCGTCGCCTCCATGCAGGCCCCGCCCCGGCCCGCTCCCGGTGAAAAATCGCATTAACTCTCTTTCGAGAGGCCTTGTTAACGATTGATCGCTCCGGATGCGTTAACGTTTGGGCATGAGCGCGATTCGCCCCGGTTTGCCGCAGCCCGTCCCGTCGCAAGGTCTCGACCTGCCGACGGCGCGAAACGCGCAGGCCGCCTTCTTCCGCGCCGCCCTGGATCAGGCTTCACGCGTTCAACCCAGTCAGGCGCCCGCCGCCGCCGTCATGTCCACGGTGCGCACCGCCAATCCGGCGCGCCCCGTCGAACCCGCCCCGGCGGCGCCGGAACGCGAAGAGCCCCGGATCATGCGCCCCGGCTCCTATCTCGACATCAAGGTCTGATCCGACCCAAGCTGAGCGCGACCCTCGGGCCGCCAGGGCGATGCGCTTGGCTGTAGAGCGCGTCGGGACATGTCGTCCCTCAGGATTTTGCGCTGGATACGGAGGGATACCCCTTATTGCGCTCACCTGGGCTTTCAAGGACTCTCGACGCCGAAAACGAGAGACGGCGATGGCAGAGCGCTTCGAAACCGGCCGCTGGGAGAAGACGACGTGCCAATGTCCCAAGTGGGGCGACGTGCGAACCTGCGGACCTGCCAATCATCACGCTGTGGGGACCATGCTGCAGTCCGCCGTCATCCGGCTTGCGCGTCGATGGACGACGCGGGTGGACGAGGTGCTGGCGGAAGGCGGCCTGAACGCGGGCCAGCTGGCGGTTCTGAACCTTCTGGCCCAGCGCCCCTCCGGCTTGATCCAGAGGGAAGCGGCCGATGCGCTGGCGCTTTCGGAGGCCGTCATGTCGACGCGTGTCACCGGCCTTCTTGCGGCGGGTCTGGTGGAGCGCCAGGCCCTGAAGGGGGATCGACGCGCCCACCTCCTGCGCCTTACCGACAGCGGACGAGAGGCGGCGAAACTCTGGTCGGCCTGCGCCTCATGCGTGCAATACAGCGCCGAAAGCTCTGTCTCGCTCCAGGACCTCTCGACCGCCCTCGCCGTCCTGTCCCGGATGAACGCCGCCCTTGGGGCGCACGATTGTTCCGTTGCGACGGACGCAGACCCGGCGCCGCGGCCCCGAGGCTGCGCCTGCATGCCCGGACCGGTCTCTATGCTCGGCGCGTGACCGGTATCCCCATTCGCTCCTGAGCCGCGCCTGGGCGTTCCGAAGATCGGGACGGCGGCTCGCTTCAGAACGCCTCCCAGTCCGATGTCGCCGGCGCAGCCTGGACCCGTCCGCCGCCGACGGCGACGAGGCGGACCGGGCGAGGCTCGGGCGCGGCCTGCTGTCGGGGTGAGCTTCCCGCCGTTCCAAGCTGAAACCGCCCGATCATCGTCATCAGCCCTTCGGTCTCCTGACGGAGCGAATGTGAAGCGGCCGTGGACTCCTCGACCATGGCGGCGTTCTGCTGGGTGACCTGGTCCATCTGGTTGACCGCCACATTCACTTCGCTCAGGCCCGAGGACTGCTCACGGGCCGAGGTGGCGATGTCGCTGATCAGGGCGTCGATTTCGGCCACGCGCTCGACAATGACCCCGAGAGCCTCTCCGGTCTCGCCGACCAGTTTGACGCCCTTGGTGACCTGCTGCGAGCTGCCCGCGATGAGTCCCTTGATCTCCTTGGCGGCTTCCGCAGATCGTTGGGCGAGCGCCCGCACCTCGGAAGCGACGACGGCGAAGCCGCGGCCGGCGTCCCCGGCCCGCGCCGCCTCGACCCCGGCGTTCAGGGCCAGCAGATTGGTCTGGAAGGCGATCTCGTCGATCACCCCGATGATGTTGGTGATTTCAACGGCTGATCGCTCGATTTCCGACATGGCGGAGATCGCCTCGCCCATGACGTCGCCCGAGCGTTGGGCGTCCCCCCTGGCGCCGAGCGCGACGGCGGCCGCCTTCTGCGCATTGGCGGCGCTGCTGTTGACGGTCGAGGTGAGCTGATCGAGCGCCGCGGCGGTCTCTTCCAGACTGGAGGCCTGCTGTTCGGTCCGGCGCGACAATTCGTCGGAAGCGACGCCGATCTCGTCGGCGCCCGCGCGAATCGCGCCCGCGGTCGCGCCGACGCTGGTCATGGTCGCCTGGAGGGTTTCGACGGCGCTGTTGAAGTCGATCCGGAGCTTGTCGAGTTCGGGTATGAATTGGGTCGTTATCCGCTGCTGGAGATCGCCCTCGGCGAGCGCCGTCAGCGCGTCGCCGATCACGGTTACGGCCTCCACGCGCTGCGTCACGTCTGTGGCGAATTTGACCACCTTGGCCACCTTGCCGTCCGGGCCGAGGATGGGATTGTACGCGCCCTGGATCGTGACGACGCCCCCGTCCTTGCGGACCCGCCGAAACTCGCCGGACTGGAACGCGCCGCTCGCGAGCGCCGCCCAGAACTGCTGATAGTCGGGGCTGTCACGATATTCCTGTTCGGCGAAGATCTCGTGTTTGCGGCCGACGACTTCATTGAGCTGGTAGCCCATGACATCGAGAAATCGCTCGTTGGCGTTGACGATCGTGCCGTCCAGCTTGAACTCGATCATCGCCTGGGATCGCCCGATCGCCTGGATCTGGGCCGCGAAATCCTCGCTGGCGAGCCGGTGGTGGGCGTCCGCCCACTCCACGACAAAGCCGGCCGGCTTGCCCCGCCGCTTCAGCGGGCTGACGTGAAGGTCGAAGGCCAGGTCTCCGACGCGGATGGTCGCCGAATGCGGCTTGGTCAGGGCCGCCAGCATCCCGCGCTGATGGGCCGGGTTCTTGTGAAAGATGTCGATGTTGCTGCCGACCAGTTTGGCGACGCTGAAGTTCGGAAGTTCCTTGCGCAGATCCGCCTCAGCGGCCTGCAGCAGGTCCTGAACCGCGGGATTCAGATAGGTGATGTTCAGGTCCTGGTCCGCGATCATCACATTGGTTCGCAAGGCTTCGACAGCTTCTTCAAGCACCAGCGACGCCGATCGTTTTCCCCTGCCCAACATTGCGTCCCAGTCTTTGCCCGGTTGATTCCTTCCTTGGATATCACCCATTCGCTACCAAGACGTGTGGATATGCTCAGCCCCCGAAGCATCTGAATCGACACGCCGTTTTACGCTTCAGCACGGCGGATTCCGGCGCCTCTCGGCTAGGCCTTTCATGACGAACCCGCCGCCCCCGCGGCTCCGGGACAACGGACGTCCACCGTGATGACCGAAGGGATGGAGGAAACAAATCGGGGCCTGCCGCGAAACGACAGGCCCCTGATTTTGTCAGTCTCGACTTGGAGCGGGCGAAGAGATTCGAACTCTCGACCCCAACCTTGGCAATGTTGGGGATCAGCATTTCCGGGCTTTTCAGGACGTTCCAAAAATCAGCTTTTCATATTGTTTTACATAGGTTTTCTTGTTTATCCGGTTACGGAGCGTTTCGCACGGTTTCACTTGAGTTGGTAGCGGAGTGGTAGCGGTGGCTCGGAAATGAGCGTATATTTCTATCGCCATGACGAAGCAAAAACTAACCAAGCGAGTGGTTGAGAGCGCGCCCGTTCCGGAGATCGGCGAGGGTCGAATCTGGGACAGCGAGATCGCAGGCTTCTGTCTTCGAATCTATCCTGGGACCGAAACCCGACAGGGCCATGCCGCCAAGCCTGTCCGAAGGATGTTCGCCATCAAGTATCGGGTCCGCGGGATCCAGCGCTGGCTGACGCTCGGCGAGCATGGGGATGGGCCGGACAAGCTCACGGCGGATCGGGCTCGCAAGGAGGCGGCGTCGGTGGTGGTCGATGCGCGGCGCGGCATCGATCCCGGCGAAGCACGCAGGCGCATCGAGGGTCTCACCATCAAAGGCTTGGTCGAGTTGTATCTGGAGAAAGGGCCGGACGACAAACCGACCAAACGGGACTCGTCATGGGCCATGGACCGGACGAACCTCGAGCGCCACGTCGTTCCCCTGCTCGGCAAGATGGCGCTTGATACGGTCACCCGCGACCACATCACCGGGATGATCCGATCGATCACGGCCGGGAAGACCGCCAAGGATGTGAAGACCAAACTTCGTGGTCGATCCATCGTCAAGGGCGGGGCGGGTATCGCGGACCGGACCTATTCCACCCTGCGCGCGACCTTCAACTGGGCGATCGACAAGGGGCATTTCGCCGGCCCGAACCCGTGCGCGAAGGTCGAACGAAAGCTCCGACCGGCGGTCGAACGCTTCCTGTCCGAGTCCCAGGCTCAGGGTTTGATCGCCGCACTCGACGCCCTGGAGGCGGATGCGACGATCTCCGAACGGCAGGGCGCGGTCTATCGGCTTCTGCTTCTGACAGGCGCGCGCCGCAACGAGATCGCGGGCCTGCGGTGGACGGAGGTCGACTTTGACCGGCGCCGGCTCGTGCTACCGCCGAGCCGCACCAAGGCGGGCGGTCGCACGGGGGATCGTCGGATCTCGCTCAACGACATGGCCTTCGGAATCCTGCAGCGTCTCTACAAGACCCGCGGTCGAAGCCAGTTTGTCTTTCCGGCCACCAAGGGCGACAACGGATATGCGACCTCCGAGTCCAAGATCTGGCGCGACAAGGTGCTCCCGAAAGCCAAGCTGGAAGGCGTCCGCATCCACGACCTGCGCCACAGTTTCGCAAGCTTCGCCCTGGCGGACGGGGCCAGTCTCCCGATGATCGGCAAGGCGCTGGGACACGCCAACAGTCGCGCCACGGAACGGTATGCCCATCTGAGCGACGATCCGGTTCGGGCGCTTGCAGAGCGGATTGGTGAGCGATTCAGTCCCAAGACCTGAAGGAAACATTGGACGACTGGCTTCGCCAACCCGACAGGTGGCGAAGTGGAAAGCATCCGGTCGTACCTCTCAACCTGCGCAGCAAGACAGTTTGCTGACGTCCTTGTTGAACGTCAGCGCGGCCAGCTTCAGGCCCTCGACTGTCGTGAGGTAGGGGAAGATCGTGTCGCCCAACTGCTCCACTGTCATTCCGCACTTGATGGCCACCGCCGCCGTCTGGATGCTGTCCGCCCCTTCAGGCGCCAGAATGTGCGCGCCGAGGAGTCGCCGCGTGCCGCGATCCGCCACCAGCTTGATGAGCCCACGCGTGTCCCTGGCCGCGAGCGCGCGAGGAACGTGATGAAGGGTGATCATCGAGGTCTGCACATCGTGACCGGCCGCGCGGGCTGCGGCTTCCGTCAGTCCCACCGTCGCAACCTGCGGATCCGTGAAAACGACCGCCGGCATGGCGCGATTGTCGTAGACCTGGGTGTCGCCGTTCAGCGCGTTCCTAGCGGCCAGTCGCGCGCCGTAGGCGGCCATATAGACGAACTGATCCGTGCCGGTGACATCGCCTGCGGCATAGACGCCCGCGCGCGTCGTGCGCATCCGGTCGTCGATGACGACGCCTCCCGTTGGCGACATCTGGATCCCCATCTCGGAAAGCCCCAGCTCGTCGGAGTTGGGAACCCGGCCCGTTGTGATCAGAACGCGCTCCGCGGTTATCGTTTCTTTGCCACCGGCTTGCGTCAGCCTGAGTGAGCCCCCCTCGTCGGACGCGTCGATAGACCCGTAGACTGCCCCCGCTACGACCGTGACGCCTTCGTCCACGAGATAGCGCTGCAGCGCCTCACTGATTTCGGGTTCCCCCTCAGGCAGTAGCCGGGAGCGGCAGGCGATGGTGACGTGGACGCCCGCCCGGCTGAACATCTGGGCCAGTTCCACCCCGATATAGCCGCCGCCGATCACCAGCATCGATCGGGGCAGGGCCTCCAGTTCGAGCGCGGTCGTGCTGGTCAGATAAGGCACGGATTCGATGCCGGGGATCGCTGGAACCCCCGGACGTGAACCGGTCGCGATGATCACCTTGTCCGCAATCAGTCGGACGCCGCCGACCTCCACGCCGCCTTGGACGAGTCTCGCCGGGCCTTCGTGGTAGGTGATGGCGTCATAACCCTGCAGCACGTCCTCGTACTTTGCCTGGCGAAGGTCATCGACCAGTCTGTCTTTCTGGCGAACCGCTGCGGACCAGTCAGCGATGGCGGCCGAGGCCCGGACGCCGTCGAAGCGGCAAGCGGCCCGGGCCTGGTGCAGGGGTTCGACGGCCCGGATCAGCGCCTTGGACGGCACGCAACCGACGTTGACGCATGTGCCGCCTATCGTTCCGTCTCCGACGAGCGCGACCCGTGCGCCCTGTTCCGCCGCCGTGATGGCGGCCGAGAACCCGGCCGACCCCGCCCCGACCACGACGAGATCGTAAGTCTTGGCGATATCCCCTGAGGGCGTGCAACAATCACTCATATTGTCCGGATCCTTCTGAATAGACTTTGCCGCTAACAAAGCGGCGTCAACCCCGACGTTGCCCGGCTTACGTCGGATAGCGGCGAGAGCTGGATGTCATCACGAGCGTCTGCTGACGCGGAGACTGGCCGCGCGACAGAGTTTGAATGTCGGCCTCGAGGCGTCACGACCGGACGCCGGCAGCGTTTATCGGCGCGCCTGAACACGCGCGGGATAGCCGGCCCTGGTCGACGCGAGCGCCAGGGCGGCCGGCGTCACTCGGGCGTCATCGTAGGTCACCGTCGCCACGGCCTGTCCTCTCCCGCCCGGGGTCAAGGCGACGGTCACGGCTTCAACACCGGAGATGCGCGAGATCGTGCGGCGGACGATGGGCGCGCAGGTCACGCAGGTCACGCAGGTCACATTGCTAACGTCGAGCCTCACCGTGCGTTCGGCGGCTTGGGCGGCATCAGCGGTGAAGACAGCCGCCGCGAAGACGAGAGCGTTGCGGACCGAAAGGGTCATGATCGAAGTCTCCAGGAAAAATTCAGGCGCCGATCAGCAGCGGCGCGACATAGGGAAATGCGAGGGCGAGGGCGACGAGCAGGGTCGCCGTCCAGAGCGCGATCTTGATGAGGCGCGTCGAGGCCGGCCGGGCGCAGGTCACGTCGTCGGCGCAGGCGGCCCGGGGCTGGCGGTAGACCCGGAAGAAGCCGAGGCTCAGCAGCACCACGGCGGCGGCCACGAAATAAAGATGGTAGGGGGCCAGCGCCGTGACGTTGCCTATCCATGCCCCGCTGATCCCGAGCGCGAACAAGGCCAGCGGCAGTACGCAGCAGGAAGTGGCGCCGATCGCGGCGGCAAGTCCTCCGACGGCAAGCCACCCGCGAGCGATGGGTTTGTCGGTGCGCGCCGAGTGTCCGCCGAACTCTTGCTTGCCGTCTGCCATTAACACTCCTCACGCCTTCACTGGTCGAGACACACAAGGTAGGGTCTGTAGTCACTACAGATACAAGAGGTAAAACGCTTCATGGACAAATCGGCCCTGCGGGATACGGCCCCACAGCTTCCTATCGGCGAGTTGTCCCGGCGGACCGGGGTCAACATCGAAACCGTGCGCTATTACGAGAAGATCGGCCTGATGCCCGCGCCTGCTCGCAGCGAGGGTGGACACCGCCTCTATGGCCGCGGTCATCTGCTCCGGCTCAATTTCGTGCGCCGGGCCCGGGAGCTCGGGTTCACGCTGAATGAAATAAGGGATTTGCTCGAACTGGCCGAACAGCGCGATCTTCCGTGCGCGGAGGCGCGCGTGGTCGCTGCCGCCCATCTGGGCGACGTCCGTTCCAAGCTAGCTGCTCTGAGGAAGATGGAAGAGGTGCTCGTCGAGATGGTCTCGCGCTGCGCCGACGGCGCCACGCCGGATTGCCCGATCCTGGAAGCCCTGTTTGATTCCGAGGCTGGAACCCGGCCGGTGCCCTGAACGGCCCCTGCCCGCCCGCAGCTTTCAGGTTCGGACGTTTATATCCCGCCTCATCCGGGGCTGGCGGTTGATTTTTTGGCGCTAGTCCATCACGGCGAGCCTCGCCTCGTCACGCAATCGACCCGACGGATTTTGGAAAGACAAGAATGCTCTTGTATCTGTAGGGACTACAGACCCTACTCGGTTGTCCGAGACGATCGACACCAGCGCGCTCAACACTTGCTGGGCTCAGATCGCCATACTCCAGCTTCCCGAGGGAAAAGCGTGCCGGACCAAGAACCCATCACCCGCGCGGCTGATAAAGCGGGCGTAGTCGGCGCGATTGTTGCGGCTATGGGCTGCGCGGCGTGTTTTCCCGCACTCGGCAGCTTGGCCGCAGCTTTGGGTCTAGGCTTCTTGAGTCAGTATGAAGGGGTCTTCATCCGCTACCTGCTCCCTCTGTTCGCGGTTATCGCGTTGGCCGCCAACGTGGCCAGCGGGATGCGCCATCGGCGATGGTCAAGAATGACCCTGGGCATGGTCGGACCTCTGCTGGTATTGGCCGCCGCCTTGCTGATGGCGAGCTTTGGCTGGCCCACGGCTTGGCTCCTTTACCCAAGTCTGACGTTGATGATCGCTGTGTCGATCTGGGATCTGGTGTCCACACCGAAAAGGAGGCTCGCCGGTGCGGCTTGAGTTTCCTTTCCCCCGGTAAGACGAGCAGATGAGCACCAAGGCCTCTCGTCGTAGGATCACACCCGCTGCCATATCGTGCGTCAAAACAGGGTCGATGGGCGAGGAGGTTCAGCGTGCTGAGCCATGTCCTTAGATCTGCTCCTTAGATCTGCAGGGTCCACAGACCCTATCTCCGTGCCGAAGCGATACGGCCGGTCTGGTTACGCGAGCTAGACCCGAAGAAGTGGCGTGAGGACCAATCCCTAGCAGCTCCCGTGTCGCTCTTATTTTAAGCTCCGGCTTCAACCGAAGGCCCACGTCGCTTGGCGCCTGTTGGACTATTTGTCGGCCGACTACGCTGGCATCTGAGTGACGATCCGGTTCGGGCGCTTACAGAGTTGATTGGCGAGCGATGCAGTGCCAAGGCCTGAACTCGGGGCGACTTGCTGGTATCAATCCCGCACCATGCATGGTTTGACTTTGAGCGCAGTAAGACACTCACGGCGTTCCAATTTCAAGAATGGCAAACCAATATGTTTGACAATCTTCATATTAGGACACTATGAGTGTTCAAATGCTGGGAAAGCTAAACAAGCTCGAACGTATCCTCCCGGAAGGCCTCCTGGTCGATTCCGGCTGGATGAATGAGAACGGCTATCCCAACTCGCTGAGGGCCAAATACGTCGCTTCGGGGCGCCTGGAACGCACGGCGCGCCGCGTTTATCGACGTCCGCGCGGAACCCTCGACTGGCCGGTCGCCGTGCTGTCGCTCCAGGCCCTGCTCGACTATTCCGTCGTCGTGGGAGGACGCACCGCGCTCGAGCTCCAGGGCTACGCCCACTACCTTCCTGCCACCCGCAAGGAGGTTCATCTCTACGGCGACGAAACCCCGCCGACCTGGCTGGCCGACCTGCCTCTGGATGTCGCGTTCAAATATCATCCGTCGCAGAAGCTGTTCAGCAGCGCCCGATACTTCGAGGTCGCCCGGCTCGGCGAGGACTCCAGCGAGACCGGCCTCCTGGCGGACTGGGCCCGCGCCGCAGTGGTGGACACCCCCCTGGGCCACTGGCAATGGCCCTTGCGCCAGTCGACGCCCGAGCGCGCCATCCTCGAACTTCTGGACGAACTCCCCGATCATGAGAGCTTCGACCAAGTGGATCAGCTGATGGGCGCCCTGGCCACCCTCAGCCCGCGACGGCTGCAGCGCCTGCTCGAGGATTGCGTGAGCGTGAAGGTCAAACGCCTGTTCTTCTATTTCGCCGATCGGCACGCTCATGCGTGGCTTAAAGCCCTGGACCGTAACACCATCGATCTGGGCAGCGGCAACCGCGTGCTCGCCAAGGGCGGCAGACTGGACCCGACCTACAAGATCACCGTGCCGAGGTCGCTCGATGCCGGTCAGTGACGTCTACGCCCGGCAGGTCCGCCTCCTCGTCCAAACCCTCCCCCTCGTGTTCCAGGAACCTGTCTTCGCCCTTAAGGGCGGCACGGCGATCAATCTGTTCGTCCGTGATCTGCCGCGGCTGTCGGTGGATATCGACCTGACCTATCTGCCGGTTGAGGATCGGGACACATCGCTCGCCGCAATCGACGCGGCCTTGAGGCGGATCGCTGACGCCATCGAACACGCCCTGCCGGGATCGGTCGTCGTGCGCGGCAAGGGTGGAGCCCAGCCCGTGATCGACAAGCTGCTCGTCCGCGCGGACGGCGCGGTGATCAAGGTGGAGGTGACGCCGGTCCTGCGCGGCGTGGTGTTCGAGCCCGAGATCCGTCCGGTTTCAGCGGCAGTGGAAGAGCGCTTCGGCTATGCGGAGGCCCGGATGGTTTCCCACGCGGATCTCTATGCCGGCAAGATCATGGCGGCGCTGGACCGCCAGCATCCCCGCGACCTGTTCGATGTGCGCGACCTTCTGGCCAACGAGGGGATCACGCCGGCACTGCGACAGGCCTTTGTGATCTATTTGGCCAGCCACCACCGGCCCATGGCCGAGGTGCTCCGCGCCAATCCCAAGGATCTGACCCAGGAGTTCGAACGCGGCTTCGATGGGATGACCGAAGACCCAGTGGACCTTGAGGACCTCATCGCGGCGCGCGCCGCCCTGATCACTGCCATCGTCGACGATATGCCGGAGGCGCACCGCACCTTCCTGATCGGGTTCAAGGCCGGCGCGCCCGACTGGGACCTCATCGGCCTGCCCGACGCCGCCGACCTCCCCGCCGTGCGCTGGAAGCAGTTAAACCTCGACCGCCTGGAGCCCGCCCGGCGCGCGGACATGGTCGAACGGCTTCGACAGACTTGGCCGCAATCAGTCTGACAATAGCGCCAGACCGCAGCATGCTCACAGACTCCGAGGTTCGGACGGTATGAGCAACTGACAAAACGGTCGTTTAGGCGTCTGCGCGTCGGGTCTAGATGGCGATTTCCGGAACGCCAGCCTGCCCTAGGAGCGCGTAGAGCTCGGCTACCTTTGATCGTTGGCCACGTTGCTGGCAGAACGCAAAGATGGCCCGCTGCTTCGCTCGGGAGAGAGCGACGAAAAACGCGGCGAGGCCCTCTTTGTCGCCGGGTTTGTGCGCCCACCAAGCTTGGTCGTCGAGCCCCATGAAGACGATCGTGTCGTACTCAAGCCCCTTGCTCTTATGCACGGTCATCAGAGGTATCTGATTGTCAATCGGCGTCTAAAAGGGACCCCCTATCGGCGTGCAATAGGGACCCCCTTTTGAGGTTCGGGATGGACGTCAC